>SLKR01000122.1 GCA_007134525.1 Bacteroidales bacterium | reverse complement strand
TTTTCTCCTTTCTGGAATCATCAGAATCATACGTATCGACAAACTGAGGCGTTCCGGAACCTCCCCCAAAAGGAGATCCTTCAAGGTTTTTGACAAACCTGAAGTTCGGATGATGATTTTTGTAATGAAACTGAAAGTTTGGACTGCTCTCACTCTCATCATTTACAACCGAAAAAATGATCTCAGATGAGTTATGGTTATCTGTGAGGAATGGTTCTTTGTAATCATCCGCCATTGCAAAATTACCGGATGCGAGAATATGATCGCAATTATCAATGACCTGTTGCCACATAGGTGTGCCTGAGTATACTTCAGCATTAAGATAGAGCTTTGAAAGTGTCGCATGGGCGGCCCATTTTGTAAACCTTCCGTAAGTCCTGGAACTAACCTCCGTTTCCAGATTAGGCAATACATCCAAAAGCTCTTTCACAACAAAATCAAATGCATCTTTTCTGGAATATTGCTGAGGCGGCTCAGGGTCGGCAAAATCGGTTGAAATGGGAATGTTACCGTGGCTGTCAAGAATAATATAATAAGCATAGGCCCTTAACCCTCTTAGTTCATTTAAGACCTTTGTTTCCAGGTCAGCTCCAAGTGTGATCTCCCCCGACTCAATCTGATAAGTTAATCTGTTACATGTATTGATAACACGCCAGCTATGGTTCCAAACGGAATTGTGGTGTCCGTCAGTGCTTGTCCAGTTGTGCCTGTGTAATCTGTGGAATATACCCCCATCGTAAAACCATCCACGTTCACGGACAGGAACAACCATAATGTCTGCAGACTCCATCATCATTTCACGGTGTCCGTTCCAGCCAATTTTCAGATTTCTGACTGGGTTATATGCCGGGACCAACAACAGCCCGATATCCTTCTCATCCGGTCTGAAATCCTCCGCCTTTATGCCAGTATACACTTCTTCTTCAAGGTCAGTACAGGAAGAAACAAACAGGCAAGGGGTGAGGAAAACCAGTACTAAAAAAACTTTAATAATATTCTTCATGGTGATATGTTTTTTTGTTTACCTAATTGTAATGTTTGCACCAATAATGAAAGACCGCATGGTGGGATACTTTCCCATACTGTCCTTGCCCGGGTCAAGGCCTGTATGCCTCACCTCCGGATCGACACCCCTGTAATCGGTAATTGTCAGGGCATTATGAACTGAGAAATATATCCTTGCATTGCTCAGGAATTCAATTCTGCCAGGCCGGAAATTATATCCAAGAGTGATGTTGTCTATTTTCCAGTAATCACCGTCTTCGATATAATAGCTCACAAAGTTCGGAGAGTCACGCATCACTGCTTTCCCGAAGACCTCGTCGTATGTAGATCTTGGAACATTGTGAGTGGTTATGTTGGAGTTCTCAACACGCATAAATGTATGGTTGAATACCTGGAAGCCAAAAGCCCCGCGCATATTCAGACCGAGATCAAACTGCCTGTAAGAGAACTGGTGGTTCCAGTTTATGTAGTAGTCCGGGATACCGTTACCAACAACCATATGGTCATCTGTTGTTGCATCTGCAAATGGAATATGATTTCCATCTTTATCTTCTACAATCCAAAAACCTTCACTGTCAATATCAACAACTTTCCATGTCCAGAAATTACCGATCTTTTCACCAAGTTCTACACGGTGAGTACCCGCCCTTAGCTGGGCATGTCCCTCATGTCCTGTATAGAAAAAATCACGCTCGGGTTCAAAGTCTTTGGTGCCAAGAGCCACAAGCCTGCTCTCGTTAGTTGAATAACCAATATCTGTTCTCCATTCAAAATCACGGGTCCTGACCGGAACAAGCTTTAAATGCGCTTCAAAACCCTTGCTTTCCAGTTCACCAATATTAATAAGCATATCCGGATACAGATAAGGAGGTACAGGCACTGCAAAGTTCCAAAGCATATCCTTGGTGTTCCTCTGGTATATATCGAATTCCGCACCAAGCCGGTAGTTGAAAAGTGAGAACTCCAGACCAATATTTACCTCCTGCTGCTGTTCCCAGCGCAGATCAGGATTGGGGTTCTGTGATGGTTCAAGACCAAACATCCATTGTCCCTCGTAAAACCCCCTGCCGCTAAAATCCAACATGGTGAGCGACAAATATGGGTTTATAGGTTCTATCCCTGTTACTCCGTAACCCACGCGAAGCATGAGGTTGTCAAAAATATCACCATAAGCGGCATCCTGGAAAAATGATTCCTGGCTTATCCGCCATCCGGCAGAAATTGAAGGGAAAGTACCCCACTGGTGATCAGATCCGAATCGTGAGGACCCCTCTCTTCTGACACTCGCCATTACCATATACCTGTTGTCGTAATTGTAATTGGCCCGGCCAAAGAAGCCTATAAGCCTTGACATGGATTTGCTTGACTGCAACCGGTTCTGACCTGCCGAATGGGCATCACCCAGACCGATATTTTGAGGCAGAGGCAAGCTAATTGGGAACCTCCAGTTATTGACATGCACCGATTCCCATACAGTTTCCTGCCAGCTGTAGCCACCGAGTAAAGTGAACTTATGATCTTCAACGGAAAATTCATAATTTGTGGTAAACTCCATTAGCAAGGTTTCCCTGTTGTTGCTGCCCTGAGCGGCATATCCGTTCTCCCCTCCAACAATGGTTGAATGATGGTTAAAGGTCCTTTCATGTGTATAGGAGCTTCTCCTTATATTATTTGAAAGGAGCAGATTGATATTTAGCCTTTCAACAGGCTGAAAGTTCAGACTTCCAGACAGGCGCATATCCCTTATCGATGCATCCCCTATGCTTTCCGAAAGAATTCCTACGGGGTTTGGTCCGTAGCCTTCAGGATCTTCCTCCCAGTTGCCTTCATCGTCGGTGACCCTTGCCGTTGGATTAAAAAGCAAAGCGTCAGCGAATGTATAGTTCCGGAAACTACCCCCCCAGTCGGTACCGGCATTATGGTTCTGGCGGTTAGTTGTCATATTCACGTTCAGCCTGAGCATATCTTCAAACATAGTATGGTTCAGGTTCACCCTCATACGCAGTTCCTCATTGTTTGAGTTAATGTAGAGGCCCTCCCAGTCCTTATAGCTTACAGACAGGGTATAGTCGGATTCTCCCGTACTTCCCTGGGCGAACAAATGATGATTGTGCTGAAGTGGAAAATCACGGCTTATTGCCGTGTGCCAGTCAGTATCATAACCATAGTCGTAAAACCCATATCCTTCGTTTATCTTCTGCCTCATTTCAGCAGCAGTGAGAAAGTCCAGTGTCCTTGAGGCTTCCTGGGTTCCCAGATATGTATTGTATTCGATACCGAAAACACCTCTTTCGGCCGTTCTTGTGGTGATCAGTATTACACCGTCATTACCCCTGGTTCCGTATATGGCAGCAGCCGCACCGTCTTTTAGTATGTTAATGGATTCAATGTCTTCAGGCGCTACCGACTTAAGATCACCCGGCACACCATCAATGATAACAAGGGGCTCTGCATCACCCAGTAGTGAAGAAATCCCTCTCAGGGAAACTGTAGTTCCGGCTGTCGGGTCCCCGCTTGTAACACCAACATTCAACCCCGGTGTTATACCTTGTATTAGGTGGGCGGCATCCCTTACGCTTCCTGCCCTGAACTCTTCCCTGGACACGCTCGATACTGAGCCGGTAATATCCCCCCTGCGCTGAGTACCGTAGCCAATAACCACAACTTCATCCAGGTCCACAGCAGAAACAGGCATTTCCATATCTATTATACGTCTGTCTCCCACCACCACAGACTGCTGTGCATACCCAACAAAAGAAAATACAAGAACCTGGTCAGATGCGGTTACATTTATTGAATAACGGCCGTCTATATCGGTAATCGTACCAATACTGGTACCCCTGATAAATACGCTGACTCCAGGCAGGGTCTCACCCGTATTCTGATCAGAAACCACACCTGTTACCTCCCTTTGCTGTTGCTGGATGTTGAGTTCAACTAATGGCCCCACTTCTGATGTACTAACAGGAGCAGCAAATGAGCCGGTTAATCCTGTGGCAAAAACCATGAACACCAATACTGCGGCAGATATAATATCCGTAATGGCTTTTGACCGCTGGCGATTGTTTATTTTATTCAATTTGTCCTTCATGTGTTTTGATTTAAATGAACAGTGATAAAAAGTCTCTTTTTGTTGTATGTGTTCCATAGGCGGTCATATATTTGTTGTTAAAACAATATTTAACTGATAAAGAGATATTCATTAGTCTGTATAAAACAACCCTGTCTATTCTATCCGCAATATCCTGCTTCCGCTGTAATTCCACCACTTATCATTACCTTCCACATGTATGACATGTACCCCTGGTTGCAGATCATCGGGGAGCAGTGCTTCCCAGACATGTCCGTAATGACGTAGGCCTGACAGAGGCCGCCATGCAGTTTCCTCCAGATTTCTCTCCCACTCCAGTGCAGCAACCCTGATTGGATCGTCCTTGCGAACCATTTGCATCTGTATCCAATCATCTTCACCTGCAATCCTCATGCGTACCTTAGCATCGGGCAGTGCATTAAAGATATTTACAGTTACATTTGTCTGCCCAAGCAGATCAACAGGAACCTCATCCGGAGCATGTATATGCATCTGAAAGTCATCTGGCCTCCTGGCAGCCTTCCACCCCAGCTTCCAGTCATTACCATCTATATGAAGCTTTGTGTATGATGTCGGTGTCCCATCCGACATCATTGCATGAGGTATACCATACTCATCAGGTGCTCCTGTCCACCAAGCACCACAGACTGAGCCCACACTTATCATATGGTGGGGCTCCTCCCCCGGAAAACCATGTTCACTGTCAAGAAAAAGGTGATAATGTTTGTGATGGTGTGAAACCAGCGAAACAGTATTAGGGTACTTTGCAAGCAGTCCTAACAGTTCATTCTTTTCCTCTTCATATTGCCAGTAAAAACCCCCGCCAGGACCGTACCAGGGGATATGGGTCATTATAAAGACAGGAGTGTCTCTGCCAACACGGGTCAGCTCGTTGCGCAGAAAGATCATCTGATCCTCTCCGAGTCCTGTACGGTAATAACGTTCACTACCTTCTGTGATCCATCTGATATTGTCAAGTAAAATAAAATGCGCAGATCCATATGAGAATGAATAGTATGAAGGGCCAAATGTTCTGTAAAAAACACCCCTGGCATTATGATCATCATCAGCCGTAAAGTCGATATCATGGTTTCCAAGCACATTACTCCAGGGTATACCTATGGTCGCTACTGTTCTGTTTATATGATCATACAGGTCAAGGTCATCAAATACGACATCACCAAGGGTTACACCGAATGCTGCATCACTGCCAATAAGCTCTGTCACCACATCATGTGCTATATAATGGATCTCCCTGTCATCCCTGGGCTGGGTATCTCCAAACACAAGTACTTGAAAAGTATCGGGTTCATCACTGGGGTACAAAGGGAAGTCCAAAGATGAAGGAAGGCTCCCTGAAGGTGGAAGTCCTTCAAAAGAGTCGCCCGACAACTCCTCCGTATTGTATAAGTAATAGAACCTGGGCAGGTTCATATCACAGGTCGGTACCATCCAGTTTCCTGGCTTAATAACAAATATTACTGAAGGGTCACGAAGCGGGAGGTTGTATGATCCGTCGCTGCCGGAGTAAACCACCTCCCTGCCATTGGAAACAGCAACCCCTTCCAGTGGTATATCAACTTCATAATCAAAAACACCGCTTTTGTCAACGTCGTGGAAAACTATACCTCCAACAGTCAATGCCTGGCCTGGATTTTCAGAGCTGCCTGCAGTAATGCCCTCAAGGAGCATTACATTCAGCAACAGCAAAAGGGTTAATAATAAAGGCCTGTAAACAACCATTAGATTATTATTGTGCATTATACCTCTTATTTTAGAGTGAATATTATTAGTATATCGGATCCACATTTACCTGGGGGATCCATTGCCCGAGTGAGTCCATAATATCCCTGTAAGCAGGGTCACCTGCCAGGTTATTGAACTCATTGGGATCGAAGTGATGATCATATAGCTCCTCATCCCCGTTATGATATTGAATGTACCTCCACCTGTTATCCCTTACTGCATGATTACGGAAATGCCAGGTTGTAACCGCCGGCCTGGCCCTGGAAGAAGAAGGATCTTCCAATAGTGGTTTTACAGATTCTCCTTCCAGCTGTTTGAAGGGTTCATTGCCTGTCAGTTCAACCAGGGTCGGGAAAATATCCAGAAGGCTTACGGCTTCACCGGATGTCTTCCCTGACTCAACACCAGGACCGGAGAATAACATCGGTACACGGGTAGACCTTTCCCACAGGGTAAATTTCTCCCAGTGCTCCTTTTCACCAATGTGCATACCATGGTCCGACCACAGAACAATGATCGTATTGTCAAATTTGCCACTCTCCTTAAGACCGTCAATAAGCCTGCCCAGCATTGCATCAGAAAAACTGATACTTGCCTGATAGGCCTGTACCGCTTTCCCCCATTCATTATTATCTATCATCCACCGCTGCCAGCCCCGGCGCAGCCATCCGAGTGCAACTTCGGAGATATTCTCAAGGTCATCATCCCGGGTCTCCGGCAACACTATCTCATCAAGCGGATACATGTCAAAGTACTCCTGTGGCACAAACCAGGGTATATGAGGCCTGTATATACCCACCGCCAGGAAAAGCGGGTTGTCATGATCCTTGTTTAGTTCACTGATCGCCCAGTCAACCACCTTGTAATCCGCCCAGTCTTCATCTTCACCCAAAGGGCCATAATCAAAAAAGTAGGACGGCCTGTTCTCAGTATCCGGTCCCGCAAGATTTGTCCACCTGACTGTTCCCTCACTGTCCACAGTTGCGGATTCGGGCCAGTAGGTTTCAGGGAGGCTTCTTTCCTTGGAAGGGAAATACTCATCCCACAGGTCCGGATCGTTCTGGTCAACCCCGTATGCAGTCTGTATCCAGCATAATCCGTGAAACAGTTTGCCGCCGCCTTTTACACTGTATCCCAGCTCCCGGAAATACTCAGGAATGGTGATGGCAGATTCCAGGTGCGGGGAGTCCCTCCAGTCGTGTTGGTTGACGTAAACACCCGAAGTGCTTGGCGAAACACCTGTAAATACACTTGCACGTGAAGGAGAGGATGCGGGTGCCACACAATGTGCATTTGTGAATAAAACCCCCTGCGATGCCAGATAGTCGAGGTTTGGGGTCATTACCCCCTCTTTCCAGCCAAGGCAGCCAACCCAGTCGTTCATATCATCAATGGATATAAACAATACATCGGGCAACAAGTGTGTTTCTTCTTTCTTCTCCTGGCACGAAGCAAGCACCCCTGCCCCGATGCATAATGAGACAATTGTATTTTTCCTCATATTAAAATAATGTTATATGGTTATTAAGAAACAACAGTGAATACAACACTGGATTTTTTCTGGGTCAAATGGATACTGCTCAGATACAAATCAACATCACAAAAAGGAAAAACTCCGGAAAGCATGTTCAAAAAACATGGCAGTATGTTCAAAACGGGACATACTGAAAATTTTTTCCTTCATTAGAGGTTGTAAAAAGGAAAAATGCAGTAGAGTGGTTATTGAAGTTGTCTCAGGTATTCCCTGGGCGGCTGTCCGAAAAACTCCCTGAAGCGTTTAGAGAAGAATTCCGGGCTGGAAAAACCGGTAGCATATGCAGCTTCTGAAACCGTATACTCTCCTGACCGCAGAAGAGCTGCGGCCTCCTTTAACCTTATTATCCTTATAAACCCGGTTGCGGAACAATTGGCGATCTTCCTGAGCTTCATATGTAAAAGGGTCCGGCTGATATTGATCCCGGAAAGCAGGAACTTGACATCCAGGTCTGGATTGTCAATATTCTGCATAATAATGGAAGTCAGCTCTGCCAAAAAGGCCTTATCTGATCTTGACCTGGCCATCTCAACAGGAGAAAAGCCGTCTTCCTTTTTGAGTCTTTCAATATTGTTCCTCTTGGTTGACAGGATATTATCGATAAGCTGAATCAATATATGCGGATAAAATGGCTTTTCAATATAGGCATCCGCCCCTGTCAGAAGCCCCTCGTACTGGTCCTCAATCTGGGTCTTTGCGGTAAGCAGGATAACAGGTATATGGGAGGTGGCAAGATCTGACTTGATCTTTTTTGTAAGCTCAAGCCCGTCTGTTTCGGGCATCATTATATCACTGATAATAAGGTCGGGGTTGACGCTGCCGGTCAGCTCAAGTGCCTCACTACCGTTTCGGGCAGTATTGACACTGAAATTTTCGCTTAAGAGGTCCTTTAAATAGTCCAGTATCTCCTGGTCATCATCTACTATAAGAACAGCTTCTTTATCAGTGGTGTTTTTATCATAATGAGACTTTAAGTGAGGGATCTCCATGGCGATCATTTCATCGATATTTATCTTGAAACCATTATCGCTACTGTATATTTCATCATCAGAGTAAACGCCTGCTTCTACAGGTAACCAGAACTTAAACCTGGTGCCCTTGCCGGGTTTTGTCTGAACCCTGATATCACCTTTGTGAAGGCTCACCAGGTTCCTGGTATAGGCCAGTCCTATTCCTGATCCAGGATACAGACCGTAAGGAGATGAGGACTGGTGAAAAACGTCAAATACCCTGTCAAGGTCCCCAGGTGCAATTCCCTTCCCGCTGTCGGTAACCCAGAACTCAGCACAATCGGCCATAACACCGTTTTTCAGCTTGTTTTTTGTATATCTGACCGAGACAGATATCATTCCGCCGGCAGGGGTATTTTTAATGGCATTGGATATGAGGTTGAAAAGAATGCGCTCTGTCTTTTGTGGATCAATCCAGACAGGCCTTTTACCTTCAATATCATAACAAAAATCAATATCCATTGTTTCAGCAAGATCTATGAAAGTCTCCGAGATATCCCTCACAAAATTTTGAATATCAACCTGCCTTACACAAAGCTTCTCCTTTCCTAATTCAATTTTACGGAACCCCATTAACTGGTTTATAAGTGAAAGAAGCCTTCCTGCATTGGTGTTTACATTCTCAAGCCTGGCCCAGAACTTGTCGTCTGTCTTTTTTTCCTTAAGCATTTTAACAAGGGGGGCTATGATAAGGTTAAGGGGGGTTCTGAACTCATGGGCAATATTGGTAAAAAACTCCAGCTTGAACCTGCCGAGCTCCTCCTGGGTCTCTTTTTCCTTCCTCTCAACCAGCAGTAGTGCCTTTGCCTTGCCGATCCTGACAGTATACTGGTAAAAAAAGAACAGTGACAGTCCAATCAGCATGGCGTAAATGCCATACGCCCAACCGGAAAGCCAGAAAGGTGGCATTACTCTTATTTCAAGCACCGACACCTTGTCATCCCAGTTCAGGTTCTCATCCGCAGCTTTTACATGCAGCCTGTATTTTCCCTGCCTGAGCCCCGTATAAGTGGCTTTTGTGCTGTTACCTGCATAGTTCCAGTCCTTGTCAAAGCCCTCAAGGTAATAGGCATATTGTATCCTTCCGGGGTTTATGTAGTCAAGGGCCGAAAAGTGAACCGAAAAATTATTATCGTAATAATCCAGAACCACTCGGCGGTTACGGTTGAGTGGTCCGTAAATTTGAGGGTCTTCCGGGCCCAGCCTCCTGTTGAACAGCTCAAAGCCGGTGAAGGCGACCTCATATGGTGCTCTTTTGCCGGTTTCATTATCTTCATTAAAATATACAAGGCCGTTAATACCTCCAAAGTATATATTATCCTGGCTGTCCCTGAAGTAGGCATTGTAATTGTACTGAGTGAAGGGCAGACCCGAGCCGGCTCCATATAGAACATATTCACCTGTTCTGTAATTGAACTTGATCAGCCCCTTTTCAGAACTAATCCAGTGCTGACCCTCCCTGCCCTCTATCAGCCCGAACACCCTTTTTGCCGGAAAACCGCTCTCTGGGCTGTAATGATAGACACTGTCATTTGCAGTATCGTACCTGTAAAGCCCCATGAAGTTATCACCGATCCATATATTGTTCTTTGAATCTGAAGTGATAAAAGATATAAGGGGTTTTGCAAGCCTGTCGAAACTGCTAATTGAATCCCCCGATATACTATATACAAAAATCCCATTCCTTGCCGAGATCCATATACTGTCGCCATGCCTGTGCAAATAATCACCAAGCTTATCACCCAGTACTTCAGGATGGAGCTGTGACAACTTCCTGCTGCGAGTGTTCCAGACGGCAACTCCCCTTGATGTACCGATAAATATAGAATCACCCACAGCCAAAAGCGAATATGCAATATCTGAAGGCAGTCCCCCCGGATCGCCACTTTTCAGATGGGTAAAGACCTCCTGCTCCGGATCAAAAATATTCACCCCTCCGGTGAATGTGGCAATATATATCATACTGTCAGGGCCTGCCAGGATATCATGCACATTATCATAGCTCAGGCTGTTCCTTCCTGGCTCATGCCGGTAAACGGTGATCTTTCCACTCTCCCTGTCAATAAGATTGACACCGCTCCCTTCCAGACCTACCCAGATATTTCCAAAATCATCCTCAGTAATGCACCTGACCTCCCTGCCGCTGAGGAAGTAATCACCGGTACCAGCAGACAGTGTGTTAAAAAAATCATCTTCGGAGTTCCAGACATTAAGACCCCCGAAATATGTCCCTGCCCAGATATTTTCATTGCTGTCAACCAAAAATTTATATATCTTGTTGCAATTAAGGCTTTTGGGGTAGTTTTCGGCGCTCTGGATAAGTTCAGTAATCCCAAAGGACGGGTCAAGGATATTTATGCCATTCTCAGTTCCTATCCAGTAGTTTCCGTCTTTATCCCGCACAATGTCGCGCACCATATTGTGGGATATCCTTTTTGAACTGTCAGCCAGGGTGTTGGAGAAAAAGTCAGTTGTGCCATCCTTAAAGTCTATCCGCCATAAACCGGTATCGGGGTAGCTTAGCCAGAAGCTTTCAGTATCATCAGGGAAAAAAATGAAGCCGCCAGGTTTAACTGGTACCGGCATCGTCACTATATATTGGCGGCCGGTTCTGTGATTGTATACATATGCAGAGCCTGAGTCAGCTATATACAGATAGTGTTCATTATTCGAATGTATATAGACACATTTCTCTTCTGTACTAAACATCCCCTTGAATTCACCAATCCCGGAAATGGGCTCCAGGCGGTCCAGCGAACCATGAAGGTATTCTATTGTACCGTGAATATTTATAAAAAAGCCTCCTTTGTGGCAGGGAACAATACCCATATATGAGAGGCCGGGAATATATACTGGTATTTCTTCAAAATACCCCAGTTCAGGATAATAAGCAAACAACCTTGAACGGCTTATGATGAACAGCCTTCCGTCTATGTCCATTACAAAATGGGGTGTCTGGGTAACAGCCTCAGCGCCGTCACTTAAAAAGGCAGGCACATCCGTGAAGTTATACCCGTCAAAAAGGCTGACTGACATACGTGTGGCAACCCATATAAAACCCTCGTCATCCTCTGCCAGGTCAGTGATACCGGAATAGGGAAGTCCTTCATTAGTTGTATAATGAACAAATGACCTTTGCTGGCAGACTCCAGTCGGGATAAAATATAGAAGGAGCAAGCAGGCAAGTGCCAGATATTTCAGGGCTGACTCCTTGCAACACATTATAATAATGATAAAGATGTATTGTACAGGCTTTGCTTACCGGGTACACACAAATATAAATAAAACAATAATGCATATCAATATGCAAAGCCGTTATTTGCATATTACACTAATACAAAAATATCACCGGTATATCTCCTGCAGCCCCGGTGCCGTCCGGTCTTCATATGGCGGTGCAGGCGTCATGGCAGGAGGTGCCTGTTCCAGCAGCTTCATAACCTCCTCTACTACACGTTCCAGCTGGGGATCACGGCCCTGAACCAGCATATTTGGATCATCCCACACCTCTATGTCGGGTTCCACCCCTACCCCTTCCCAGAACCAATGGCCTGCATTGTCATACAGCCTTGCATCGGGCACGGTGATACCACCCCCGTCAACAAGGGAGTGGCCCGTTGCCGGGCCAACCAGTATTCCCAGGGTACGTTCTCCCACTATGGGGCCTGCCTCAAGTTCCTTGAAGGCCCACGGCAGGCCGTCACCTCCCGAGCCTGCCCAGCCGTTTATCAGCATGCCCATAGGGCCTGTATTGGTATGCACGGGCTGTGTATGGTCGCGCCCTGCCCTCCAGTGCAGGTTGTATACAACAGGGCGGGTAAGCAGCTCCAGGAAGCGGTCGGCAAGCTGGCCGCCACCGTTGAAGCGCTCATCAATTATAAACCCTTCCCGGTCCATCTGACCGTAAAACATGCTTATAAGTTCGTTCTGGCCCCTTGTGCCGGTATTGCTCATATAGATGTAGCCGAGCCTGCCTCCTGAAAGCTCCTCTACCATCAGGCGGTTGCGCTCTATCCAGGCGTGGCGGCGAAGCAGGTTCTCCATGTAGGGCGCAAGGCATTCCACCACAACATCCCTGGCATCTTCCTTACTTCCGGTGCGACTTACTGAAAGTACCACCGTCTTGCCGCCAAGGCCCTCAAAGGATGCGTAAGGGTCTTTGTTGGTATCCAGCACCATGCCGTTTACCGCCAGTATATAATCTCCTTCCTGTACATCCACACCGGGCCTGTCAAATGGCGAGCGCACCTCAGTTGTCCATGGTGCAGGTCGTACTATATTACCTATGCGGTAACCGTGCTCTCCTGCCTCCCAGTCTATTCCAAGGTAGCCTGCCTGCTGGGTGCTCACCGTTTCGGCATCGCCACCGAAGGCATATGTATGGCCTGCACTGAGCTCTGCTATCAGGTTTACCTGCAGTGTGCTAAGGTCCCAGCGGGTGCGTGCATCCTCAAGCAGGGCCCCGTAACGCTCCCGAAGCCCCTCCCAGTCAACCTGGTGCATGAAAGGGTCGTAGAAGAAGTCGCGGTACCTGCGCCAGGTGTCTGAGAATATCTGTTCCCACTCCTTGCGCGGTATAAGCTGCATTGTCATATCGCTGGTGGAGATGGGCTTGTCAATGCTCTGGCCCGGATCGGGTCTTACAATACCATACCTGCCCTGGCTGGATACCAGAAGGGAACCTGCATCGGCACAGAGCTCATAGCTGCCCACATTCTCCATTATGGTCTTCTCCTCCCGCTCACTTATATCGTAGAAGACAAGCGAGGAGGTCCTGCTCGCAGAGCCGGTATTGGGCCTTCTTATATATATTATCTTGCCCTCAACCGCGCCAAGGCGCGCAAGGTTGCCTGCATCGGGGGGAAGCACCACAAGCCGGGACTCTATGTCCGTAAAGTCGATCTCAACAACAAGTTCAGTGTCGTTGTCATTTTCATTATCATTATCATTCTCATCCTCCTCCTTATGTGCCGCCGCCTGGTCATTCTTTGGTTCCAGCAGTGAAGGGGTATCCGGCAAAAGGCTCAGTGCCGCCAGCCGGGTTGCATTCGGGTATATCCAGGTTTCATCCAGGGCCGAGTAGGCAGGCGAGAAGTTCCTTTTTGTAAAGTAGTAGAGGTAATTGCCGTCAGGGCTGAATACCGGGTTTGAGTCGGAGTAAAAGCCGCTGCTTACCCTGTGCAGCTGTTCACTCTCAAGGTTGAACACATAAACCGCCTCCTGGGCATTGTCATGGCCTATGGTGAATGCTATCCACCTTGAATCCGGCGACCAGCCTATGGGGTATGAGAACCTCTGACCGTGGCCCACATTCCAGTGGGTGTTCCCTGCAATTGTTATCTCCCCGCTCTGGGTATCCACTACCGATATGTCGTTTTTCTCGTCTATAAAGGCGATCTTCTCACTGTCGGGCGACCAGTACAGGGCATACCCGAACCCGCTGCCGCGGTTTGTAAGCTGCCTGGGCTCTGCGGATGCATTCATCAGGTATATCTCATACTCTCCTGACATATCGCTCCAGAAAGCGATCTTTTTACCATCGGGAGACCATGCGGGGTTCTGGTCGAAGGCCCCGCTGGAGCGGGTCATATTCATGGTGTAGCCATCTGATACCGGCACGGTGAACAGCTCGCCCCTGGCCTCGAACACCACCCTCTTTGCATCTGGAGAAGGCGTCATGTTGGAAATGCGGTTGCCCACATTCACCGTTCGGGGCATCTCGGGTGTAAGGTCGCTTACAACGTGCACATCGACGGGATTGTATTCACGGGTCGCAAGGTCCATAAGATACAGCACACCACCCACCTCAAATACAAGGTCATCGCTGTCTGCCGACATATAGGATATGTCGAACTCATCGAAGAAGGTAAGCTGCTCTTCTGAGCCGGTCTCTACATCATATGCCCACAGGTTCATGCGCATGTTCTCCGCCTGGTCAGAAAGAAAATACACAGTATTGCCCGACCATGCAGGCTTGCCGTCTATGGAGCGGCGGGAGGTGATGTTCTCTGCAGTGTTATCCTCCAGGTCGAATATTATAATATCAGAGGTAAGGCCGCCGCGGTATCTCTTGAAGGGGTAGTTTTCAGTTATCCTGGTAATGTATGCAAGTTTGTCGCCACCGGGAGAGAAGCTCGCCAGCTCGCCGTAGGGCACTGCAAGGCGTTCGGGCATACCTCCTTCAGCACCAACCAGGTAGAACTGGCTCGGGCCTACCCCCAGCTCATTTACAGAGGCAAATAGTATATGCTCCCCGCCCGGGTGCCAGTCAACCACCCTTTCGCCAAAGCTGCCATAGGTAATACGCGTGGGCAGGCCACCGGTAACGGGCATAACGTAAACATCGGTGCTGCCGTTGTAGTTTGCCGAGAATGCCAGCCTGCTGCCGTCGGGCGAAAAGCGTGGCCACGACTCCTCGCCGGGAGAGCTGGTAAGCTGCACAGCCATGCCGCCATCTTTGGGTGCCAGCCATATGTCGCCTGCATATACAAAGGCGATCTGGGTGGAGGATACATCCATCTGCTGCATCAGCTTGGCGCTTATCTGGCCATGGGCAGTGCTGACAAACCCCATTAAAGCAATAATAAGTAAAAGTCTTGTTTTCATGGTTACATTTTTTTGTTAGTGATGATATATCATTTTACGGGTCATCCCCCCGTCAATTACAATATTCTCCCCGTTTACAAAGTCGTTGCCGGGGGCTGTAAGGTAAAGGCAGGCCCGGGCTATATCCACGGGCTTGCCAACCCTGCCTGAAAGGTGCTGTTTGTGGTCAACATCCCTTAGCCTCTTATAATCTCCAGTTTCGATCCATCCCGGGCTGATGCAGTTAACCTGTATGTTGTCTTCAGATAAGGATACTGCCATGGCGTGGGTAAGGGCCAGTATGCCTCCCTTGGTGGCAGCATAGGCCTCTGTACCGGGCTCCGACATAAGGGCCCTGGTTGAGGCTATGTTCACTATGGAGCCCCCTATACCTTCCTTCATAATGCGGGCTGCCTCCCTGGAGCAGAGAAATACGCTCCTAAGGTTTGTGTTTATAATATCGTCCCACTCTTCGACCTTAAGATCGTAAGGGGAGCACCACCTTGACACCCCGGCATTGTTTATAAGTATATCAACTCTGCCGTATTCTTTGACAACAAGACCAAAAAGGGATTCTATATCCGCCGGCTCCCTTACATCGCACCTTGCAAATATCCCACTGCCGCCTGCAGCTACAATGGTTTTAAGGGTTTTCTGACCGCCTTTCTCATCTATATCGGCAATAACCACCCTTGCCTTTTCCATTGCATAGCTTATTGCAATGCACTGGCCAATGCCGGCAGAGGCACCTGTTACAACTACGACTTTTTTACTGAAACTCATCAAAATACAACCTCCATCCTTGTGCCGTCCCACTCAACAAGCTTTATCTTCTCAAGCTGCATTCGGTAGGGGCGTTCTGTCCTGCGGCGCTCCTGCCAGTCTACCTCTGTTACATCTTCTGTATATACATTGTCGCCTATAAGCTTAATCCTTAAGGTTGTGGCTTCAGGGGCCCTGCCCTCGCTTGCCGGGTCGGGCTCAATGGTAAGCACCCTGGCCTGGTCATCCCAAGTCAGCAGCGTCCATGAATACTCTCCGCCAAGGTATTCCTGCGACTTGCCGTCATCCTGGTACCAGCTAAACATTGCATCATCGCCAGGGTATATCCTTATTGTGGTGTGGTCATCCACTTCCTGCTCCATGTACTGCCTTACAGGGTCCATTGGCACAATTGACCCCTCCCTTACAAATAGCGGCAGGGTGCCAAGGTCAACCTGCCTTGTTACCTCACCGCCTCCTGTGTGGGTCTCATTGGTCCAGAAGTCATACCACCTGCCCTGGGGAAGGTAGAGGGTGCGGTACTCTGCTCCCTTCTCATATACCGGTGCCACCAGCAGGCTGCTGCCCCACATGAACTGGTCGCTCAGGCCAACGGCCATATCATCATCCTCAAACTCCAGCCACATGGCGCGCATTGGGGGTATCCCCCTGTCGTGGGTTTCACGGAAGAGGGTGTAGGTGTATGGTATGAGGCGGTAACGCAGCTGCAAATACTCCCTTACTATTGGTTCCACCAGTGCGTTGCGCAGCTCTTCCGGGTCGGGGTAGCCATCCTCAAAGGCATCTGAGAAGGCATCCACCTCCGCAGGGCCCAGCTGGCCCGTGTTCCAGCCCCAGGGCAGACGCAGGTGCCAGGCGCGACCATGCCCCCTCATCGAGGCCGTAAACACAGAAAACTGCATCCACCTCACATACAGCTCACCTGTCAGCTCCACTGAGGGCAGAAAACCACCAATGTCAACTCCCCAGAACGGGGTAAGGCTCACAACATGGTTCAGGCCCACCGCAATCTGTGTCTCAAGGGTCTCCCAGTATGAATCCGGGTCTCCCGACCATAGCCATCCGCCATAGCGGTGCACCCCGCTGTAGCCTGTACGGTTTATGTTCCATGGCCTGGTGTTCGGCCTGCTGTAAAGCGGGCCCTCCCAGTACATGCGGTAGCGGGCAACGCGGGATTCAGAGGAGAGGGGTTCGCCCCCGTCGGGCCACCAGCCGTCAACGCCCAGTTTGAACACATCCTCATGGTTGTCGAGCCAGTAGTTGCGTATATGTACAGGGTCGTCCGACTCCTCCTCCATGGAAGAGCCGTGCAGCCCCTCAGGGGGGCTGTAGGTGTGCAGCACAACATTGAAGTTAAGATCCTTCAGCTCTGAGAATATCTCCTCAGGGTCGTCGAACACATCCTCGTTGAACTCAAAGTTGCCGTGGCCCCTGTTCCATCCCGAAGGTGTAAAGCCGGTGCCCAGGTATATTACTGCATCGGCAGGTATGTTCCTTGCCCTGAAGTTGTATGCCACCTGCAGTATCTCATCCCTGCTGTCGAGGGTGCGGTGCGACTGCATATATCCCAGGGCCCATTTTGGGGGCATGGGAGTTTCACCGGCAATAAGCCGGTACTGGGTAAATACATCTTCGGGCTGCTGCCATGCTGTTATAAACAGCTTAAGGGGTATGTTCAGCTTTTCCGGATCCGGTATAAACCTGCCGTTGCCTTGGCTAAGGTCAAATACATTGCCGCTGCTGATTGGGTGGTGAAAGAACATTGACCAGCCGTCGGCCCCCATTATCATGGGTGCTGCCACCCTTGATCCGTGAGTGGGCCTTTCGTATACGCCCCAGCCGTCTCTCATGGGAAACACCTCGCCGCGGCGGTCAAACTGTGGCCCTCCGTGGCCAAGCCCGAACACGGGTGCATCGGTATTGAACTCAACCGAGCCGCTCTCACCCCCAAGTACAAGCTGCTGCACCACTGTGCCGTCATCGCGGGTAATAACAACCCTTAAGGGAGAGGGCAGTATATCCAGGTTCAGCTGCCCGAAGCTTGCAGAGAAGGGCTCTGCAAGCTCTCCCGAGTTGAATATCTCCTCCCTGGGGTAGTCTACAAGCACCTCGGAGAAGGGCTCCTCGCTGCCAAGGGGGGAGAGTTTTATCTCGATGGTTATACCCGATACAAGGGCAACCGACAGGTTGGCCCTCTGGCCGGCATACTGTATCTGCTGGGCAGAAGAGATAAGTGGCAGCACAAGTAAAGAGAGTAAAGCAAAAACGTAAAACCTTTTCATAGTATTATTTTTTTATAGAGTAGATATTATAGATGATCTCAGCCAGAAAGTATTTAAAGCGCCTGTTAACCTTTGAAAAGCGGCCGTATTCAACCCAGGTGCCGCCGAAGCGTGCCTTGAAGTCGCGCACTCCGTACTTTTCGCCCGGAACACCCAGGCCCATAAAGTCAAAGGCAGGTATAGAGTTTTTTGCAGCATATTCCATGGCGGCCCAGGTAAGAAGCACGCTTGGGTATATGTCCTTTTCACGGTACTCACGGTCAAGCCCGCATACATACCATTCATAAAGCGCCCTGCCGGGCATAAGAGGACACACTATGCCGCCTATTATCTTTTTATCATATTCCAAAAGGATGCTTACCGCAGAGAAAGAACCTGAACATAGTGCATGGAAAAACTCCCTTAAGGGAAGTGGCTTGCGCACCTTTTTCTTGTAAAGGCCGCAAAGCAAGTCATAAAAGGCGTCTATCTGTGCTAATGAAGGATCGTATATAAGGGATACCCCGGCATCAAGGCTTTTTCTTACCTGCCGGCGGCGGCTGCTGCTCATTTCATTCCAGCACTTTTCAACTCCCGAGGTATCTGATATAAGGTTCATGTGCTCGTGCCACCCAAAGCCCATCTCCCTGAATACCGGCTTGTAATCAGACAGGTCAAAGAAGTTGCGCAGCTGGGTATATACGGATCCCTTTTTGGCATGTTCCTGGAATGCTTCCAGAAGCTCCTTTAGTACCATCTCCCTTTCAAGGCGGGTCCCCTGTTCCAGAAGGGGTCCACCGTATACTATTGCACGGGAGGTAAGTGCAGTGTAGAGGTTCTTAACGGGCCAGAAATTTAATCTTGCCGGCACCGGTTCCCTAAGTATTACTCCCAACAGCGAGCCTGCGATTATGTCTTGCTCTGTTTCCTTCTTGTTTGTCTCTACTCCGCGGCCTCCGGGCTTCCTTTTGCCGGGATCCCTGAACTGGCCCTTTACCGCTGCCAGCAGAACTGGCTCTGCCTCCGGCCACTTTGATGCAAAGCGGAAGAAGTTATCAGACTGGAACCATGATGCGTCGGGGTGGTTTTCCGATAAATGGCGGAAGGCCTGGTAGAGACCGCCTGTGGGATGAAACAGTTGTACTATTTTGGGTGCCCTGGCCATAACAGTAAAAAGGGTAAAGTTAGCAAGATATCAGATATATATATAGCAGATACCTATCTACAGGGCTAAACATATATAAATATCTCTTTAATGCCTTATATTTCATTCTAATAAATATTTTTTTTATACATA
>SLKR01000115.1 GCA_007134525.1 Bacteroidales bacterium | reverse complement strand
TATGCAATTTTTTTTGTAACTTTTCCATTATTGTATGGCCCAAAGATAATTTACACAGTAAAAATTCTTGCTAAAAAATATTTGACAGACGCATATAAAATATCTTTAAACGTGGTCAAAAACAGGATTCAGTTTTGATTTATTAAATATATTCCATATACTTGCGGGTTCCTGATCTCAATATACAGCTCCTTGCGGTTCTTTTTAGTATTTTGTAATAAGTTCAGTTGAAAATTGCCTGCCTTTGATGAGACCAATAACTGACCCGATAAAAAAACAGGAGATCCTGGATGCCTATCTTGTTTACTATAAGGCATACTCAGAAAGGAACTGGGGTGAGATGCTTTCATCTCTCGCCAGTGGGTTTACCATGTTTGGCACCGGCGTTGATGAAGCCTGTGAAGATGAACAACAGGCAAAGGATAAGCTCAGAAGGGAGTTTTTCCAGGCCCCCTCTCCCGTAGAGTATGATGTAAAATGCATCAATATTTACGAGATTTGCAAGGATGTTGTTCTGCTGATGGCGATCAAGGACCTTTATGTTACAAGCCAGGAGAATGAGTTCTGCTTCAGGGGTAACCGCTCCAGTATTATCATGAAAATGGAAGGGGGCAATTGGAAGGTTGCCCACGGGCACTGGTCGCAGCCCGATAAGGATATAGCAGAGGGTGAAAGTGTACCCTACCGCCTTCTAATTGAACGCAGCCGCGAGCTGGAGAAACTGGTGTCTGAAAGGACAAAGAAGGTGGAGGAACAGAAAAAAGAGCTTCAGAACCTTAACAGCACCAAGGACAAGCTGTTTTCGATAATAGCCCATGATCTTAGAAACCCCTTCAACTCAATACTTGGCTTCTCGGAGATGCTTTACCGCAACCTTGAGAACTATAACAAGGAGAAGATGCGTGAAATGCTGGACGCCATCTACACCCAGTCGAACGTTACATACGAACTGCTTGAGAACCTTCTTAACTGGGCCCGTTCTCAAACCGACATGATCTCATTCAGCCCAAGGGAGGTAAAACTAAAACCTGTGGTAAACGAGATCACTTTTCATATGGAGGTGATGGCAGGCAATAAGGATATTGAGCTAAACCTTGATATTGACCCGGATCTGAAGGTTTATGCCGACCGTAACCTGCTTCAGATAATACTGCGCAACCTTATACATAATGCCATCAAGTTCACCCCGGAGGGCGGCATCGTGCTGGTATCTGCCGGCGCCGGCAGTGATGGTGTTGATGTATCGGTAAAAGACAATGGGTCAGGAATAGAAAAAGAAGTGATCAGGAAGATACAGGATGGTTTCACAATGGAGACCGTTGCCGGAACTGCAAATGAGGTGGGCACCGGGCTGGGCCTGATGCTCTGCAGGGAGTTTGTTGAAAAGCACGGTGGCAGCCTTGACATTGAAAGTGAACCCGGTAATGGAAGCCGGTTCTCCTTTACCCTTCCTCACATGGCCGGGTAGGGCCTGGCCCCCGGTTTTTATAACTTTAAACTGTTTTGCACCATGAAAAAGACAGCTGAGCCGGAAAGACGGCAGGAGATAACTGACTTCTACCTCGCCTTTTACAAGGCCTACAGCAGCAGGGAGTGGGACAAAATGTCCGCTTACCTTGATGAAGGGCTTACGGCGATAGGCACAGGCCCTGATGAGGACTGCTATGAAAAAAAGGAAGTGCTTGAACGGATGAAAAGGGAGTTTGAGCAGGCTCCAGACCCGGTAAAGTATGATATCAGGGAGTTTGAGGTATATGATATCAGCCAGGATGTTGCACTGATAATGGCAAGAAAGGACCTGGTCCTCAACAGCCGCGGCAAAGAGGTGCACTTTCGCGATCACAGGGTGTCGGTGGTTGTGGCCAAAAACGGAGGCAAATGGAAGATAGTTCATGGCCATTTCTCACAGCCTGACCTCTCCGGTGCTGACTCCCAACAGGATGAGCTGATTAACAAAAGCCAGGAGCTGGAACAGCAGGTTGAGGAGAGGACCCGTGAGATAAGCCTCCGCAAGGATGAACTGGAGAAGATGAATGATATCAAGAACAAGCTCTTCTATGCCATAGCCCACGATCTTAAAGGCCCCTTTAACAACATTATTGGGTTTTCGCAGCTGCTGTTCGAGAGCATTGAGGATTACAGCCAGGAAGAGATACGTTCTTCAATAGCACAGATTTACAGGCTCGGGCGACGCACCTATGATATGCTCGAGAACCTGCTCTACTGGTCAAAGGCTGAGACCGCCTCCTTTGATTACCATCCGACATATATCAAACTTGTCCCCTTTATTCAGGATGTAAGGAGGTATCTGTCAATAGAGGCGGGTGAAAAAGAGGTTAATATTGAGTATGATATTCCCGACACCCTTGTGATTTATGCCGACAGGAACCTGCTTACTGTTTTGATGCGCAACCTTATCCACAATGCCATTAAGTTCAGCAATAAAGAAGGAAAGGTAGTCATATCAGCCGCTTCAGGAGACTCCGAGATAACGGTAAAGGTAGAGGATGAGGGTACTGGCATTGCACCTGAGATGCAGGATCAGCTCTTTGACGGCCTCTATAATGAAAGCTCCAGGGGCACATCCATGGAAAAGGGCACCGGGCTTGGGCTTGTTCTTTCAAAGGCCTGTGTTGAGCGCCATGACGGCAGCATATGGCTTGAGAGCGAGGTGGGCAGGGGCAGCAGCTTCTTTTTCTCCCTGCCAAAGGTGATGCCTAAATCCCTGGATGACCTGTTCAGTGATGAGGATTATTAAGGCCTAATTGTTGCCTGGAATACCGTGCTTGTCAATCTTTCTGTCCAGTGCCTGGCGGGTAATGCCGAGCATATCGGATGCTTTTGACTTGTTATAGCTGCACAGATGCAGTGCCTGGGTTATTGCCTTTTTCTCCAGCTCCAGCAGGTTAAGTTCCTTTTTCGTCAGTTTGGACTCATTGTTGCTGCCGTGGTTTGACTTTGAGCCGATGAAGTATTTAAGCTTTAGTATCTTCTCGTCGCAAAGAATCATTGCCCTTTCCACCATATTCCTGAGCTCCCTTATATTACCGGGGAAGTAGTATTCGCTTAGCTTGTGGTAGACAGCATCGTCAACTTCCACAACCCTTTTGCCGAAGTCCTTTGCAAACTGCCTGGTAAAGTAGTTTATAAGCTCAGGTATATCCTCTGGTCTTTCCCTCAGGGGGGGTATGTTGATGGTAAAGGAGTTCAGCCGGTGGTAAAGGTCGTTGCGAAACTCCTTCTTCTCTACCTGTGTTGAAAGATCCTTGTTGGTGGCGGCAATTATCCTCAGATCAACGCTTATGCCCTTTTTTGTACCAATCTTGCTTATCATCTTGTCATCGAGCACCCTTAAAAACTTCGCCTGAAGGTTCAGCGGCAGCTCCGACACCTCGTCGAGGAAGAGTGTACCGTTCTGCGACACCTCAAACCAGCCCTTGGTGCTTTCACTTGCACCTGTAAAGGCTCCTTTTTTGTAGCCGAAGAACTCGCTTTCAAAGAGAGTTTCTGGTATTGCAGAGCAGTTGACACAGTGGAAGAAGTTTTTGCGGCGGTTGCTCAGGGCGTGTACGCTCCTGGCCACCAGCTCTTTGCCCGTACCGCTCTCACCCGTTATAAGCACCGTGGTGGTATCGGTATCTGCAACCTTGGCTGCCATGGAGATAACCTGCTTTATAGCGGAGCTCACCCCTATGATGTCTACCGAGAACTTCTCCTTCAGTGCCGACTGGGCATGCTTGTAATTTAGCTCCACTGTCTTCAGCCTGCCCTGAAGCTCCTTGAACCTTGAGGTCCGTTTTATCACCTGCTCAAGATCGGGATACTGGAAGGGTTTGCTCAGAAAGTCGGAGGCTCCTGCCCTGAGGCAGTCAACTACCGTCTTCATATCGCCGTGGCCGGTAATAGCTATCGGGGATACATTCGGATATTTTTCCCTTATCCGCTTTATCACCTCCACCCCGTTCATTTCAGGTAGCCATATATCCACTATGGCAATATCTACTTCGTTCTTTTCCAGGATCTGGAATGCCTCTGAGGGGGTTTCGGCGGTTTTGGGGTTATAGCCGGATTTGCTTAAAATATTGCCCAGCTCGGCAAGGTATGCGGGTTCGTCGTCGAGCAGGAGAATATTTAGTTTGTCCATTATCTGCTTTATTTTACTGTTCTGAACGGGGCCATTCTCTATATAGGTTCAAATATAATGATTTTATCTAAAAAAATCATTTGAACATGCAAAATGTGAAAAAATTTTACACAGGGCATTATTTGCTATGCCCTTGCCTGGTCTTTGCTTTTCTTGCATTCTGCGCCCTGCGTAGTATTCTGGCGTAATCCCTGGGAGGAGAATCCGGATTTATCACCAGATCGTCCAGCTGGCTGAAGTATGTTTTGCTGATAGCCCCCTCGGGGTCGAAGATATCCCTTAACTTGTCCTTGTTGATGGGCTTTGGAACGCATGCATCTATGGGCAGTTTGGTGCAGTACCTGCTGCCTGTAAGTGGTGAATCCGGATACTGCATGGAACAGGGGTCAAATGCAAGGCACCCCGGGTGGGTGCATATCCCCTCAAAGTCCCAGTAAGCAGTTATCAGCACAATCTTGAACGGCGGACGCGACAGGCCCTGCCACTGGTAGTGCTGGTTTATCTGGTTAATGAACTGAAGGCCGTTGGGCTCTTCCATGCACAGATCAACAAGCAGTATGTCGGGTGATTTGTGAGGATTGGTCTTGAGCCTGGAAAGGCCCATAGACGGGTCAGAGTACTCTGAAACACGGCAATCCTTCAAATACCCCTTTATATATACCGATGTCAGCTTTAAAAAAGTCTTGTCATCATCAACCGACATTACTTCCAATGTATTTCCCATATACTATATACAATAGTTGTTTATACATATAAATTAACCGGCTATTACCGAAACGTTCAGGTTGTTGTCAGCTACCATGTAATATTGGCTCTTGGCATTCATTAAAAGCACCTTGAACACTGCGGTGTCGTCCTTGAGCTTTTCCAGCAGGGAGTAGAATGTGGAATTCCCGTTGTCAACCACAATTATAAACTTCTCCTCTCCGCTTTTTTCAAGCAGGTCCAGTGCTTCCTCAAGCCCATTGGCAATTTCACAATTCCCCTCCATGAAATCCTCCAGTTCGGGGATAGGATCATTGCCTGTATTGCCAATAACCAGTATTTTCATGAATGTATCCAGTCTTTCTGACACCTGTGTAAACATTCAAACAAACACGCATATATTGGGCCAAATAAAGTAAAATGATAAAAATCAGGGCTGTATGCCTTTGATTGAAGAAAAAAATACCTGTAATTTTGCCCGTTTACGGGCACAGCCGGGAGGCTGTGCGTATAAACATCATGTAAACAGAGGGTTGTATAAGGTGGTGTAATACTGACCGCTTACGGGCAACTGTATAAAAACGGGCAGTATAAAATAGTGGAGCTGGAGGGAAAATATATTTTGAAAGGGTTTGAAATGGAATGATGAGCAGATGGCTTTTGTGCTTAATTGCCCGGTTTGTTTTTTCAACTGAATATTGTTGTTTACCCGGTTTTGGCATAAGGGAAAAGAAGGGATTCCTCCTGACGCCTAAGGTTTATTTTGTGCCTTGACCTTTTCCAGTTCATCTATCATCTCATACATATTGGAGGATGGATTATTGATCAGTGGCAACTTCCTGCCTCGTTCGCATGCTTTGGACTGATTTGATGTAAGCTTTTCTTCC
>SLKR01000135.1 GCA_007134525.1 Bacteroidales bacterium | reverse complement strand
TTTTCAAGGTGGGCTATGGCCTTCCCCATCTTTTCCTCAGCCTCGGCAAATAAAAAATCGAGTTCTTCATTCATGTTGTTTGCTTTTTGGGTTCATACCTGCAAATTTAAAAATATGATTTAAAAAAAACCATTAACTTGCACGGACTAATAGCAAAAATCTGATTAAAATGGGAAAATACCAGCGCATACTTCTGAAACTTAGCGGTGAATCACTTGCAGGCGGCAATCGCCACGGTATAGATGCAGATTCACTGGATTCATATGCGGCAGAGATCAAATCGCTTACCGACAAAGGCACACAGGTTGCGATTGTGATGGGAGGTGGTAATATATTCAGGGGCCTGCAGGGAACAAAAAAGGGCTTTGACAGGGTCCGCGGCGATCAGATGGGAATGCTGGCGACTATTATTAACAGCATGGCTCTGCAGTCGGCCCTTGAAGGCCTGGGAATAAAGGCTGATGTTCTTTCGGCCATACCCATTGAAACCATGTGCGAAAAGATGAGCCGCAAAAGAGCAATAGAACTGCTGGAAGAGTCGCATGTTGTGATAATAGCGGGCGGTACCGGAAATCCCTTTTTCACTACCGATTCGGCAGCAGCCCTCAGGGCACTCGAGATTAAGGCAGATGTTCTGCTCAAGGGAACAAGGGTTGACGGTGTCTATTCGGCTGACCCGGAGAAGGATCCCGATGCGGTGCTATACAGCGAACTCAGCTTCGCGGAAGCCATAGGGAAGGACCTTAAGGTAATGGATATAACAGCATTTACGCTGTGTAAAGAAAATACCCTCCCCATTATAGTTTTCAACGTAAATGAGAAGGGTATTCTGTATGATATAGTGGTAGAGGGTAAAAAGCGCGGAACGCTTATTACACAAGCGAAAGACGCTTAAATGCCACCACCTTAAGGTTTTTGTCAGCCGCCTGTATCATCTGGCCGACAGTCTTCTTGCTGTCCTTGATAAATTCCTGATTTATCAGTGTGCTTTCCTTAAAGAATTTATTGAGTTTACCTGTGGCTATCTTTTCCAGAAGCTCTTCCGGTTTTCCTTCAGCCCTTGCCTGTTCCTTACCTATCTCGATCTCTTTTTCCACAACCGAAGGATCTACGTCATCACGGTCAATTGCAACGGGAGACATCGCAGCGATCTGCATCACGATATCCTTGCCGATCAGATCCACATCTTTGAATTCGGTTTTTCCCAGTGCGGCAATAGCTGCAATTTTGTTGCCCGGGTGGGTATATGCATAAGCATTGTCACCGGCTACAACCTCAAATCCGCCAAGCTCCATTTTCTCGCCGGTCTTGCCGATCATGTCGGTGATATTCTCCTCAACACTGCGACCACCCATATCCGCTGACTTAAGCTCCTCAACAGTTGCATAATCTTTCGCAACAGCCAGATCAAGCAATGAAGCGGTAAAATCTATCACATCCTGGTTCTGGGCAACAAAGTCGGTTTCACAATTTAGCATGATTGCATATGCCTTATTCTTTGCATCATTTACGGTACTCAGAACAACTCCTTCGTTTGCGGACCTCTCAGCACGCTGGCTGGCAAGCTTCTGTCCCTTTTTGCGCAGTATATCCGTTGCCTTTTCAAAATCACCCTCTGCTTCAACCAGGGCCTTTTTACAATCCATCATACCGGCACCGGTCTTTTTCCTAAGTTCGTTTACCTGTGAAGCTGATATTTTTGACATATCTTAAATCTGTTAATTAGTTTGTAAATTGATCCGGAGCTCACCTATTGTTTCCTCGGCCTCTTGCCGGCAGGCTTTTTGCTGCCGCTTCTGCCGCCCCTGCGTTCCTTCTCTTCTTCTTCTTCTTTCAGCTTTGCCTTCTTGGCAATCCTTGCCTTCTTCTCTTCAAGCTCATCTGCCGACAGTTCTTCGTCATCGGCCTCCTCAAGGGCCTGAAGTCTCTGGAGTTCCTTCTCTTGTTCCCTCTCCTTTTCTTCTTCTTCTTCAGCAGCCTTATCCCTGTCAAGCTTTCGCTCTTCAAGTCCCTCCTGAATGGCTTCAACAATCAGCTTTACTATAATATGGATCGATTTTGATGCATCATCATTTCCAGGTATCGGAAAGTCAACCTCCAGGGGATTTGCATTTGTATCAACTATTGCAAAGGTCGGGATGTTAAGCTTCTTTGCCTCTTTTACAGCGATATGCTCCTTGCATATGTCAACCACAAATATCGCAGCAGGCAGCCTGTTCAGATCCGAAATACTTCCAAGCTGCTTCTCAAGCTTGGCCCTCTCACGCATGATCTGAAGGCGTTCCCTTTTCGACATATTGTCGAAGGTGCCGTCGGTGGCCATTTTATCAATGGCGCTCATCTTGCGGACGGCTTTGCGGATTGTGGCAAAATTGGTAAGCATACCTCCCGGCCACCTTTCTGTAACATAGGGCATGTCAATAGTCTTGACCAGCTCCTTAACGGTGTCCTGGGCCTGTTTCTTCGTGGCTACGAAAAGAATCTTCTTACCGGAACGGGCTATCTGCTTGAGTGCCCCGGCTGCCTCATCCACCTTCGCAATTGTCTTGTTAAGGTCGATGATGTGGATGCCATTGCGCTCCATGAAGATATAGGGCGCCATATTGGGGTTCCACTTCCTCTTGAGGTGGCCAAAATGGACACCGGCATCTAATAGTTCGTTATAGTTTGTTCTCGCCATGATTTTTAATAATAATATGATAGTTGATTAACGTTTGCTGAACTGGAATTTCTTCCTTGCCTTCGGCTGCCCGGGCTTCTTCCTTTCAACCATTCTCGGATCCCTTCTGAGAAGTCCCTTGGCCTTCAGAGGTGGCCTGTGTTCAGCATCCAGTTCCACAAGGGCTTTGGAAAGTGCCAGCCTCATTGCTTCGGCCTGGCCTTTTATACCACCCCCGTTAAGGTTAACGTTGATATCGAATTTCCCTTCGTTACTCGTTAATATAAAAGGCTGTTTCACCATATACTGCAGAATGCCTGTCGGGAAATATTCCTTGTAATCCTTTTTGTTGACGGTTATCTTCCCATTGCCGGGCTTAAGATACAGCCTTGCAATAGCCGTCTTCCTTCTTCCTGAGGTGTTGATTACTTCCATCTTATTTTATTGTGTTGATATTGACTACTTTGGGTTTCTGTGCATCATGGGGATGCTCGCCTCCCTGATATACGTGAAGATTACGAAACATCTGGCTTCCAAGCCGGTTTTTCGGCAGCATTCCCTTTATGGCTTTCTCAACCATATAGGTAGGCCTTTTTGCCATCATGCTGGTGGCAGGTGTAAAGCGCTGACCGCCGGGATATCCTGTATGACGTATGTATTCCTTCTGGTCCCACTTGTTTCCTGAAAGCTGTATCTTGTCTGCATTGATAATGATAACATTGTCACCACAGTCAACATGGGGGGTGAAGTTGGGCTTGTGCTTGCCCCTGAGGATCATTGCAACCCTTGAAGCAAGGCGGCCAAGTATTTCACCTTCAGCATCAACAAGAACCCACTGTTTATCTGCAGTAGCCTTATTTGCCGAAATGGTCTTATAGCTTGTTGTATTCATTTTCTGGCTTAATTTGCTGTATCTGTTTAATTAATAAGCACATTACCCCTTTTACAGGGGGTGCAAAGATAAAATATAGTTTCGGTTCCGGCAAGTTTATCAACAATAAATTGTTAATAAGTAGCCGGGGATTATATTTGGATAAATCAACGGGCTCAAATTCAGGGTGCAAAGATAGGGATTTTTTTCATTATTTTTGCACCAATCAATAAATCAATGAAAAAGAAAACTCTTACAATTCCAGCCTTTCTGATATTAGCCGCCTGCATGGTTCTTAATTCTGCAGAAGTTAAGGCAAACCTTCAATATGAGCATAATATCCAGCACCCGGGTCTCTCTGAAGAGGCCAGGATGTCACTTCTTACAGCAACACCGGGAGAAGCGCTCTATTCATTGTTTGGCCACAGTGCACTGTGGGTGTATGACCCTGTATACAATATTGATGAGGTATACAACTGGGGGACATTCGACTTTGACACTCCCTATTTTTACCTGAAGTTCCTCAGGGGCAGGTTGCTGTATAAGCTGACTGTTGTGCCGCTTAACCACTTTCTCTACAGCTACCACTATCAGGGCAGGGGAGTCTATGAGCAGATCCTTAACCTGGATCAGGATGAGATGGATGATATCTATGCATATCTGCAGCACAACCGGAGGCCGGAGAACATATATTACCTGTATGACTTCTTTTTTGACAACTGTGCAACAAGGATACGGGATATTGCTGACAATAAAACAGATGTTGACTGGGGGCCGGATCCACACCCTCATGAGGAGCGCAGCTTCCGAGATATGCTGGAACCATATGTATCACATCTTCCCTGGGCGGCCTTCGGGATTGATCTTCTCCTTGGTCTGCCATCCGACAAAAGGGCAACCCCCTGGCATTATATGTTCCTGCCGGATGAGATGTTCATTGCCTTTCAGCACGCAAGAAAGGATGACAGCAGCCTGTTTATAAGTTCATACAATGAGCTTTTACCGGAACTGTATGAAAAGCCTTCTCCTTTTCCGGTTACTCCCCTGGTTCTTTTCTGGGTGCTGTTCGTTGCAGGGGTATTGTCAGTGTTCAGGGAAAGGGTGTTCATTATAATGAGCAGGATATTCTTCTTTGTGCTGGGAGCTGCTGGCCTTCTGATATTTGTTATGTGGTTTTTATCCAACCACTATGCGACAGCTATGAACCTTAACATTCTCTGGGCCCTGCCAACGCATCTCTATTTCGCTTTCAGGATTAAGGGAAGGGAAAGACTTTCAGCCATGAGCAGGGCATACTTCCGGATAGTGCTATACCTTGGCCTTATACTAATGATCTTATGGCCTTTGATCCCCCAGGGTTTTAATCCTGCATTCTTCCCCCTGATAGCCCTTTCTGCACTGTTCTCTTCAAGATTGTTGTTCAGGCCGGAACAGATACTTAAAAGAAGAAGCTGATAAAAACTTTAGCGCACATAAAAAAGGGAAGATCCGGCGATCTTCCCTTTTTTTGGAAACGAAATTACTATAATTAATTGGCAACCTGTACCCTGTGGGTCTGAACCCCCTGAGAAGTGGTTACCTGGATGAAGTAAACGCCATTCCTGAATCCGGTCACATTGATCGAATGACGGTAATCCTGTACTCTTGTACTGTAAACTACCTGTCCGAGCATGTCTATTGTCCTTACTTCCTCGATAAGTGCTCCGTCAGACTCGATATTCAGAGTTTCCCTGACAGGGTTCGGGTAAATAGTAAGTTGAATAAGACCTGTTTCCGGTACGCTTGTGTCGTCGATTTCTAAAGTAACTTCAACTGTAACGTCATCGGCAACACTTACATCGCCGGCAGCGTCAAAGTATCCATCTGCAGTAACTGAATATGAATAGTCACCTGGCGCTACATCTTCAAATACATAGTCGCCGGCATCATTTGTCCAGTCACCAAGAGTTACTACTGCATCTGTTATAGCAGCTCCATCCTCATCCTCTACAACGAATGTAACGGTAAAAATACTAGGTGCGAGCGTAACAACAACAGTAGCGTCATCTTCAACTTCAACATCTCCTTCTGCAGGATAGTATCCGTCAGCAGTGACAATATACTCGTACTCGCCGGGTACTACATCTTCAAAAACATAGTCACCTGCGTCATTTGTCCAGTCACCAAGAGTTACTACTGCATCTGTTATAGCAGCTCCATCCTCATCTTCTACAACGAATGTAACCGTATAGAC
>SLKR01000123.1 GCA_007134525.1 Bacteroidales bacterium | reverse complement strand
TAAGTCTGAAAACAAAAAGCTCAGCAGTACTGATGAGGAACATCTGGCTGGGTTCTTAAATAGCTTCTATCCCTATGAAAACCTTGAAAGTTTAAAAGTACATGAAAAATGCGGGTTTATAAATGAAGATTACCAACAACTTAAAAGCCTTGATTTCAAAACCACAGAAAACGCTTATCTTGACAAAATAAGGAATTTGCTTTTTATTCTTGAAGCTGAGTACCAGAAAAACGACCTTAAATGGAAGAGCAGGAGGGAAATATACTAATAGTAATTACAGGTCCCACTGCAAGTGGCAAAACAAATCTGGCAGCCAGGGTTGCCTCACGCATTGGTGGAGAGGTTATAAGTGCCGACTCCAGGCAGGTATACCGCGGTATGGATATTGGCACCGGCAAGGATCTTGGAGAGTTCATACAGGGAGGGAAAAGGGTACCCTGCCATCTGATAGACATCAGAAACCCGGGATATGAATATAATGTATATGAGTTCCGGAAGGACTTCCTTAAGGCTTACAATGACATAGTATCGCGTGGAAAACAGGTCCTCCTTTGTGGAGGTACAGGGCTCTATATAGAATCAGCCGTAGCTGGTTACAATATGCAGAGAGTACCGGTAGATGAAGCATTGCGCCAGTGGCTCAGGGAAAAGTCAATGAAAGAAATGGCAAATATCCTGGCCGGTTTGAGGCCTCTGCACAATACAACTGATGTAACTGACAGGGCAAGGCTTGAAAGGGCAATAGAGATAGCTGAATATGAAAAAAGCTACAAAGGGATGAGCCCTGCAATGACTGAATTCAGTACGGTTATATTTGGTATTGCTTACGAACGAAGCATATTACGGGAGAGGATAACCCGGAGACTAAAAAAAAGGCTCTCGGAAGGGATGACAGGGGAGGTCGAAAACCTTATCAAAAGCGGAATAAGTGAAGATAAATTGCTTTTTTACGGTCTGGAATACCGCTATCTGACCCTTTATGTAACCGGAAGGATATCATATTCCGAAATGTTCACAAAACTCAACACCGCAATTCATCAATATGCAAAGAGGCAGATGACCTGGTTCAGGAGAATGGAGAAGAATGGGTTTCATATTGAATGGATTGATGGTGAACTGGACATAAAAGAGAAGGAGAAAATAGTTCTTAAAAGACTTGAATCGATAACACCATGAAAATAAATTACCTGGTCTTTTTTCTTACACTCGGTCTTTTTTATTCATGTGACCCCGGAGAGCTAAAAACTCCTGCCGAGTGGAATGATTTTAAGGAACCTTCAACATATGAAGAGATAATTAGGTTCTGTGCTGATATAACCCAGAGAAGCCAGCTCCTTGAACAGGAAATTTTTGGCCACTCCGCAGAAGGCAGAGACCTGCTGGTTGTAAATGCCGGAAAAAGGGAGAGTCAAAAAGACGATCGCCTCAGGGTGCTCCTATTCGCACAGCAACATGGAAACGAACAGGCAGGAAAGGAGGCAAGTCTTTTTCTCCTCAAGGAAATTGCAAAAGGATATCTGGATCACTTGTTCAATGATATGGAGCTGTGGATTGTACCCCAGCTAAACCCTGACGGAAGCGAACTTAATCAAAGGAGAAACATTACCGGACAAGACTTAAACAGGGATCACCTGGTTCTGGAAGCCCCCGAAACAGTTTCACTGCACAGGCTGTTCCGTAAAATTATGCCGCACGTCAGCATAGATGTCCATGAATATCAGCCATACCGTCAGTCATGGAAGGAATTTGGCGCATACAAGGATTTTGACGTACAGGTTGGTGTTAATACAAACATAAATATAGACAGCAATATCAGGTGGTTCAGCCTGGAGAGGGCGCTGCCTGCAATAGAAGAACACCTTGAAAGTCTGGGCTACAGCTTTCATAACTACATTGTGGGCCCTCCACCTGACGAGGGTATAACCAGATATTCAACAACACATATAGATGACGGCAGACAGTCGTTCGGTATACTAAATACAATGTCATTTATTTTTGAAGGAAAAAATGGCAGGGACGGTTTTGTGGATATGCTGGAACACAGGACCCAAAGCCAGGCCGAAGCGTTGAAGGCATTGCTGGATTTCCTGGCAAACGAAAGGCATGAAGCAATAGAAATTGTTACCAGTGCAAGAGAGCACCTTGTGTCTGACCGCAGTGGCGAAAAAGTAGCCATACGTACTCAGTATGCACCAGATGGCAGTTTACTTCCCCTGCATCTGAAGTCGGCAACTACCGGAGAAGATACACTTGTTATGGCAGAGAACTACAGACCCCTTGTAATTCCCGAAACAGAGACTGATATGCCTCTCGGTTATCTGATACCCCGCAAGGATCAGAACCTTATGCGGTGGGTCAATATTCACGGGCTGTACAGGCTGAACAATATGCCTGCAGGAACTTCCGTATACGGCTGGTATCTCAGGCCAATGCATTACAGCAACGGAGGAAAACCTCTAAAAAGACAAGTTGACCTATCTGATATCCATGAACAATTTATTTATCTTCCCGTCCGGCAGCTTCATTCCAACTTCCTGGTTCTGGCACTTGAGCCAATGTCTGATATCGGTCTGGTTCAGGAAAGCTCTTTTGAATACCTCCTAAAAGAAAAAGAGTGGTATCCGATTTATAGGATTGAATATTAATTATATATTATTTTTACCTACACCCCCTATTTTTTTGTCGCTAGCAAAATAAAAAGTATTATTTTTGCGGTTGACCCCTTAAATAATCACATATTATCAAAAAAAGACAAAAAAATGAACAACAGATTCAATGCGGTAAAGTCAGCAATCGATCACAAAGAAATCCCTGTTTCCAAATATCCTTCGAGGGTCTCTGAATATTACGGGGAAGACGTTTTTTCGCACCACATTATGAGGGACTATCTTCCAAGAGATGTTTTCCGGGAGATTATTGAAAGTATTGACAGACCGGAACCAATTGACAGGAAGCTTGCTGACCTGATTGCATCTGCAATGAAGGCCTGGGCTATTTCAAAGGGTGCAACTCATTATACACACTGGTTTCAGCCCCTTAACGGGGCTACTGCCGAAAAGCACGATGCTTTCTTCACCCCTGACGGACCCGGATCCTCTATTGAACAGTTTGACGGCACACAACTGGTACAGCAGGAACCCGATGCCAGTTCCCTGCCCAGCGGTGGGCTAAGGAACACCTTTGAAGCAAGGGGTTATTCCGCATGGGATCCTTCCTCTCCATCATTTATAATTGACCGCACCCTTTGCATACCGACAGTTTTTATAGCATATACAGGAGAGGCCCTAGATTACAAAACACCGGTGATAAAATCCATAACGGTACTCGATGAAATTGCCACTGAAGTTTGCCAGATGTTTGACCGCAATATCAACAAGGTATTCCCCACTCTTGGCTGGGAGCAGGAGTACTTTCTGGTTGACAAGCATTTCTACTACTCCAGGCCTGACCTCACCCTTTGCGGCCGGACACTCTGTGGTCATACCCCTGCCAGGGGTCAACAGATGGAGGATCACTATTTTGGCTCCATCCCGCAAAGGGTTTCGGCATTTATGAAGGATTTCGAACATGCAGCATGGCGACTCGGCATTCCTGTTAAAACACGTCATAACGAGGTAGCCCCAAACCAGTTTGAGCTTGCACCGGTTTACGAAGAAGCCAATATTGCAATTGACCATAATCAGCTTGTAATGGTTGTAATGGAAAAAGTCGCACTAAAGCATGACTTAAGGATTCTGTTCCATGAAAAGCCATTTGCCGGGGTCAACGGATCCGGGAAGCACAACAATTACTCCCTTGCCACCAACACAGGCAAGAACCTTTTAAGCCCCGGACACACACCAAAAACGAACCTGCTTTTCCTTACCTTCTTCATAAACTTTATTAAGGCAGTAAGTGAGTATCCAGGCCTGCTGAGAGCAGCCATTGCATCAGCGGGCAATGACCACAGGCTTGGAGCAAACGAGGCACCGCCGGCCATAATGTCAGTATTTATAGGCTCACAGCTCACAGGCATTCTTGAAGAGATCGAGAAAAAGGTCAAAAACCGCAAAATGACAGCTGATGAGAAAACAGAACTGAAGCTTAATATTGGAAAAATACCAAGGATAATATTCGACAATACCGACAGAAACCGAACCTCTCCACTGGCTTTTACCGGTAACAAGTTTGAGTTCAGGGCAGTGGGGTCATCAGCAAACTGCGGACCATCAATGATAGTGCTAAACACAATCCTGGCCAGGCAACTCAGACGTTTCAAGCAGGAAGTGGGTGAAATGATGGAAGGCAAGGTCAGCAAGGATGAGGCTATACTTCGTATCCTGAGGAAGTACATAGAAAAATCAAGGCACATATTGTTTGAAGGGAACAATTATGGAGAAGAATGGGTAAAAGAGGCAGAAAAAAGGGGGCTCCCGAATATTAAGAAAACCCCTGCCGCACTCGAAGAGTACAAATCAGGCAAAACTGCAGAACTCTTCATTGAAACCGGGGTACTAACAAAGAAAGAACTATTGGCCCGCTATGATATTCGAATGGAACAGTACTCCAAGGTAATCCAGATAGAATCGCGGGTTCTGGGAGACCTTGCAGGTAATCATATAATACCTGCAGCTATAAAATACCAGAACATTCTTATTGAGAACCTCAGGGGGCTCAGGGAGACCCTGCCAGAATCACTTTTCAAGGAGCACTCAAGCCAGCAAATACATACTATTACAAAGATATCAGAACATATTTCGGCAATAAAGGACAGTGTTGCAAAAATGATATCAGCCCGCAAGGAGGCCAATGTGATTGAAGATCCGGCCAGAAAGGCAAATACCTACAGTGAATCAGTGGGTCCTTATCTGGACTTTATAAGATATCACATTGACAAGCTTGAAATACTCGTGGATGACCAGTTATGGCCACTACCAAAATACAGGGAGATGTTGTTTATTAAGTAATAATAATAAAATGCAGGGAAGGGTAGATCTGGTTTAAATCATGTAAGAAAGGCCAATCCCCAGCATTTGCTTAACCTGAAACCCCCGTGTGTCTCCTGTCTGTATCCCGTCCTGGTCATAGACAGGTATGGGGGTATCATGGTCATACAACACATGAAACCGAAAGCTGGCTGTTATATACCTGTTGATCTTCAGGTTTACGGATGTTTCCCAGTCTATATCGGTATTTTTGCGGTTGCTCCTGTCGCCATCTGTAAGATTATTAAACAGTGTCAGCTTTGAGTCTACCTCCACATCTTCAAAGACCTCTTTAGTGAACATTATATTCAGCAAAGCACCAAACTCCGCATTGACATTGCTGCCCTCTGAGATCATAACGCCATCTTCATCATATACTGCGGGATCAACACCGAAGGCCCCCTTGTTTGCCAGTTCCTGATCCCGCACCAGGGTGAGCTTTCCTGAAGCAGGCGAAAGGAAGAGTGAGAGAAAATCCCACGGCTCATATTCAATACCGGCAGATAGCGATAGATAGCCAGGAGCCATAAAACGCGATATTGCAACACTGTCGTTGGGGTAGTTGTAGCCTTTGTCAATCTGGCTTCTGAACTCCCCAAGCAAGCTTGTACTCAGGTGTGGACTTATCTCTCTCCCGAACTTAGACAGCATTCTTATCCTGTCTTCGTTCTTGCGGACCGGAGTATCCTCTACTTTAATAATGCCATAGGATAAATTAAGCCTGTTATCCCAATTGAGCCTGTCTCTCTTGAACTGGGCACCAAGATTAACAATACTGGTTGAAGCAAGGCTGTTTTCACCGCCCTGTACCCAGTTTGAGAATGAAATTTGGTTCAGCTGCTGGCTGAAAAAACCGGTAAACTGCCAGGGGCCTTCATCGGGATCTTCATCATCTGATGCTGAAAG
>SLKR01000120.1 GCA_007134525.1 Bacteroidales bacterium | reverse complement strand
TCCCGGTTCTGGATTATGAATATAAGTACTACAAGGGCTATCAGTCCGTTAATTACCCAGAATAAAATTGGCTTGTTTTTGTGTTCCATATGGCAGCTGGTTTTTTCATATACTCAAAAATAGTTATTTTTAACAATTATTTTTCCCGCACTGCTTTAAATTGTGTTATTAACTTAAAGAATAAAACCGATGAAACCCACAAGGTTATTGCTTCTTGCTGCAGTTTTACTATCTGCATTCGCCGTCAGGGCACAGCAGACAAGCTTTGATTTTTCGCAGGAAGCTGTTATTTCAAGACTACAAAAAGACATTTATACGCTTGCCTCCGAGGAGTTTGAAGGCCGGGATGCAGGTACTGAGGGAGAGCGCATGGCAGCTGCATATATCAGGGAAAGGCTGCAGGAGGCAGGCCTTGAACCGCTCTTCGGCGATTCCTACTTCCAGGAGTTTCCGTTCCCGGGGCAGTGGATATGGGGTGATGACAACCACTTCACCTATGGTAACAGAACCTACGTTCACAGTGAGGATTATTACGTTATGCCGGGATCGGAAAGCGCAACCGTGTCGGCACCCTTTGTTCATGTGGGCCACGGGCTCACAGACCTGGGCCGCCTGGAAGGTTTTGAGCAGTACGATTATTATTGCGATTACCTGCTTCACGGGGATGTGGATGGCAAGGCTTTGGTGATGGAATTCTATATGCCGGAACTATTAGGTGAGACAGGCAGCAGGCAGATGTTCCAGGTTGTTTTTCACAAGATACGTTCTGCTGAGGAGAAAGGCGCCTCTGCCATAATATTTGTAAACAGCAAAAAGGATATGGAGGACCCGCCTGTAAACTTCAACCTGGGCCGCATACCTGTAGGAATACCCATAATCTTCGCCCATGATAATGTATTGTACGATATGATGTCAGAGCAGGAACAAAGGGTTGAACTAACGACGGATATAAGCCGGGATGAGCTCATAAGCCTTAATGTGGCAGGCTACATAGACAACGGGGCAGATGCAACAGTGGTGTTTGGCGGTCACTTTGACCATGTGGGCTGGGGCCCGCGGGGTTCCAGGACACCCGATGTGCATGACATACACTATGGTGCCGACGACAATGCCAGCGGTACTGCGGGGTTTTTAGAGGCTGCCAGGTATATTAACTCAAGCGGTGACTTCACAAACTACAACTATATCTTTATTGGCTTCGGTGCCGAGGAGAAGGGCCTTATCGGCAGTCGCTACTTTACCGACAGCGATGCCTACGATATGGATAGGATCAACTATATGTTCAACCTCGACATGATAGGCCGCCTGGAAGATTATAACCTCACTTTGATTGGCACGGGATCATCACCTGCATGGGACGGGCTTATAGAGAGCCATGCCCCCGGCCATTTCAATATCCGCAAGAGCCCGGGAGGCAGGGGAGGATCCGACCACACCTCCTTCTATGTTAAGGATATACCGGTGATATTCTTCTTTACCGGTATACATGATGATTACCATACCCCTGCCGATACCCCCGACAGGGTAAATTATGAGGGTGCACAGGAGATAATTGCTTTTGCCCTGGATATGGCCTCAACGCTCGAAGGCCGCGACAGGCTGGCCTTCTCTTCCGCTTCGGATCCCGAACCCGCAAGGGTGCGCAGCGATGGTGTTACACTGGGGCTGATGCCCGATCATGCATTCGATGGTACAGGCCTAAGGGTAATGTCGGTCTCTGACGGCAGGCCGGCACGCCAGGCCGGCATAGAAGATGGCGATGTCATTATCCGCATCAATGATATGGAGATAAGGGAGATACAGACATATATGGAAGCCCTGGGAAGGCTCAGTGAGGGTGATAAAGCCATTGTTACGGTAATCAGGGAGGAGCAGGAGCATACAATGGAGCTGGAGCTCTGAACAAATTGCCGTTTAAACATTAAAAAAATGATATGCGAGAGGTCAAGGTAGCTGTTATAGGGTCGGGGAGCTGGGCGACAGCCATTGTGAAAATACTGCTCAATAATGTTGAGAAGGTTCACTGGTGGGTCAGGGAGAAGGAGATTGCAGACCATCTTAATCAGTATGGCCATAACCCGCGCTATATGAGCTCGGTATCATTTAATGTACAGCGACTTGATGTTACCCACGAACTTAACCGTGTACTCAAGCAGGCCGACATCCCCATATTCTGCATCCCGGCAGCATTTCTTAACAAGTCGCTAGGGGGGCTGCATTCTTCACTTTTGAATGGGAAGCCTGTGGTAAGCGCCATTAAGGGGATAATTCCTGAGCAGAACGATATCATGGCAGATTATTTCTACAAAAGGTTCGGGGTGCCTCATGAGAACTTCGTGGTGGTGAGCGGCCCCAGCCATGCCGAGGAGGTTGCACAGGAAAAGCTTACCTACCTTACCATTGCCTCGAAAAACCGCCTCAATGGCGCAGCCGTTTCGGGGCTGTTCGACTGCCGATATATCAAAACCAGCCTTACCGATGATATCTACGGCACCCAGTACGTGCCAGTTCTGAAGAACATCATCGCCATTGCAAGCGGCATATGTTCAGGCCTGGGCTATGGCGACAACTTCCAGGCAGTGTTGGTGAGCAATGCCCTGCAGGAGATAAACGGTTTTATGGATGCCGTAAAGCCCGGAAACAGGGATATAAAGAAATCGGTTTACCTTGGCGACCTTCTGGTTACAAGCTACTCCCAGTTCAGCCGAAACAGGCGCTACGGCCAGATGCTTGCCAGGGGCTACAGCCCCGGCTATGCGCAGATGGAGATGAATATGGTGGCAGAGGGCTATTACGCTACAAAATGTATCAAAGACCTTAATGAGAGGCTAGGTGTAAAGATGCCCATACTCGATGCGGTTTACAACATCCTGTACAATAACTCCCCTGTCACCACAGAGATAAAGATACTTGAGGACAAGCTGTCCTAAAAGAACTCCATTGTTTCCCGGGTTGTGATCTTCTCGCAGTAATGGCATTTAAGGCGTGTATCCTCCTTGTCGACCACCACGAACCTTGCCTTTACCTGCTCCTTGTTGGTGATGCAGTTGGGATTGAAACACTTCACTATACCCTTTATTTCGGTTGGTGTTTCCACAATCTTTTTATTTGCAACCTGGAAATCACTTATCTCGATTATCGATGCGTGGGGTGCAACCAGTGATATCTTGTTGAGCTCCTCCGGCTCGAAATACTTCCCGCTTACCTTTACTATGCCTTTTTTGCCGTACTTCTTGCTTTCCAGGTTGGTGGCAAAGAGCACCATGTCGTCGAAAGCTTCCAGCTTGAGTATCCTGATAACCTTGAACACTGCGCTGGAGGGAATGTGGTCTATTACTGTGCCGTTTTCAATGGCCGATACCTTTAGTTCCTTAACCTTTTTGTTTTCCATTTTTATATGCTGGTTTTATTTTTCTGCTTTTTTTTTGATTACTTCAGCCCCAGTATTGAGCTTATTAGTGCCTGGCGCACGAATACACCATTTAGTGCCTGCTCGAAATAGTAAGCCTTCGGGCTTTTATCAACATCGATATTGATCTCGTTAACCCTTGGCAGCGGGTGCAGCACCCTGAAGTTGTCCTTGGTTTTCTTTATCATCTCATATTCGAGGTTATAGGAGTTCTTGATTCTCTCATACTCCAGGGGATCGGAGAAGCGCTCCCTCTGTATCCTTGTCATGTAAAGAACATCTGCATGAGGTATAACATCCTCCACCTCGGTGTACTGGTGGTATGCAAGCTTTTTCTCCTTTATGTGCATCTTCACGGAGCTTGGCAGTTTGAGCTCAACAGGCGATACAAGGTGGAAGGTGGTGTTGTAGTTGCACAGCGCAATTACAAGTGAATGGATGGTGCGGCCATACTTAAGGTCGCCTACCATGGCCACATGCAGGTTGTCGAGTGTGCCCTGCGTCTTGCGGATGCTGTAAAGGTCAAGCAGTGTCTGGGTGGGGTGCTGGTTTGCCCCGTCGCCCGCATTTATTATTGGCACCGGGGATATCTCCGAGGCAAAACGGGCACTTCCCTCCACAGGGTTGCGCATTACTATCAGGTCGGAGTAGTTGGCCACTGTCAGTATGGTGTCGCGAAGCGACTCACCCTTTTTTACGCTTGTGTTGGATGCCTCCGAAAACCCAACAATCTTCCCTCCCAGGCGGTTTACCGCACTCTCGAAACTTAACCTCGTTCGGGTTGATGGCTCAAAGAAGAGCGAGGCGATAACATTGTCTTTGAGGATGTCCTGTACCGGATTTTTTTCAAACTCCCGGGCCAGATCCAGAATGCTCAGTTGTTCTTCCTTGCTGTAATCGTTAATGGATACCAGGCTTTTGTTTTTCATCTGTTTTTGGTGTTTAATTATTTGATTAGTGAAACGTATGGGCAAAAAAAAGGGGGCCATTGCGGCCCCCGAATAAATTATTTACATCCGCAATCGCTGCGGACCAGATCCTTTTCTTTCAGGAAATTACAGATCAGATCACAGAGGTCTGGTTTGCCGATCTCCTGGAGTTCATAGCCAACCTTTACTGTGGGCTTGTTGATACTGATCACCCTGTTGATGTCTATTGGAGTAGCGATCACCACCGTATCGCAAGGGGTGTTCTCGATGGTGGCCTGCAGGTCTTTCTTCTGCTGGTCGCTGTATCCCATTGACGGTAGTATAGGCCCGATGCCGGGGTATTTTTCGAAAGTGTCCTTTATCTTGCCTACTGCATAGGGCCTGGGGTCAACTATCTCTGCGGCACCGTATTTCTGGGCGGTAATGCTGCCGTAGCTGTGCTTGATCTCGCCGTGGGTCACAGTCGGACCTTCCTCGATAACCAGCACCTTCCTGCCCCTTATAAGTTCAGGCTTGTCAACGGTAGTCGGTGAGCATGCATCCACAACGATGGCGCCGGGGTTAACCTTTGCAACATTATTTCTTACAAGCTGCAAATCGGCAAGATCGGCACTCTCAATCTTGTTAAAAACCACTATGTCGGCTATCCTTAAAGTGGTCTCGCCCGGGTAGTAAGTCAGCTCATGCCCTGCACGCTGGGGGTCGACCATGGTGATCATAAGGTCGGGCCTGTAGAAGGGAAAGTCATTGTTGCCCCCGTCCCAGAGTATAACGTCCGCGTCCTCCTTCTCGGCCTCACGCAGTATGGCCTCGTAGTCCACGCCCGCATAAATTACAGTGTCGCGTACCACGTGGGGTTCATACTCCTCCATCTCCTCAATTGTACAATCGTGCTTTTTCAGGTCCTCTATTCTTGCAAAACGCTGTACGGCCTGTTTTGCAAGGTTGCCGTATGGCATGGGGTGTCGTATTGCAACCACCTTAACCTTGTGGGCCTTAAGGATGTCTATTATGCGCCTTGAGGCCTCGCTCTTGCCGCCTCCTGTGCGTACCGCACCGGTTGCGATTATTGGTTTTGAAGACCTGAGCATGGTGGAGTTCAGCCCCAGCAGCCTGAAGTCGGCACCTGCTGCGTTTATAACCGACGCAAGGTTCATCACCTGGTTGTACGACACATCGCTGTATGAGAAAACACACTCATCCACCTTTTTGTCGCGGATCAGTTGTGGCAACTCATCCTCCGAGAGGATAGGGATACCTCCCGGGTAGAGCTCTCCGGCCAGCTCCCTGGGATAGACCTTGCCGTCTATGTCAGGTATCTGTGCTGCCGTAAAGGCTACCACATTATAGTTACTGTTCCCCCGGAAATTGGTGTTGAAGTTGTGAAAATCCCTTCCGGCTGCGCCGATGATGATCACATTCTTTCGTTTATCGTGTTGCATAAGTTTTGGGTTTTATATTGTTTGAACATTTTAGTCAAAAAAAATGTAAAAACCACACAAATTTACTTTTTTCTATATTTTATGCAATTTTTTTTGTAACTTTTCCATTATTGTATGACCCAAAGATAAT
>SLKR01000095.1 GCA_007134525.1 Bacteroidales bacterium | reverse complement strand
TGATGTAAGGAACCTTGGCGCAGCAGCACGCACGGCAGAATGCGCCGGTGCCCATGCAATAGTGATACCTGAAAAAGGTGGGGCATCGGTGAGTGCTGATGCTGTAAAAGCATCAGCCGGTGCGTTGTCAAGGATACCTGTTTGCCGCGAAGGGAGTTTATTGCAAAGCCTTGCATTTTTAAGGGAATGCGGTTTAAAGATATTGTCGTGCGACAGCCGGGGAAAAAGAACCCTGTATGACGAAGACCTCAGGGAACCTCTTGCGGTTGTAATAGGCTCAGAAGACCGGGGCATATCTCCGGCGATCAGAAAAGTATCCGACGATATATGCAGTATCCCCATGAAAGGGAAAATTGATTCCCTGAATGTGTCAGTCGCAACGGGCGTTGTTTTGTTCGAGGTGTTACGGCAAAGAAGAGTCGATTGAAAACATAATTTTGCCCTCATGAAAACAGGATTGTTCATACCCTGCTTTGTCGATCAGCTTTATCCCGACACAGCATTCAGCATGATAAAGGTGCTGAAAAAAGCTGACGAACTTGTAAAGTCACATATGGATTTCCATTACAATCCCGGACAGGGCTGTTGCGGACAGATTGCCTTTAACGGTGGATTCTGGGACGAAGCCAAACAGCTCGGGGAAAAATTCATAAGAGATTTTGCTGAATATGACTACGTTGTAGGCCCATCTGCATCATGCATCGGCTTTATTAAGAATTACTACCCGCAGATGTTCTACAACTCCTCGCTTCATAATGAGAACAATTACCTTGCAAAAAAGATATTTGAGTTCACTGACTTTGTTGTAAATATACTCAAGGCAGATGATCTGGGCGCAAAACTAAAAACTAGGGTTTGCTTTCACGATTCATGTACTGCGTTGCGCGAATACGGATTGTCTGACCAGCCAAGGCGTCTGCTTAAAAAAGTAAAAGGGTTGGAAGTTGTTGAAATGTATAACAGTGATGAATGTTGTGGATTTGGAGGTACATTTTCGGTAAAATTCGAGTCAATTTCAACAGCCATGGCAGAACAGAAAACGGCATATGCAATGGAAACAGGCGCTGAATATATAGTATCGACTGAATCATCCTGTCTTATGCATCTTCAATCATATATCGACAAACAAGGGCTGCCGCTTAAAACATTGCATATTGCTGATCTTCTATCGAAAGGACTTGAGAACAACTGAAAAATCAGGGATTATGATGACAATAGGTATAGATATAGGCGGGAGCACAACTAAAATAATCGGTATCAGGTCCGGAAAGATCGTAAAACCTATCACTGTAGAGGCAAATGACCCTGTTGCATCAGCTTCCGGCGCTCTCGGAAAATTCCTGAACGAAAATAAGATAGGTTTCGGAGATATTGAAAAGCTTATGGTTACCGGTGTCGGAGCCAGCTTCCTTGGAGAGTCACTTTTAGGGCTACCGATAAAAAAGTTGGATGAATTCAGGGCAATAGGCTCAGGAGGTCTCTTCTTATCCGGCCTCAAAAAAGCTGTCATTGTCAGCATGGGTACAGGCACGGCTTATGTCAAAGCGCACGGTACCTGCATAAAACACCTGGGGGGCACAGGGGTCGGAGGAGGAACAATAACAGGACTGTCAAAAATAATGGCAAATATCTCAAACGTTGACAATATACTTGAGGCCGCTGAGCAAGGCAGACTCAGGAACGTTGATCTGAGTGTCGGAGATATTTCTCCTTCGGATATAGGCATGCTCCCCAGCAGCATTACTGCCTCCAATTTTGGAAAGCTTAACGATCAGGCAAACAAAAATGATCTTTGCCGCGGTATTCTGAATATGGTTTTCCAGGTAGTTGGAATGATGGCAATATTCGCCGCCAGGACTGAAAATGACAACGATATTGTACTAACCGGAAAGCTGGTGGATACGCCAATTGCGAAAAAGACCTTCAGGAGCCTGGAAAAAATGTACAGGGTCAAATTCCACCTGCCCGAACATGCAGCATATTGCACCGCAATTGGAGCCGCTATAAATGATACTTCCGGATTATAAGTACATGGGGGCTAAAAAAATGTTTTTTTTTGCTGAATCAAACAAATTTGTATTATCTTTGTTCTTCATTTAATTAGTAACTCGAATTGATCTCCGCAGTATTTGATTTCTGACATTCCTTTCCGGATAACCATTTTAATTCAAAGAGAGCGCATTTCAATTCAATTAATCAATCAAATCATTATTATTTTATGAAAACTGGAACAGTAAAGTTCTTTAACGAACTTAAAGGATTCGGATTTATTAAGGATCACGAAACAGAAGAAGAATTTTTCGTACACGCAACCGGTCTGATCGACCAGGTCCGTGAAGGAGATGAAGTCAGCTTTGAGCTCAAAGAGGGAAAAAAAGGAATGAATGCAGCTAATGTAAAACTGTCATAGAGCATCCTCTGAACATCGGAAAAATTGGTCTTAAATGACACGAAAACCCCTCCCGCTAATAACGTGAGGGGTTTTTTCATTTACTGTCTGTCCCTTGGCCGCAACTGGCAGGCGCATGCACCTGTGAGACGCTCATTCAAATCCTGCCTTACCGGAAGTCCGTCCCTTTCCCACTCAACAAATCCTCCTGCCATATGTGAAATATGCATCAAGCCCTTTTCTCTGAGCGAGTCAAGTGCCTTTCTGCTTTTAAGTCCGGATGAGTCAGACAATATAAGATGCCTGTCGGCAGGTAACTTATCCCATTCCTTTTCAAGATACTCAAGTGGTAAAAAGAATATATCAGGGATATCAGGTATCTTGTAGTCAGAAAAGTCCTTTTGCCTTAAATCAACATATAATGCCCCCTCATTGATTGCTTTGTACGCCTCGCGGGGTGTCAGAGTATTTTTTACCTTACCGGATACTGAGTTGCCTTCCATAAACTTTTGCAATTTTTTATACAAAGTTAAGGATTAATTGAGGAAATCATACTCCAGGAGTTTTCTTCCCAGCTTAAACTGCCGGGGGAAAAATCAAACTCCCTGCCATCGAAATTTATAAAACGATCTATGCTCCCATTGGCCGGGACTACCTTATCTCCGTCCTGCACCGGCCTGTTTATGTGAAGATGAATCGCAGGTGTGATGTATTTACCTAATGCTGCGGATTCAAAGATCATCGGTCTTTTTTTCCCTTCCCTCTTCATTATAATTTTAAAAGCCTTCAGCAATCCGGTGTCTGCTAAATTTTGAATATAATAAACTCTGGCTGCACCACTTCGCAGCATTCTTGAACTGTCTTTATCCCCTCCAGTATTTAACTCTTCAAGCAAAAGGGTGTTTTCTTCCTTAAGTAATGTTTTTTTACTTTCGTTTTGAATATGCCAGTGAGGGGATATTTTAACTGCGACTATTCCCAGCCTGGAAAAGGCTTTAATCGTCCGGCAGGTAAAAGTCGTTTTACCGACATTCCTTCCGCTTCCGCTTATTAATAGTATATTCGGGAAATAATTATCCATTATCCCCAAAAGTATTAAAAATTATAAGCTGAAAAAAATATACGGTTTACTGTATCTATTTCTTCCCTGCTTATTATATGGCCCATTCCGGGATAAATCTCCATAAAGGTATCAGCGTTAAGGCTTGCAAGAAGTTTTCCGGATTCTTTTACCCTCTTGGCCGGGATGTGTGGATCCGGATCTGAACTCCCGAGAAATACAGGTGTTTGTAAAAAATCTCCCTTATATTTTTCTCTCTCAATAATGTCTCCGATGAGGCCACCAGAAAATGCAATTACACCTCCGTATCTTTTTGCACTGCGGGCTGTATATTCAAGGCTGAGGCAGGCTCCCTGCGAAAAACCCAAAAAGTAGATATTTTCGGAAGCTATTCCTGAAGATAATAATTCATTCTCAAGGCCAGCAATCATTTCGAGAGCAGAGTCAAGCCATGGCTGGTTCTGTTCGGGGGGAACCAGGAATGAATATGGATACCATGTATTTCTTTCGGCCCGTGGTAAAAAAACAGCAAAACTGTCAATTCCGAGTTCTTCGGTAAGCGGCAGCATATCTTCAGGTGAGCCTCCCCTGCCGTGCAACATAATAATTGCTCTTGAGGCATCTTTTAGATCCTTGCCCGCTGTCATTAAATTACTTCTGTTTTGCATATTATTTAAATTTATCAGCTAATCGAAATTCCCGGCAGGAGCTGTTCAATTTCACTGCGCCTGTCTTCATATTGGGGAGGAAGCATAAGTGATGTGCCAAGTGAATCCAGGTCTTCATCAACAGTAAAACCTGGGCCGTCTGTTGCAATTTCAAACAATACGCCCCCTGGTTCACGGAAATAGACTGACTTGAAATACTGCCTGTCTATTACACGGGTAGCATACAAATCCAGTTCAGAAACCTTCTCCCTGACAATATCCTGATTTTTTGTGTCTGCAGTCCTGAACGCAATATGATGAACTGTACCCGAACCTCCGGCACCATGATCGAGATCATTTACAGTTACTAGGTCCAAGTAGGCTCCGGGTTCATCTTTTGCGGCGTATCTCTTACGCTTCCCGTCACTTATTGTTAGTTTATGATCCATTGCACCGGTAAGCAGAGATACAGTCTCCTCCCCACCATTGTGCCAAATCGTTGCACCAAAAAACCCCCTGATCGTGAACTCTTCAGGTACTGTTCCGCCTTTCCATCCTTCCCTGTTGTCATTATCATTGAATACAAGCTCCAGCCCCAGTCCATCGTTGTCCTCAAAGTACAGATATCTCTCATCCCCCAACCTGGTCTGAACCTCCTTCCTGTAAATGCCATGTCTGTCGAGTCTGGACTCCCAATAGCTAAGAGAGTCTGACGGGACTGAGAACGAAATAGTATTTACCATTCCAGCTCCTTTCCTCCCCTTTTGTACGCCTTCATATGGGAAGAAAGTTAAAACACCGCCGGGAGTTCCTTTGTAATCGGCAAAATACAGGTGGTAAACACCGGGATCATCAAAGTTTACTGTTTTCTTTATCAGGCGCATACCCAATATGCCAGAGTAAAAATCCAGGTTTTCCTGTGCACTCGCCGATATTGCAGTTATATGGTGAATCCCTGTTATATTACGATCTGAAATATTATCCATAGCAATATATATCTAATTAGTTTATTATTTAGATACATACTTAACGCTGCCAAAATATTATTGTTCAGAACACATTATTTCATTCAAAAAGAAGGTATTTCAGGTTTGCCTGGGGATCCATAAATACTTCAATATTACCCGATGTTGATGTGAATAGCGTTGTAACTCCGGGGCCATGTCCAGCGATCATGCTCCCGCTGTGAGTTATAACACCGATAGAAATTGCACCAGTCTTATATATCCTCCCGTAAGAATGGTCAGCATCGGTTATAGCTATTATATCACCGAAACGAAGCCTGTCAAGACCATATTCCTCATTAACCTTTTCGTCAAACAGCTGTATATCGTAATCGCCCGAATATACATGGTTTGAACCCAATCCTGAACCCATTATCTTTGCAGGGACAATCAAAGCGACCCCTATTCTCAGCTTTCCACCGGATGTAATACCCATACCTGCTTCACCCAGGGCTTCAATAAGCCTGGGGCTGGTGTTCATAACCATGACATCTCCGGCATTAAGCAGCTCCATTCCGGCACCTACTGCATTTACCTGCATGCGGTCGCCCGGACTCATAGACATCATCACTTCAGGATCCTTAAAATCCACCATTACATGCTCTGAACCGCCGTGTTTACCTATAACATATCCGGATACGCCCTCTGCCCCACCGTTTAGTACTCTTACCTCGTTACCTATACATGAGAGTATATTAAATCCACGACTTTCAGGGCTTGTGCGACTTCCGCTGCTTCCGGGGTTAAAAAGGGTAACAGCCGGTTCTACATGGTCACCTGCTATATTCACAGCTGAATCGCCTGTACGGAAATTATAGGTAATACTTCCGGTAGCCGGCAATACCCTGAGGCTGCCATCAGCGCCAACCCTGTAAGGTGGATGATTGAGCCTTGCCTCTGCAATATATCCGACAACAGCCATCTTAACAAGCTGATCCCTGTTGTATTCAAGTGGCTCCAGAACAGGTGCCTGCAGTTTGCCTGCCGGATTATTTGAAGAGGCAGGTAAAATACAGGCAAATAGCGTGAAGAGAATGATCACAATTGAGTTTCTGCAAGTAATTGCTTTAAATGACATCTTTAGGATTTTCTGATTTTACAAAAATGTAAAGGTATGTATTTTTTTTGCATACATTATTGCTTTGGCCACATGGATACTCCATGTCTTTGTTAATACCCTATTTTTGGCTATTATTGCATCTTAAAAGATTACCGCTTAATTTTTACCTTTTTTTATATTATGAAATCCAAAGCAACAGTAATTACTTTCTCAGCAGCACTTATTGCGCTGTTACTCTTTTCCTGCAGGAGTGAAAAAGCAGATGTCATTTACCACAACGCCAATATCTACACTATGAGTGATGAACTGCCAGTTGCTTCGGCAGTTGCAGTGAAGAATGGCAGGTTTATTTTTGTGGGTAGCAATGATGATGCATTTGCATATGCCGGTAATAATACAAATGTCATCGACCTTGGTGGGATGACAGTAATTCCCGGACTTACGGAGAGCCATATGCATTTTGAGGGACTGGGAAGGACGCTGCTGAAAGCCCCGCTTGATGTTTACTGGCTGCCTCTTGATCAATTGCTTGAAAGGATAAGGATTGCTGCAGAAGAAGCAGAAGCAGGTGAATGGATAATTGCCAGAGGCTACAATGATGCTTTATGGGATGAAACACCTCATAAAAATCTCCTTGATCAGGTTAGTCCGGACAACCCCGTGGTATTGAGGCGTTATTGCGGCCATGCACACTGGGTTAACACAAATGCACTTGATATAGCCGGAGTTGAGGCTTCAACCCCTGACCCTGATGCCGGCACAATTGTAAAGGATGATAACGGCAATCCAAGTGGGGTTTTGGTATCCGCTGCCGGTGCACTGGTCAACAGTCATATACCTGAATCCCCCGGGCTTTCTGATGAAGAGGAACTTCAGGCATTGAAACTTGGCAATGATGCCCTGCTAGAAGCCGGAATTACTACGGTACATGATCTTACTGCTACAGGAAGATCCGACATTGAACTCCGAAAGAGGGCATATGAAGAGGGCCTCCTGAGTGTCAGGCTGATGGACGCAGTTGATGAAAGAACAGCCCGAGAGCTCAGTCAGCCTTTAAGGGGCTTGTATGATAACCGTTATACCGCAGGCTGGGTCAAGATGTTTGTTGACGGTTCACTTGGCGGCAGGGGTGCTGCACTGTTTGCCCCTTACAGTGATATGCCGGGAGAAACAGGCGCGCTTAGGGCTCTTGGCCAGGATCAGGAAGCATACGCACAGGTTGTGGCCGAGCTGTTAACTCTTGGCTTCAGTACAAGGACCCATTCAATCGGTGACAGGGGGAACCATATAACCCTTAATGCATTTGACCGAGCCATGGAAATTGCCGGTATTTCGCCGGAAGATGCACGCCTTGTTGTTGAGCACGCGCAGATATTGCACCCTGATGATATTGAAAGATTCCAGGGAGGAAGGATCATAGCCTCCATGCAGCCGGTACATGCTACCGAAGACATGCTTTTTGCCGAAGAGAGGATAGGACAGGAAAGGGCCAGCCAGGGGGCATATGCCTGGCGCAAAATACTTGACAGGGGTGGAATTATAGCTGCAGGCTCTGATTACGGCGTCTCCCCCTTCAACCCATTTTACGGGCTGCATGCTGCAGTTACCCGCCAGGACAGGGAAAACAACCCACCGGGTGGCTGGCTGCCCGAACATGGGATGACAAGAGAGGAAGCCCTTAAGGCTTACACTGTCTGGCCGGCATACCTTGAATTTTCAGAAACAGAAAAAGGTAGCATCAGACAAGGGAATTATGCTGATTTCATTGTAATAGACAGAGATTATTTTGCAATACCTGCCGAAGATATCCACAAAATTGAGGTTCTAAGGACGGTGCTTGGAGGCAATTGCTTATATATTAGCGAATGATCAAAATAAGCATTAAAACATACCATATCATGCACAGGAATATTATACTAAACTCAGTTTTGTTATTCTCTTTGCTTTTGCTGCTGCCGGTATCAAGAACATATTCATGTTTTGCTGTAATAGTAGGCAGGGAGGCCAGTTCTGACGGCTCTTTACTTTTTGGGCACCTTGAACAAAACAGGGGCCTGAGAAATCTCAGCTACAGATATGTGCCAAGGATCAGGCATGAAGAAGGCAGTATAATAACACTTGCAAGAGGCGGCACACTGACGCAGGTAAATGAAACATACGCCTATTTATGGACGAGCAATCCCGGTGTAGAGTTCGGCGACGGTTATTTCAACGAATGGGGCGTTGCAGTTGCCTCCGATGGTTGTGCCACCAGGGAGGATTCGTATGCGGAACTGGTTGGCAGGGGAGATATTACAGATGGTGGTATCGGAATGATGCTAAGGCGGATAGTCGCCCAGAGATCAAGAACGGCACGTGAAGGTGTGGATGTAGCAACAGGGCTTCTTGACCATTTCGGTTATGCGGCCTCTGGCCGGACATATATAATTGCTGATGCCAATGAAGCCTGGCTGCTGTCTGTTGCCCGGGGGAAGAGCTGGATAGCACAAAGAGTACCTGACAATGCTGTTGTATTACTCCCTAACGTACACATCATAGGGCCGGAAGCTGATATTGACGATACAGAGAATGTAATCGCATCCGAAGGCCTGGTTGAATATGCTGTTGACAGGGGGTGGTATGATCCGGATTCAGGTGAGCCTTTCAGTTTCAGGGATGCATTCAATGCACCGGCACACGAAGGTAGCTTTAAAGATATTTATGGCGTTGATCCGAGGCAATGGTTCAGCCAGTCACTCATAAAGGGAGAACTTGCAGAAATTCCAACTGAGAACCAGCTTCCTTTTGCAATATATCCGGAAAAAAGTCTTGGCATTGAAGATGTAGCCAACATTTTCAGAAGTCATGGGCACATGGAGGGTCAGGATCCTGATCTTTCATTGTCATACAGGCTGGGGATGCCGGAAAACGGCGACAGCCCTCACCAAGACGAGAATCGTAACAGTGGTCAGATATGTAGCGACCCAAGTCAGGAACTGGTAATATACCAACTGCGCAACTGGCTTCCGACCGCCATTGGTTCGGTAGCCTGGCGTACAACTGCCGCACCATGCGCATCAGTTCTCGTACCCTGGTATGCCGGAATAACAGACGTTCCCCGGCCATATTACAAACATTGGCCCCTGGATAAGGCAAAGGATCCCAGCTTCTACCTGGATCCTCCCCCCGGAACTTTCGATTATGACCCGGAGAATGCTTTTGATGTATTTAATGGTCTTGAAAGAATGGCTGACCTGGACTATTCTTCCAACATTGAATTAATAAGGGAAAAATGGGACAGTTTCGAGGAACAACAGTTTGCAATGCAACAGGCGGTTGAAAAAGCGGCACTTAAATTAATGGAACAGGATCCTGAACTTGCAGCAGAATTTCTTACTGACTACTCAGGTATGAGAGCAATGAAGGCACTTGATATTGCAAAGGAGATGCTCAACCACCTGAAAACCATCAACTGGGCACATTGACAGATATAATAAATCTATAAAAAAACCATACTTATGAAAACAAGTTTCGGGCCACACAAGATCATGTTCCCATGCCCCACTTCTCTGGTGGTAACAGGAACTATGGAAGATGCAAATATTGTGACAATAGCCTGGGTAAGCCTCCTTACCAGTAAACCCCCGACGCTGGGAGTATCGGTTGGCACCAGGGGATTTTCAGGCGAAGCAATTAAAAGTAACGGAGACTTTACAGTAAATATAGTCCCGGTGAGCATTATGAAGGAGGCTGATTTTTGCGGGCTTCGCTCCGGCAAGGATATTGATAAGTTCAAAGAAAGTGGGCTTACCAAAATGCCTTCTGCTGTGGTCAAATCGCCTATAATAAAGGAATGCCCCCTGAATATCGAATGCAGGCTTGCTGACTGGAGGTTAATAGGGAGAACCAACCATTTTGTCGGAGAAATAGTCGAAACACATGTTGACACCGATAAACTCATTAACAAGGACGACATCTCTTCCATTGATATAGAAGCTTTTGATCCCCTGATTTATATTGGCGGGGTAAGGGAGTACAGAAGGATTGGAGAAAAGGTAGGCGATCCCTATAAAATAGGAAACACACTCAAGGGAGACAGTTAAGCCTCCCGTGGTGCGCTTCCATACTTTTAGGGGATTTAATAATACAGATCAGCAACCGCCACCTGTATCCGCTTTTTGCTGGCACTGCTCTTTGGTTTCCACCTGTTCACATTCATTCTGTGAAGGGTTTCCTGTCTCAGCACCTGAATCCCTTTCTGCCGGCCTTTCAGATGCGTAACCTGAATCTGCTATCTTTTGGTAAACATCGTCAAGATTTACCAGCTGGGGATCATAGGTCAGAGAGAGCATTTTTGTTTCCACAGACCAATCTGCCGCGGATACACCGTCAATATTGACTGCATTCTCAATAGTGGCCTTGCACCCACCACAATTACCGTGAACCTTGAACTCAACCTTTTCTGGATTCACCTGAACAAATGCAGCAAGCGGGAAAAGAATTGCTGCAACAAAAATCAATGTTCTCATAATTCTCCGATTTTTTAACAGTTTAACTATTTGTTTTGGCCAGACGGCCTATTAAGTATAAAGTTACTTAATTACTTTATACAAAACAAGCGTTCAAAACAAAATGTTTGATTAAACTACTGTTAAATTCAATAAATCAGGTCAGTCAATACGTTTGATGATCTCAGAGGTACGGTTTCCGTAAGGCAGTGACCCACCCTCTTCTTCCCTGAGTTTCTTCCAGGCTCTCGAAATAATTATTTCGTCAACATCATCCTTCTTACAGGGCACCTCCACGACATATTCATCAATTTCGTATGTAGCTATGGTGCATTTCACTATGGCTTTTCCCATAACACTACATTTTGGTTTACCAGTCAATAATACAAAAATACTACAACATCAGGTCCTTACCTTGCCTATCTTTTCTTCAACTGCCTTTACCTTGCTGCTTATACAACCCTCAGCGCCCTGCCTGATATCCAGCTTTATCGTGGAATACACCCTGCTGCAATCGGGCTGAAGAATATCATATGCCTTTTTAACAACCTCCAGTACCTCTCCGACACTACCGGCTTCAACTATGGTTCCCATAGGAGTAAGCCGGTAGTCATGGCCGCTCTGATCGATCATTTTAATAATCTTGCTTACATAAGGGCTAACACTTTCACCCTTGTCGGTTGGAAACATCGCGAACTCCATCAATACAGACATAGGAAACTGCTTTTAATTTTACAATATATTATTCACCTTCCCTGAACAGTGGGTCAGCACCAATTGTTCCGACAAGAGATTCCAGATACCCGTTACTGCTTACATCTTCAAGCTGCTTTCTGGCCACTTCAAGTTTTTTGCCCAGCGTCATCTCATCAGAAACAGTCCTGTTTATCTCCTGCGAAAGAAAGTCCTCAAGGTAGGCGATCTTTGCCCTGATAAGCTCAATATCCTTTCTCTGTTTCAGTTCAAGCCTTTTCCTGTACCAGTCGCTCTGCAACACATAATCCCTGTCAAAAAGCTTTCTTATTTCCGGATCAGTAACATCCCTGCCATTATAATTTCCGTAGGCCATTATATGAAGAAGTGCCTTAAGCGGAGGTATTGCAGAGTCCACACTACCATCCTCAAAGTAGTACCTGGCAACTCTTTTCTGTGCCTCACAAATATTCTTTATGCCATCTACAAAGTCTTCCAGAGACTGTTTTTCGGGTCTTAGCACCTCTTCTGTAAATACGCTCATCGGCTCCTCAAAAACCCTGCCCAGGTATTTAAAGGCAAAGGCCTCGTTTATCCTGTACCCGAGTCTGCTCGCCTTTATAATCTCACCCTTGTATTCGAAATCTTCCACCTTTTCAAGCACCCCCTCTTTTATAAGGTTCTCGGGTTTTTTCTCTTCCATATCAAAACGGCACCATATCTCCGGCATCAGAATACTCAGGTCATGATCAAAACGCTTTTTCGAGCCTATAAATCCGGCTGCGCTCGAAAAGGCATTATAACCTGTAAGTATGAATGATACAAGGGCATTATTCAGGTCTGTAGTCGGAACCAGCATATTAAAGGGCCCTTTTGTGAGCGCTCCTTCCGATCCGGCCCCGGTCGTTGAAGGTGATTTACCCGTCAGACTGCAGACAAAGTCCATAAAAAGCTCCGGCAGCTCCTGGTAGTGGATCGGTCCGTAAACACTGAGAGGACGGATGCCTTTTTGCCTGTCGGGAGGATTGTTCCTCCTGCCGGGCAATACGTCGTTAATTGGAAACAGTGTCGGTTTATCCAGGGGTATCTTCCTGGCAAACCTTATTCCGACATGTGCAAGATAGCCGTCGGTAGGGTTATTGAACTCAGGACGCGACTGAAGATACCTTGGGTTTTTTGATATGCTTCCATCCTCCAGCCTCCTTGGATGAGATGGGGATATAAAGAAAAGACCGCTCTTTTCTTTAGCTCCCTGCCTTATAAGATCCTTTATCGGCGGGGTATATTTATCAAAACCTATTGCATCTTCAATTATCTCCTTACCGTCTTCGGCCGAAAGAGGCTGGTAATTAGTGGTGAAATTATTCAGCTGGGACAGATCCGATTCGGTCTGTTTGTCGTACCCCCTGTTTATTGCTTCGTCGGGTCTCTGGAAAAACAAGTATTCACAGTTCTGCACAAACTTCACACTCTTGTTTTTGATACCAGGATGCAGGTAATCAATCTGTGAGGTTGGAAGGGTCAGGGTAGCAGAGATGTCATCTTCCATCTGTACCTTGGCAGCAGCTATGAAGTCAGGTCTTAAAGAGAATACATTCCATGAATCATATTCCCCGAATCCAACCCTCAGGTATGATACACTGATCTTGCGATTATCAAACATCAACGCATGGCCTTTACGGCCGTTAACCTTGTCAACTGAGAAGAACTCACGCCAGTCCTTTTTGTCCATCCCCTCAGTAAGGCTTATCCTTTTGATAAGGAATATAAGGGCCTTTACATGGTCAGTTATTGAATGCAGGAATATATTGTATTCGTCGTTATATCCCTTATAGGGAGTCAGCAGCTTAATAACCGATCCGAGGGTCCTTTTGGGATCCAGCAGGCTGCGGTTATCTGAACCATGCAGTTTTTTATCCTTCCACCTCTTGCTGTAATCGTAGTCAATTATAGCCTGGGCGTTGGCGAAATCCTTTTCAATGTCATCAATATAAAAGGTTCCGTAGATAATAGCATTCAGCAGGGATTTTGATATCTCTGACTTCCCTCCTCCCGAAACAGTACTGGGTTTGTGAAGGAAGCTACCTTCAGCCTGTGTTGAAACCAGGCGCCAGTCAGGTGCAAAAGGATGCTTCTCCATATGTACTTTATACCCGCATGGCAATACATAGAAATGCTTTCTGAGCAGTTTGATCTCCCTGTACCTGTTCTTGTACTTCCAGCGTATGCGGCTTTTGTAAAGGTCAATCTCAGCATTCTCAGGAATGTAGATAACATCAGGACGGATTTTGTCAACACCGTAATTATCCTCGTGCAAATCCATCATTGAGGTGTATTGCCTCTTTATGTCTTCAAAGGTATAGGCATCAGGGAAGCGCTTCATCAGTTTCTTTGCGGCAAAAAAGCTGCCAAGGTTCCTCCGGGCAAATGCAAGAGTACCCCCGGCATGCTCCTCCTCGCAGTTACCACTAAGATTTGCAGAATAAGTAAGCTGTGTTTTAATCTCCTTTTTACTGTATCCAAAATAGTTATCCGCTATAAGCGTGACAACCACCCCGCTTTCATCCCTGCATGTAAGCTTGAAGGCGACACCGTCGTTGTAGCATTCGTCCGGGTCTTTCCAGCACATACCATCGCGTCTCATACGTTCACTTGCGTCTTCCCAGCTTGGAAGCCCCAGATCCTTTTTCTTAAGCTTGGTAAGGTGCGGGGCCAGTATAATACAGCCGGTATGTCCTGACCAGTGTTCAATATCAAGACCGGCATCGTTTCTGTGAATATAGGGATCGCCGGCATTACCGAATATGCTCTCTACAAAATCAAGGTTACTTACAAATGCTCCGGGTGTAAAAAACCTGACCTCCATTGTCTTTTCCGGTGAAATACCTGGTACCTCAGGGCTGACAACAGGCCTGAGAAGCAATGAGGTGAACACCCTGGCGGCTTTTTCCTGTGATGCGGTAAAGGGAAGAGTAAGGAAATCCATGGGTGGGTTCAAAGCATGATGAAGCATATGTGCAAAAGTGATCTTTGGCACTGCCCTTTTATCAGGCGGTATAGGAAGTCCACCCTTTACAATGTGGAAAGAACCCTTGGTTGTACGCCTGTCGTGAACAGGGTTATGCAGTATTCCCTGTTTTATCCTGTAAGATTCAAAATATGGCGTGCTGTAACTGTTCCTGTCAGGTGGAAGACTGACCTCGCGACCTATACCCGGCTTGTCAAGCACGAACGAATCAAATGGTATGCGCAGGTTCTTGTCAAACTCAATATCACTTAGGTAATTGTTGATAAACGACTGTATACGCCTGTCAACGGGGTTAATTACCTGTCCTGACAGCAGCCTCATCTTTTCCTTGTAGTTTTCAAGAAGGCTTTCTGCCAGGTTGACAAATTCCTGTTCTGTCATCCCATCCTCACTGTCTTCAAGTTTGCCTTCAAATATTGGCTGGCCCATTGATGCCAGTTTCATATTTATATACCGGATAACATCTCTTCTTTGAGTTGATGATAATGGTTTTGCAGAATGGTAGTTTATCTTCTCTTTCATTTTAGTAGAATATTTAACACTGGCCGGACAGATAAATTCCGGCGATTTTCAACCTGCAAAGATATGCATTTAGCTTGAATAAAAAGCACCATCGAATATCTTGGCTTAATCTATAATTTAATTATTTTTGGGATATGGAACATAACCTGGTTTTTGGAACCCTGATTCTGGTGCTTGTACTTTTTGCCTGGGGAAGTCTCCGTCATGACGCAGTGGCGTTGATTGCACTCTTTTTCCTGGTTATAGCCGGTATTATACCGCCCGGTAACGCTTTTTTAGGATTCGGGCATCCCGCTGTTATAACTGTTGCAGCAGTACTCGTAATCGGTAAGGCACTGGAGTTTTCGGGTCTTATAGACCTGCTGGGCAAATGGGTAATGAAGCTTGGGAAAGGGTTCATGCTTCAGATGATCAGTCTCTGCCTGATGGTGGCCATAGCATCTGCTTTTATGAATAATGTGGGAGCACTCGCAATTATGATGCCTGTGGCCATAAACATGGCACGAAAAAGCGGATATCCTCCCTCACATATACTAATGCCGATTGCATTCTCCTCATTGCTCGGCGGTATGACTACCCTTATCGGAACCCCTCCGAATATTATTATTGCTACTTTCAGGGCTGATGAAACTGGAAATGCTTTCGGAATGTTTGACTTCAGCCCGGTAGGTATTAGCCTGAGCATTGCGGGAATTGCCTTCATTACACTTTTGGGATGGAGGCTGATTCCCAAAAGGGCTGCCAGTAACTCAGAGTCTGAGATTTTTGATATCGAAGAATACATAACCGAGGTAAAGGTAGGCCGTAATTCAAAAATCAAGGAAATGACAGTCGGAACCCTTAAGGATAAAACAAAAGCCGGAGTGCAGATACTTGGCCTTGTGCGGGATGAAAAACGCATTCACGCCCCCGGACCTGAGGAAATTATTAAGTACAATGATGTAATAATTATTGAAACTGATACTGATGAACTAAAGACCTTCCTTGATGACACAAAGGTTAAACTTGTCGGTGACAAGAAATTCAGGAAGGATGCTGAAGGTTCAAAAAATATAAGGATCACCGAAGCCGTTGTTATGGCAGACTCTCCTATCGTTGGACAGACGGCAGCAAAGTTGAGAATGAGGAGCCGTTATGGCGTTAACCTGCTGGCTGTGGCCCGCAAGGAACAAAAGATAAGGCGCAGGCTTGACCATGTTATTTTCCGTACGGGTGACGTATTGCTTCTTCAGGGGAGGGATCACATCCTTGATGAAGCAATCAGCGACATAGGCTGTCTTCCGCTTGCCCAAAGGGGTCTGCGCCTGGGCTACAAACGAAAGATACCGGTATCCCTTGGCATATTCATTATTTCAATTATCCTTGTTGTTGCCGGACTATTACCCGTGCAGATATCCTTCTCCATTGCCGCACTTGCACTGGTACTCTCGGGAATACTGCCAATAAAACAGGTTTACAACAGCATTAACTGGCCGGTTATTGTTTTGCTTGCAGCGATGATCCCTGTTGGTGAAGCACTTGAAACAAGTGGCGGTGCTTCCAGGATAGCTTCCCTGATTCTGGGTGCCGGTAATAATTTGCCACCCTGGGCAATTCTTACTGTGATTCTAGTTGTGACAATGTTTTTGTCTGATATAATAAATAATGCGGCCACGGTAGTTCTGATGGCACCGATAGCAATAAGCGTTGCCCACGGGCTGGGGCATTCACCAGATCCCTACCTGATGGGTGTAGCAATCGGAGGCTCCTGTGCATTCCTGACCCCGATAGGCCACCAGTCAAATACACTGGTAATGGGGCCAGGGGGGTACAAATTTACTGACTACTGGCGCATGGGCCTTCCCCTGGAGGTCATTATTGTCCTTATAGGCATACCCGCAATTATGACTTTCTGGCCATTGTAGACATACCTTAAAGCTTTGCAGGTAACCTTATACTCAAAAAAACGTAATACCATTATATGTAATGGTCTTTACAGGGTTTTTTTACAAATACCCCTGAAAACCTCAAAATTTACAGTTCTGATATAATGCAAAGCAGATATTCACTAAACCTGGGTAAACCATTTGGAATAAGGGTCTCGGTACACTGGACCTTTTCACTGCTGATAGCCTGGATCATAATTATCAGCATAGGCAGGGGGTTAGAGCCGACACAGATAATAATGCACATTCTGTTTATTCTAGCCCTTTTCGTCTGCGTGGTACTGCATGAATTAGGGCACTCTCTCGCTGCAATAAAGCTTGGCGGTGAAGTAGACAGCATCACACTGCTTCCAATAGGTGGCATGGCCCATATGTCAAAAATGCCTGAGAAGCCACGTGATGAATTCATTGTATCAGCAGCCGGTCCGCTTGTGAATGTTGTAATAGCAGTCCTGCTGTGGATATACCTCTTCTATATAAGGCCGGTAGATATCGAAAGTATGGATTTCCAGACCATAACATCAAGGAATTTCCCCCTGATGCTTATGGCAGCAAACCTCTTTATAGTTGTATTTAATCTTATTCCGGCCTTCCCGATGGATGGAGGCAGGCTTTTCAGGTCAGCCCTCGCAATCAAAATGAGTCGCCTGAAGGCGACCCGGATTGCTAAGGATATTGGTCAGGTATTCGCAATTATTTTCATAATTGCCGGCCTTTTCTTTAATCCCTTCCTGATCATAATAGGGTTCTTTATTTTGCTTGGGGCAAAAGGAGAATACGAAATGATAAAATATCAGGATGTATTGCGTAATTACACAGTAAAGGATATTATAACAACAGATTACTCCGAGCTTGACATCAGTGACTCACTGGAAAAAGCGGCTGAAAGGCTTGTGAAGATATCTGACAATGGCTTTGTTGTAAAAGCCGAAGGAAAATATGCCGGAATTCTAACAAAAAATGACCTGATAAACGGACTGAATTCTCATGGCAAACAGGCTGAGGTAAAAGACATATTAAATGACAGTGTTGAACCTGTTGAATGCAATAAGGCTTTGTTTGAGGTTTACCTTGATATGCAAAAGAAAAGACTTTATATACTCCCAGTAATTGAAGACGGGGAGTTCAGGGGCGTTCTGGATTTGGAAAACCTTCATGAGTTTTTCCTGATACGGAAAGCCACTCAATAACAGATTATTTAAAAGTAATACATAAGCTAAAACTCCTGGGAAAATGAAAAAGTCAAGGAAAATTCTTATCGTTGATGATGAAAAAACAGCTCATCAGCTGTATAAGCTCATGTTAAAACCCGAAGGACACCAGTTGCTCCATGCAGAAAACGGTCACCAGGCCGTCGAGTTATACAGTAAGAACCCTGACATTGAACTTATACTTATGGACATCAAAATGCCTGAAATGAATGGATATGAAGCAACCCAGGAGATCAGGAAGATAAACAAGAATGTCATTATAATAGCCCAGACTGCGTATGCACTGGCAAACGACAGGAAAAAGGCATTTGAGGCAGGCTGTAATTCACATCTTGCAAAGCCCGTAGAAAGGATGGTTTTGCTTAAAAAAATAACTGAATATTTCGATCCTTGAACTTGGTCGACCAGCCTAAGCAACTAGGATAAAGCCACCTGCTACCAATATACCTACAAGGTAAATAGCCCAGTATTTTTTTGGCCTGGTGGGATTCTTGCCAAACAGGGATATAGTTATGCGATATATCCAGTTGCGGTTTGCCGATACAAAGGAATAAAACCGGTCTGATAATTTACGGAAAATCCAGACTGACCTGTACAGGGGCATTACCCACTTCCATTTGTCGCCATAACGATGAAGCGCATGAAAAACCGCAGCTGGTCCGCCATATACCCTGCCATCAGTATCAATGAACCTTATAGCCTGATTAAAATACCTCAGGCCGATATCCGGAAACTCCTTGTGTATCTTCTGATATGGCTCATATATTACCCTGTCGCCGGTAAGCAGCTTCCACTTTATCACCCAGTAATGACAAAACCCGCATGTCCCGTCCCAGGCCATTACAGGCCGGGTTTCAGGAGGATAGTCAGTATGGTGTATCTTCTCGAATATCATTATACAGGGGTTAAAAAATTACGACCATTGTTCTGGCAAATTCTTGCACATAATCCTGCCATACATCATATATGTCAGCTGCCTTATTTTTCCTTGATCATTGTTAGAAGCATCTTGAAATTTTCCAGAGCCAGTAAGGCATGTGGGATATCTGCCGGCATGATTACCGATTCACCTTCAGACAAAACATGCGGTTTACCGTCAATCTTTATCTCAACCCTTCCTTCAAGTACCTGCACAAGTGCATCGAAGGGAGCAGAATGCTCACTGAGTTTCTGATCCTTGTCAAAAGAGAAAAGGGTTACGTTGCCTCCCCTGCTCTCAAGTATCCTCTTGCTTACAACACTGTTTTCTGCATATTCAACGTCCTTCTTAAAGTTCATTATCGTGCTGTGCTCTATACTTCCCATAATAATTACTTTTTGTTGTTAATGTTATATTGATAAACATACAGCCGGTATGTTTTGTTTTGTTTTTAATCAAAAGTCTGCTCTTGCAAATTTAAATAATACACCCGACATTGCTTTACACCCTTGTATTGCTTATCTTTATTAGGATATTTTTAGTATCACAAACAAAAATTATATCATGAGCGAATTCATCAACAATTCAGAAGAGAGAAAGGCAAGACTAAAGGAACTGATCCTCAAGCTTCACAAAGGTGAGCCGGAAGATAAGGTCAGAAAGGAGCTGGAGGATAGCCTGTCAAGTATACCATACGGAGAGGTAGTTGAGGTGGAACAGGAACTTATCAGCGAAGGTCTTCCGGAAGAGGAGGTGTTGAAGCTTTGCGATGTCCATGCCTCCGTACTACGTGGCAAGGTTGACCTTAGCGGGGTTAAGGATATTCCCGATGGCCATCCGGTGGACGTAATGATCCGGGAAAACAGTGAACTTAAAAAGGTTTGTTCCGCTGCGAGGGAGGTGATTGAAAAGATCAGGAAGGCAGAGGATACTTCGGTGCCGGAACTGCTGCTTGAACTAAGAGCCCGTTTCAATCTAATTTATGATGTTGACAAGCACTATCTGCGGAAGGAATACCTGCTTTTCCCATATCTTGAAAAACAGGATGTAACAGGGCCACCAAAGGTAATGTGGGGGAAGCATGACGAGATAAGGGAACTGGTAAGGGGAAGTATTGAGATTCTGCAAACCGAAGGTATCAGCAAAGAGGAGTTCCTGG
>SLKR01000060.1 GCA_007134525.1 Bacteroidales bacterium | reverse complement strand
CCCGAATTTTATAAACCCAAGTTCCTGCCCCTGCTTCACCTCCATTCCCTCCCTGCAGTAGCAAACTATGCGGCGGGCCAAAATACCCGCTATCTGCCTGACCATAAAACGGATGCCCTCGGGTGTCTCTATGATGATGGTATTCCGTTCATTCATTCTGCTTGACTTGGGGTGCCATGCTACAAGATATTTACCTGGATGGTAACGGTAAAAGACCACCTTCCCTTTTGCAGGTATCCGGTTAAGGTGTACATTCAGGGGCGACATAAAGACAGATAACTGAAGCATCGGTTTCCGGAAATATTCATCCTCATCCACCTGTTCAATTTTTACCACAGTACCGTCAGCAGGGCTTATTATTGTTCCAGGCGATTCATTCAGTATTCTGGCTGGAGAGCGGAAGAAATACACTACCATTGAAAACAACAGCAGAAGTAAAACAACCGAAGAATAAAAGAGCCACAAAGGTTCAGGCCTCACAGCAATAAGCAAAGAGAGGGTCATAACCATAAAAACAGCTGCAAATAAAACCACCCCTCTGCCTTCCTTGTGTATTTTCATTTTTAGATGGTACTAATACATTAACAACAGATATACAAAGGCAAAGGGCGCGGCCATGAAAACCCCATCAAAGCGGTCAAGTATGCCTCCATGCCCCGGCAGTATTCTGCCGCTGTCTTTCGCATCGATACTTCGCTTGAGCATTGACTCAAAAAGATCACCATAGGTGCTGAAAACGACAACTATAAATGCAAGTGAAATCCAGTCGAAAAGCCTTATCTGATCGTAGTAAAGAGAGATGATATTTGCCGTAAGCAATGTCAGCACAGCTCCGCCGATCACACCTTCCCATGTCTTTTTGGGCGACACCCTCCTGAATAACCTGTGCCTGCCCATTGCAGTGCCTATAATGTATGCACCTGTTTCATTCATCCAAACAAGGAAAAAGAATCCAAGCAGCAGACTTGAGTTATACCCCCCGGGAGCAAAAGACGGGTTAGGGAAGTAATTCAGTACTGAAAAGGGAACTGCAACATAAAGCAGCCCGAAAAACGTAAATGCGATATTTGTAAATGGGCTCGGATCGTTCCGGTACAATTCGAAAAGGAAGATCAGGAACACACATACAAAGTTGATCAGTAATAACTCAGGGTTCAGAACATTCATTGCCACCATCGCATTGCTGGTAAACAGGACCATACCCGCAAACAGGCCGGCATTTTTATTGGGAAAGATCCCGGCTTTTTCCACCATTGAGTAAAACTCCCAGAGACCGATAATGGTAAACATAAGGAAAAGCAGCACGAAAAGGTGCTGGTCTATAATAATGGCCGCTATGACCAGGAAGACAAGTATAACACCGGTCAGTGTCCTTGTAGCTAAATTGCTCACAATGATTCCCTGTTAATTATTTGTTTTGCCCTGATAACATTTTCGGCCTGGACGTATAGTTCCAGGTCACCGAAGAGATAAGCTGAGTCCTTCCTGTTCATTATAACGCTTGATATCCCGGCATCATCAAGCACTGCCTGTACAATTTTCACCCTGTGTTCAAGTGTATTGCTGTATATTTTCCTCCAGTTACTGTCCATTACCTTCAATCTCAAGAATTATCCCCGTCAGCCATATCCAGCATAAAAAGATAGAGTTCACCCGGGCCGTGCATCCCTCTTACCAGGGTCTTCTCAATATCGGCCGTCCGGCTCGGCCCGCTTATAAAACTTACCATTGAGGGAAGGTCCCTGCCATACTTCCTTGTTATCAAATCAAACGCACCCGAAATATCATCAACTATCTGCATGCTGGTGGCAACAACAACATGCAAAGGAGCTGCTACCAGACCTTTTCGTCCACATTCCTGGGCACTGCTCACAACTATTGATCCATGGCTTACAACCAGGGCTTCGCATGAAGTCACAGATGCATCACACTCATACACCTTCGTGGGATCGTTCTCATGTTCAATACCAAGCTCTGCGAGCAGATCAACAAGAAAAGCCTCCCTGCAATACACTTTTTTTATGCCCTCCTGGGCTGCAAGGGCCCTGATCCCAAATGCCAGTTCACGGGCATCCGGAGAAAAATAAAACTTACCCCCGGCTTTATTGAAAGCTTCCACAAAGGCCTCCTCTCTGAATCCTGCATCAACGGATTTAAGTACCTGACTATCCATATCAACTGAATCGAATGGCGGTGGCATTGAATTTACCAGTGCATCCCTTACCTTCTTAAGAACCTTTTCCTTTGTTGTGGACTCTTTCATCATTCAGGGGGTTATTTCTTCGCGCTGACAGAAGTACCGACACCTACTTCCTGCTCTTTGGAGTGCTCGGGATCAGGGAATGGGCGTTTGCCAAAAATCTTCTCCAGGTCTTCCCTGAAGATAACCTCCTTCTCAAGTAGAAGGTCTCCAAGCATTATGAGCTTTTCCTTTTGTTCAGCCAATATATCCTTTGCCCTCTTGTAGGCCTGTTCGACAAGCTCACTGACCTCCTCATCAATTTTCTGGGCTGTATTCTCAGAATAGGGCTTTGTAAATGTATATTCACTCTGGCCAGTGGAGTCATAATAACTTACATTACCAATCCTGCGGTTAAGACCAAAGTAAACTACCATTGCATAGGCTTGCTTGGTGATCTTCTCAAGGTCGTTGAGAGCACCGGTTGATATCTTGCCGAAAATTATCTCTTCAGCTGCCCTGCCCCCAAGGGTTGCCGTAATTTCATCCAACATCTGTTCATATGTGGATATCTGCCTCTCTTCCGGAAGATACCATGCAGCACCCAGGGCCTTTCCCCTTGGTACTATCGTAACTTTAACCAGAGGATGGGCATGTTCAAGCATCCAGCTTACTGCAGCATGGCCCGATTCATGGTAGGCGATCACCTTCTTCTCCATAGGGGAGATTATCTTGTTTCTCTTTTCAAGCCCTCCTATAATACGGTCAACTGCATCAAGAAAATCCTGCTTGTCAACAGTTTTCTTGTTACTTCGCGCAGCAATCAGAGCTGCCTCATTACATACATTTGCAATATCCGCTCCGGAAAAACCTGGTGTCTGTTTAGCCATAAAGCTTGGATCAAGCCCCTTATCCAGCTTAAGGGGTTTCATATGCACCTTGAATATCGCTTCCCTTTCAACCAGATCGGGCATTTCGACCTGGATCTGCCGGTCAAAGCGTCCTGCCCTCATAAGGGCCCGGTCAAGGATGTCGGCTCTGTTGGTTGCCGCCAGGATGATGATACCTGTATTTGTACCAAAACCGTCCATTTCCGCAAGCAGCTGGTTAAGAGTATTCTCCCTCTCATCGTTAGAACCTGTTACAGGGTTTTTCCCGCGTGCCCTGCCGATGGCATCTATCTCATCTATAAAAACAATACACGGTGCCTTTTCCTTGGCCTGTTTGAAAAGGTCCCTCACCCTTGAGGCACCGACACCTACAAACATCTCAACAAAATCCGACCCTGACAGGGAAAAGAAGGGAACCTGGGCCTGACCCGCTACCGCCTTGGCAAGCAAAGTCTTACCCGTTCCGGGAGGACCAACAAGCAATGCCCCTTTGGGTATCTTGCCCCCAAGATCAGTGTATTTTTTTGGGTTTTTAAGAAAATCAACGATCTCCATAAGTTCAACCTTGGCCTCTTCAAGACCTGCAACATCCTTAAAGTCGATGTTGACGTGTGTATCTTTATCAAATAGTGTTGCCTTGGATTTGCCTATATTGAACATCTGCCCCCCCGGGCCTCCGCCTCCTGCCATCCTGCGCATTATAAATATCCAAAACGCAATAAGCAGGCCGATAGGCAGCAGCCAGCTGAGTATGTCTGTCCCCCAGCTTTTCCTGGTCTCAGCATATACATCTATTTTGTCAGAGGCAGGCCAGTCACTTTGAGAACTTCTCAAAATATTCTCAAAATTTTCTACCGAAGCTATCTGAAAGGTATAGTGCGGTCCACTGACATCACCGATACCCCTTCCACTGTCTACTTCCTCATGTATTTCCTTTTCAAGGCGGTCTTCCTTGATATACACCTCAACAATTTCCTGATTTACAATAATAACCTTCTCTATATCATTTCCTTCTTCTTCATCCCATACCAGCAGCTCCGTTTCAAAATATCTCTGGGATATCTCAACGGCAGAACCGCCCCAGTTAAAGAACTGAATGGCGATGAATATGATGGCCAGAATTGCATATATCCAGTAAAAACTGAATCCTGGCTTTTTGCCACCTTTTTTGTTGCTTTTATCTTTATTTTCCATTTTCATTTTAATAATATTTCCCACAGAATTGCCTGTTATGGCTTAAATTCCGGGTCATTAAGAAATCAGCTGCCAATTCTTTCGGCAGGTACATCGGCCCACAAGTCCTCAATCTGAAAATGGCGTCTTACAGGTTCCTGAAACACATGAACAACAACATCCAGGTAGTCTAAAAGCAGCCATTCACCATTTATATACCCTTCCCTGCGGGCCGGGTTGATACGGCAAATCTTTCTGACCTCTTCCTCTACCGACTCGGCAATGGCCGTTGCATGCGTTCGGGAGTTTCCGTGACACACCACAAAAAAATCACAAACAGTGGATTGAATTTTTCCCAGGTTTAAACTAACGATCTCCTCACCTTTCTTTTCCTGTATTCCTTTAACTATAGCATCAACAAGTTCAGATGATATATCTTTTTCTGATGATCTTAACGTCATTGGCTGGTTATTATGTTTTTCTGCAAAATTAAGGATTTTTAGCCACATTATTATCTTTGCATATAATGTGGTTTTAGCCTAACTGACTTCAGTATTATATGCAGGATATAGATTACTACTATTTGCCGGAAACCGACTCCACCAATATGAGAATGTGGTCTATGATAGACTCCGGACGGATCAGGAAAGAGGGAAGCATAGTCAGGGCCGGGATGCAGTATTCCGGCAAAGGGATGGGAAACACCAGCTGGCAGAGTGAAAGAGGAAAAAATCTACTGTTCTCCGTTTTACTCAAACCGGACTTCATTTCGCCTGCCGGGCAGTTTTTGCTCAACAAATGCATTGCCACTTCGGTAAGGGAGGCATTGGCATCGTTATGCCCGGAGGCTGTTTTCACCATCAAATGGCCAAATGACATCTATTCAGGTAATGGCAAGATATCAGGAACACTTATAGAGAACCGGATAATGGGCAGAACACTCGAATTATCGGTTGTGGGTATCGGAATAAATGTAAACCAGGAAAAGTTTCACCCTGATATACCGAACCCGGTATCACTTAAATTGCTTTGCGGCAGGGATACTTCAATTGATCATTGCCTAAAAACCGTGATCCTGCAACTGAAAAACAATTACAGGCTACTGAAGAATGACCCGGAAAACCGAAGTGACGCGATTGAAGACAATTACCTGAAACATCTGCTGGGATACGGCCATACTAAGAGATTCAGGCGGGACGGCAGAATTCTGACGGGCACAATATGCGGTGTTGACAAATATGGCAAACTCCTGCTGAAAGACACGGATGGGAAAGTAAACTCATTTGGAACAAAAGAGATAGAATTTATTGCAGATTAATCACCGGAAAACATTTCCCCAAGCTTGTCGCCCATTAGATCAACAAAGTTTTGAAGGGGTTTTGATGCAACCGTCCTGAGAAATGGGTTTAGCTCCACATCAAATACAATGTCAGCTTCACAGCTGTTCTCTCCATTTTTACGGAAGTAAAAGTCCAGATTGTAATTTACAGGATTACTGCCTTCTGACTCAATGTGAATATTGCTGCAAGGGTATTTCCCCGTCATCCTCATCGACAAATCGGCAAGACCCTCAATTGTAAATGAACATGAGTCTCCATCCGACTTCCAGTTACTGACCTGATCGGGTATCAGCTTATCAAAGTTCCTGAAGTCGCTCAAAAAGTCAAAAACCTCCCTGCAGCTTCTGTTCAGAACTATGTTGTGTTTTTCAAATTTTGCCATTCCTTATGTTTTTTATATTTCCTTCTTGCGCCTCTTG
>SLKR01000143.1 GCA_007134525.1 Bacteroidales bacterium | reverse complement strand
TCTTCTCTTCCTTTTCTTCCTTCTCAGCCTTGGCTTCTTTCTTCTCCTTCTTCTCTTCCTTTTCTTCCTTCTCAGCCTTGGCTTCTTTCTTCTCCTTCTTCTCTTCCTTTTCTTCCTTCTCGGCCTTGGTTTCTTTTTTCTTTTCCTCAGCTGCCTTTTTCTCAAGCTTCTTAACCGCCTCTTCCTTCTTTGCAGTTTGTGCGGTCTTTTCTGTCTTTTCGATCTCTGACTTCAGGTTTGCAAGTGCATCAATGTCACCAAGGGTTGTCTTTTCAAGATTATCCCTTACCTTCTTAACTGCCTTTTTGGTGGTCTTCTGCTTTGTCTTCCTCTCTGCAGCTTCAGAAGCCCTTTCTGCATACTTCTCATCCTGATATACCTTGGTGTGGGATACCACGATCTTCTTGCTTTCCTTGTTGAATTCTATTACCTTGAAATCAAGGGCTTCGTCCATCTTTGCAGTACCCCCGTCTTCCTTAACAATATGGCGGGTCGGGGCGAAGCCTTCAACACCATATGGCAGAGCAACAATTACTCCCTTGTCTGAGGTACCAACGATGGTTCCCTGGTGAACAGAGTCAATTGTAAATACCGACTCAAATACATCCCATGGATTCTCCTCAAGCTGCTTGTGCCCGAGGCTCAGACGACGGTTCTCCTTGTCAACGTCCAGAACCACAACTTCAATTGCCTCACCGATCTTCGTAAACTCAGCAGGATGCTTTATTTTCTTGCTCCATGAAAGATCACTGATATGGATCAGGCCGTCAACGCCCTCTTCAAGTTCCACAAAAATCCCGAAATTGGTAAAGTTGCGCACTGTAGCGGTAGTTTTGGTTCCGACGGCATACTTCTCATGGATATTATCCCATGGGTCAGGAATAAGCTGCTTGATACCCAGCGACATCTTTCTCTCTTCGCGGTCGAGTGTAAGAATAACGGCCTCAACCTCATCACCTACCTTAAGGAAATCCTGTGCGGTACGCAAATGCTGCGACCACGACATTTCAGATACGTGTATAAGGCCCTCTACTCCCGGTGCAATCTCAATAAAGGCACCATAGTCAGCAATAACTACAACCTTACCTTTAACCTTGTCACCTATCTTAAGTTCCGGATCAAGCGAATCCCACGGATGCGGTGTAAGCTGTTTCAGTCCGAGCGCTATACGCTTTTTGTTCTCATCAAAGTCGAGGATAACTACATTGATCTTCTCGTCCAGGCTTACTATCTCCTCAGGGTGATTTATGCGACCCCATGAAAGGTCTGTTATGTGGACAAGTCCGTCAACACCTCCCAGGTCAACAAATACACCGTAGGATGTTATATTCTTTACAGTACCCTCCAGTATCTGTCCCTTCTCAAGCTTGGCAATTATTTCGGCTTTCTGTATTTCCAGCTCTGCTTCTATAAGTGCCTTGTGCGATACAACAACATTCTTGTACTCATGGTTGATCTTAACCACTTTGAAGTCCATTGTTTTGCCCACATATATATCGTAATCACGAATGGGCTTGACATCGATCTGTGAACCTGGCAGGAAGGCTTCTATACCAAATACATCGACTATCAGACCGCCTTTTGTACGGCACTTGACAAATCCCTGTATTATCTCATCCTTTTCTTTTGCCTCATTTATGCGCTCCCACGACCTCAGCGTACGTGCTTTCTTGTGTGAGAGAACCAATTGCCCGGTACTGTCTTCCTGGCTTTCTACGTATACTTCTATGGTATCCCCGACCTTCAGGTCAGTGTTGTAGCGAAGTTCGGCAGCAGGAATTACACCATCGGATTTAAAGCCAATATTGACAACTATCTCGCGGCTGTTCATTGATACCACCTTCCCGTCAATCACTTCACCTTCGCCTATTGACTTGAGCGTTTCCTCATACATGGTTTCCATGCGCTTACGCTCAGAATCCGAATATACATCCTGTTTTTTGTCGATGGCATCCCAGTCAAATTCACCGGGTACCTGCTCGGCATATGAATCTTCCTTTTGCAGGGGCAGTTCCTCGCTTCCAATAGGCTTCTGGGGATCCTCAATACTTAGTTCCTCAGTGTTTGCCTTTGGGTTTTCTGCCTGGTCGGTGGTTTTGACAACCGGTTTTTCTTCCGGCTTATCGGATTGTTTCTTTTCTTCTGACATTAAAAAATTCCTTAATACTGTGGTTGTACGGCAAATAGATCCGCTCAACCTGGTTATACAATAAATTTTCAGGGGCCCGCAAACGGGACTGCAAATTTATGAAAAAAATGATAAATAGAAAACTAAAATTCAGAATTTAAGCACATTAAACTGTCCCGGACAGATAAATCAGCTGAGTCTCTCTTTAAGCATACTGATATCCACCACCTCTATCATATCCGTAACATACTCAAATTCAACGCCTTTAAGGTATAGCGGATTAATTTCGTCAACATTTTTCCTGTTCTCTTTTGACAGCACTATTTTCTGTATACCAGCCCTTTTTGCAGCAAGAATTTTTTCCTTAATACCACCTACCGGAAGTACCTTGCCTCTTAGTGTTATCTCACCCGTCATAGCCACTCCCGGCCTTATCTTGCGCCTGGTAAAGGCAGATGTCATGGCCGAAAACATGGTGATACCGGCCGAAGGACCATCTTTTGGAGTGGCACCCTCGGGAACGTGCATATGTACATTGTAATTCTGAAATGATTCCGGTTCTATACCCAGCTGTTCTGCATGCGACTTAAGGTACTCATATGCAAGCGTAGCCGATTCCTTCATAACATCACCAAGGTTGCCTGTCAGGCTCAGATTGCCTTTACCCTTGCTCAGGCTGACCTCTACAAACATGACCTCACCTCCAGAATAGGTCCAGGCAAGTCCTGTCATTACACCGGCAAGTCCTTTTAGTATAGTCTGTTCACGGGAATATTTAGAGGCACCCAGAATTCTTTCAATATCTTCAGTACTGAGGCTTGATCCCGATTCATTTCCCAGAACGATATCCCTGGCCCTGGCCCTGGCCAGTTTTGCAATAGTCTTTTCAAGGCTCCTCACACCCGACTCACGGGTGTAGTCCTGTATTATCTGTTCAAGAACCTTCTTGCTGAAGCGCAGCTGCCCCTTCTTCAACCCATGAGCTTCCAGCTGTTTTGGTATCAGATGCCTTTTGGCTATTTCCTGTTTCTCTTCAACAATATACCCGCTCAGGTCGATTACCTCCATCCTGTCAAGCAGCGCAGGCTGAATGCTGGCGAGTGAATTTGCAGTAGCAATGAACATTATGTTTGACAAATCGTACTCTAGTTCGAGATAGTTGTCATAGAAGGAGTTGTTCTGTTCAGGATCGAGTACCTCGAGCAGAGCTGAGGAAGGATCGCCGCTGAAGGTCTTGTATCCTACCTTGTCGACCTCATCAAGTACGAATACCGGATTTGATGAACCAGCCTTCTTCAGGTTCTGGATAATCCTTCCGGGCATAGCTCCGACATAAGTCTTCCGGTGCCCTCTGATCTCGGCTTCATCCCTGAGCCCACCCAGAGACATCCTTACATACTTCCTGCCAATGGCACGGGCTATGGACTTTCCAAGTGAGGTTTTACCTACACCAGGGGGGCCGACAAAGCAGAGTATCGGTGATTTCATGTCACCCTTGAGCTTCAGAACCGCCAGATATTCTATTATTCTCTCCTTAATCTTATCGAGCCCGTAGTGATCCCTGTCGAGTATTTTCTGGGCTCTCTTCATGTTGAAATTATCAGATGTAAACTCATTCCATGGCAGCTCGACCATGGTTTCAAGATAGTGCATATGAACAGTGTACTCCATAGCTGCAGGATTCATGCGCTGCAACCTTGCCAGCTCCTTTTCAAAAGCATCCCTTACATTCTTGTTCCACTTCTTCTCAGCCGCCTTCTCCTTAAGGTTGTTTATCTGCTGTTCATGAGGATTTCCTCCCAATTCCTCCTGGATTGTCTTTAGTTGCTGGCCGAGAATATAATCCCTTTGCTGTTTGTCAATATCGACCTTCACCTTCGACTGGATCTGGTTTTTCAGTTCAACTACCTGCAGTTCACGCTTTAAGTGGCCAAGGACCATATTTGCCCTGGTTTCGACATCAGGTACTTCCAGAAGCTTCTGCTTTTCAAGAACTTCAATGGTAAGGTTTGACGAAATGAAGTTTACCAGAAATACTGGGCTTTCAATGTTTTTCAGTGCAAAAGCAGCGTCACTGGGAACGTTTGGAGAAAGCCTGACGATCTGTATCGCCATGTCCTTTATAGTGGATATAAGTGCCCTGAACTTATCATCCTTATTTGTTTCACGCCCGGACTCAAATGCCTTTACCCGGGCAGTGAAGTAGGGTTCGGTCTGGATCTGTTCAATCAGCTCAAAGCGCTTTTTCCCCTGGATTATAACCGTTGTGTTTCCGTCTGGCATCTGCAACACCTTGATTATGCTCGCAGATGTACCTATCCTGTTCAGGTCATCAAAGTCCGGATCCTCAACAGCTGCATCCTTTTGAGAAACAACTCCTATCAGCTTCGAACTTTTGTATATCTCCCTTACCAGTTTTATAGATTTATCGCGGCTTACCGTGATAGGTATCACAACACCGGGAAACAGCACTGTGTTTTTCAACGGCAGCACCGGAAGCTCCTCAGGGATCTCCTCCCTGTCTATCTGCTGTTCTTCCTCTGTTGAGAGCAGGGGTATAAATTCACTTTCGGGTTCCTGTCCATCCTGGGAAATATAAAAATCTCCTTCAAATATACTTCGCATATACAATTACGTCAATTTGTCATTAAATACAAAAACAAAGCCATTATGTCAATCATATGGTAACGTCTGGCTTTTCCAAAAACCGTGTCTTGTTTCTGCAAGCCAAACGATTACGTTCCACATGCCGGACTTATGGCCTGGTCTGCACATTATACTGCAAGCAACGTGCCACAGATAAAAGAGGTCAGAGTATTTTGCGGTACCCCATTGTATGTTCAAACACACTTTTTAGTATGTTCTCATCAACCTGGGTAAACACTTTTTTCCTTCTCTCATACACCTTGGCGGCAACCTCTATGGCCTTGTTGAAATCAACAGTGCTGAAGCCCGAAACGCTGCCCCATGTAAATGAAGGGATAAAATTTCTCATAAAACCGGATCCGAATATCTGTGCACTCACACCAACTACGGTGCCGGTATTGAACATGGTATTGATGCCGCATTTTGAATGGTCACCAAAAAAAGTTCCGCAGAAGATGCTGCCTGTACTTACGAAGCTCTTTTCTTCGTAGTCCCATAACTTAACCCTGTCATAATTGATCTTAAGGTTGCTCGTATTGGTATCGGCACCTATATTGCACCATTCTCCTACAACACTGTGCCCCATAAAACCGTCATGGGCCTTGTTGGAGTATCCCAGGATTACCGACGACTGGACCTCTCCCCCGACCTTTGAGAACGGGCCAACAGAAGTGCCACCATATATCTTTGCGCCCATGCGTACCACCGAGCCCTCACCAATTGTTACCGGCCCTCTTATCATCGCACCATCCATAATATGGGAGTCCCTGCCAATATAAACCGGGCCCTCACTTGCATTGATCATCGCCATCTCTACCCTGGCACCCTCTTCAATGAACACATTAGCAGGTGATATCACCCCGGCACAGGCCGGTACAGGCTGGCTTTTCCTGCCATTGGTCAGAAGCCTGAAATCAGCAGTTATTTCCTCCTGATTAAGACGCAAAATATCCCATAGCCTAGAAAGCTTTTTAATACTGCTTTTCGATTGCATGGGTTCAACCTCATCCAGCAGCTCCGTATCCATATTATTGATATCCTCAGACCTGACCCGGTGAGCTATCAGTATATCATCCGATACAAGCGTCTGGTTGGGAAGCAGGTGAGAGATCTCTTCCACGATCAATGCATCGGGTAACACACTGGCATTGAGCAGTATATTGTCATCCTCCTTTACCAGGGGAAATTTTTCAGCCAGGTAAGGCTGTGTTAGGCTTGAAGTCTTTTTGCCCAGGAAAAATTCCCATTTTTCTCTCAATGTCATGATCCCGATGCGTATATCGGCAAGGGGTCTGATAAATGTGAAGGGAAGTAAATGGTTCCTGGCCTGGGCGCCAAAAAGGATATAATTCATTTCTCCGGTTTTTTCTTTAACTGCCTGAAATAGTTCCCGGATAAAAATAAACAAAAAAAGCCCTCATCCTGAGGGCTTTTATCAATACTTTTCAACAAACTTCCTACTTTTCCTTATTCAGGTGCTTCTTGTATTTGGTCCTGAATTTGTCTACCCGGCCTGCAGAGTCAACAAGCTGTTGTTTGCCGGTGTAGAACGGATGTGAAGTATGGGATATCTCAAGTTTTATCAGGGGATACTCATTACCATCCTCCCATTTAACAGTCTCCTTGCTGGTTGCGGTAGACCGTGTAAGAAAACTATAGTCGTTCGACAAATCCTTGAATACGACGTATCGATAGCTCTTGGGGTGAATATCTTTCCTCATCTGAATGCTTGTTTTAAATTTTTATCGGCCTGGGCCAGTTTTGACAAATCCCTTTTGGGGAGTGCAAAATTAACAATTTTTTTTTAATACAAAAGATTTTGCAACAAAGTTTTACATTATTCAGTCCAGCACATTCACAACAAGCCCGCTCCTTAGCTTGGGCTCGAACCATGTTGTCTTTGGGGGCATGATATTACCCGTGTCGGCAATATCGGTAAGCTGCTTCATGCTTACCGGGTAAAGGGCAAAGGCCACTTCCATTTCACCGCTGTCTACCCTGCGCTCAAGCTCCTGAAGTCCGCGAATTCCCCCTACAAAATCTATCCTTTTGTCAGTACGAAGGTTTTTTATACCCAGCACGGGTTCGAGGACACACTTCGACAGAATTGTTACATCCAGGACCCCGATCGGATCATTGTCATCATAAGTATGCCCGAGGGCCTTAAGGGAGTACCATTCACCTCCAAGATACATGCTCATGGTATGCAGAGAATCGGGCCTGAAGGCAACACGGCCCTTTTTCTCAAGCAGGAAATCCTTTTCCAGCCTGCCGAGAAAGCTCTCCTTGTCAAGACCGTTCAGATCTTTTACCACTCGGTTGTAATCGATGATCGTAAGCTGGTCTTCAGGGAATAATACAGCCATAAAGAAATTGTAGGGCTCATTGCCAGTATGCGATGGGTTCGCTTCCCTTTTTTCCTTGCCTACAAGGGCAGCTGCAGCAGTGCGGTGATGGCCGTCAGCTACATAAAAATAATCCACACCTGCAAACAAACCCTCCAGCTCATCTGTCATTTCCTCATTGTCAATTACCCAAAGTTTGTGTCCAAAGCCGTCATCTGCCACAAAGTCGTAAACCGGCTGTGCCGAACTTACTCCTGCAACAATTTCATCTATAGCCTCCTGCTTGGGGTAGGAAAAAAACACGGGTTCGGCATTGGCATTTGTCACCCTGACATGTCTCATCCTGTCTTCCTCCTTATCAGGACGCGTAAGCTCGTGCTTCTTTATTGTCCCGTTCAGATAGTCCTCAACCCCTGCACAGCCAACAATGCCGTATTGTGTTTTGTCACCCCATGTCTGGGCATACACGTAATACTGTGGTTTTTCATCCCTTACAAGATATCCCTTTTCAATGAACTTATGGAAGTTTTCCCTGGCCTTGTCATACACCTGCTGTGAGTAAAGGTCAGTACCTTCCGGAAGCTCTATTTCAGGCTTTACTACCCTTAGAAAGCTGAAAGGATTGTCCTTCGCCTCAATACGGGCCTCTTCAGAGTTAAGCACATCATATGGCCTTGAGGCCAGATCCTTTGCAATATCCCGCGGGGGCCTGTACCCCCTGAATGGTTTTAAAATAGCCATACAGTATTATTTTCAAGATTATATAACATATTCAGTTTACCTGGAAAGTTCTGTCGCCTTTTTCAAGGAAATTTACTATCTGGCTGGCAGCCGCAATGCCTGCATTAATGTTTGCCTCAGCAGTCTGGGCTCCCATCTTCTTGGCCGTAAAGACATAACGGCCCGGGTACCTGCTTTCAATCTCCTCCCTGCAATCGGGAGCTATATCCGACAGATAGGCAAATCCGGAACGTTCTTCCATTACCTTCAGCAAGGCCTCCTCATCGATAACCTCCTTCCTTGCTGTGTTTACCAGTACGCCATTCCCGGGCATCTGTGATAAAAGCTCATAACCAATGGATTTTTTTGTCTTTTCGTTCACAGGTATATGGAGGGAAACAAAGTCACAGAGGCTGTAAAGCTCTTTCTCAGAATCTACTGGTCTAATACCGTTATCTTCTATCTCCTTTCTGTCGACGAAGGGGTCAAATGCATACACATCCATGCCAAAGCCTTTGGCAATGGTGCCAACAAAACTCCCCACATTTCCGTAGGCATGGATGCCAAGTTTTTTGCCCCTCAGCTCACTTCCCGAACTTCCGTCAAACCGGTTACGTATATGATAAAGCATCATGCCAAAAGCAAGTTCGGCCACTGCATTTGAATTCTGCCCCGGAGTGTTCATTGCGACAACACCCTTCTGATTGCAGGCCTCCAGGTCAATGTTGTCATAGCCTGCCCCCGCCCTTACTATAATCTTAAGGTTTTTTGCAGACCCGATTATATCAGCGTTTGCCTTGTCGCTGCGGATTATCATTGCATCGACATCTGCTGCCGCCTCTTGCCACTCCTTTGCAGAAGAGTATTTTTCCAGAAGAATTAAGCTGTAACCTGCCTTGTCAAACACTTCCCTTATACCGTCAACCGCGGCAGGTGTAAAAGGCTTTTCAGTTGCAATAAGTACAGTTTTCATATCATTTTTATTTTTTAAAGATTCTTCTTTTCAAACTCCTTCATAACATCAACCAGGGCAATGATGCTTTCCCTGGGCATGGCATTGTAAGTTGAGGCCCTGAAACCACCCACCGAACGGTGACCCTTGATGCCCACCATGCCCCTTGAAGTTGCAAACTCCAGGAATTCCTTTTCAAGCTCCTTATACTTCTCCTCCATAACAAAGCAGATATTCATAAGAGAACGGCTATCCTTTTCAGCGGTGCCACTGAACATAGGATTGCGTTCTATCTCACCGTAGAGTATATCCGCCTTCTCCCTGTTCATTTTTTGCATTACACTCACTCCACCAAGTTTTTTAAGCCAGCGAAGTGTTTCCAAGCAAGTGTATATAGGCAGGCAGGGAGGCGTATTGAACATTGACCCCTGGTCAATATGGGTCTTATAATTCAGCATGGTTGGAATATATCTTTCAAGCCTTCCAGGGATATCATCACGGATTATAACGAAAGTCACACCTGCCGGGCCAAGGTTTTTCTGGGCACCCCCATATATTAAGGCATATTTGGAAACATCAACCGGGCGGCTGAAGATATCAGAGCTCATATCGGCAACCAATGGCACAGGGCTGTCATAATCCTCATGAATCTCGGTTCCGAATATTGTATTATTGGTTGTAATATGGAAATAATCAGCATCTTCAGGAATTTCAAATCCTTTAGGTATATAGTTGTAGTTCTTGTCGGCCGAGGAAGCAACCACCTCAACCTCTCCGAAACCCTTTGCCTCCTTTATAGCCTTTTTAGCCCAGACACCAGTTTCCAGATAAGCCGCCTTTTTGTTAAGCAGGTTGTAGGGAGCCATGCAGAACTGCATGCTGGCTCCACCCCCAAGAAAAAGAACATGATAGTTTTCAGGAATGTCAAGCAGCTGTTTGAAAAGTTCGACAGCCTCATCCATTACCCCCTGAAAGTCTTTCCCCCTGTGAGAGATCTCCATTATCGAGAGGCCTATGCCATTAAGATCAAGAACGGCATTTGCCGTATTTTTGATCACTTCCTTTGCCAAAATCGACGGACCTGCACTAAAGTTATGTTTTCTCATTTCTTATGTATTTTTTATTGGTTGGTAGATACAAATTACTTCCGTAACTCTTTCTGCAAATATGGCAAAATTAAACCACTGGCAAAAGAATTACCCATAAAACTCTCCTTAGGCAGAGTAAAAAACACCTTAATTACTTCCTGGGTCAGGCATCCTGGCGTCCACATCCTCAACCAGCAACCATTTGCCCTCTTTAAGCATCAGACCATCGAATATGTTAACCTCCGGGAAGTAGAACTGATAATGACCCTTAAGGCTTTCGCTCTGTGGTTCAAGCCTGTCAAAAACTATCATGGGTATGCTGACACCGTCCGCAACAATTAAATCCTTCTCATATTTCAGGCTCATTGACACACTTGCCGAGTATTCAAACACTATCCGGTAATTATCCTCAAAGGGCCGGTCAAACACTTTGCTGCCAAACAAAGGCACTCCTTCTTTAAAAACCAGTGGCTCAACAAGTCTTATCCTGCTGATCCTGTCCTTCCCCTTCCAGGCAAGCAGGGTGTAAACATCGGTGCCATCATGCCTGTGATGGATCATATCGTAATAAAATGCACCTAACCATTCTCCGGCCTGTAGTGATGACTGCTCCCTGAGATCAATGCCGCCCTGGTGTTGCTCAAGCCATATGAGCCTGTCTGAAATTTCCCCGCCACCGGCCCGCTGAATAAGCCCAAAATACTCAAACCTGCCGGCAGAAAGTGGTACATACCAGGTAACTATCCTGAACATTTTGTCAGGGGAGTACAGAAAAGACACTGTTTGAAGGGAATCAAAGGGATAACTGAAAGAGTGCTCATTAAGCATGACCTCTTCCAGATATGATATGAACTCTTTGTTATTGTCAAGTCGCAGGGCATCCGCATGTGGTTCGACAATCCTGTCAGCCAGATATACCAGGGAGTCTTCCGCATTCCTGAAATAGAGCGTATCCAGCCCGGATGCACCAAGGCCGGATGCGGCAAATAAAAAGGCTATCGCAATAAGGGTCTTTTTGTTGGTCTTCACGTCCTTAATACGCTGTATCAGCAATTATTATTATTTTGGGCTAAAGATATTCATTTCTGACCTTAACAGAGATATTTTGGAAAGTGCAGTTAAACATTATACCGGGGTTTTCTCTGAACTGGGGAGGCAATTAGGGCTTGTTGCCTCAGCCCTCCGGGGCAAGGGAGATCCTGACCGGTTACCCGAAAAAGCCAGGGAGCTTTTCATTGCAGGTATTGAATGTTTTAAGGACAACCCATGGTTCACAAGGGATGAGGTGTCCAGGGCATTTAAAAACCTTTCATTGATGCTGGAAAGTGACCGTCTTTTATCCTGGCTGGAAAACTATCCGGAGCTTGAAAGCCAACCGGGCAAGGGCAAGGTGGCAGGAGTAGTAATGGCAGGAAACATCCCGCTGGTGGGCTTTCATGATATGATGTGCACCCTTGCATGCGGATACAGCTTTACCGGAAAGCTTTCATCCACCGATAAAATGCTTCCCCGGGCAGTTGCATCCATGATAAGGGAGATTGATCCGGAAACAGGCAGCCGCATCAGGCTTGGGAGGAAACTGCCCGGAAATATAGACGCGCTGATAGCAACCGGCAGTGATAACAGTGCAAGGTATTTCGAGTATTATTATTCCGGCACACCACGTATAATAAGGGGTAACAGGAATTCAGCAGCAGTTTTGGACGGTCTGGAAACAGGCCGGGAGCTGGCTGCATTGGGGGTTGACGTATTCTCACATTACGGACTCGGATGCCGCAATGTATCCTTTCTGCTTTTGCCTATTGGATTTGACACCGGAGTGTTTGCCCGGCACTGGAAGGTTTTTGACCACGTACTCCAAAACCAGAAGTACCTCAGCAACTACAAATACCATAAAGCCCTTCTCAGGGCAGATGCCAGAGAGTTCACGGATACCGGCAATACACTCCTGGTTGAGTCAGGGTCAACCGCTTCGCCCGTTTCTGTCATTAACTACATGCACTACAGTTCAGCAGCAGAAGCAGCAGGTTTTATCCGCCGGAACGAACAGAAGCTGCAGTGCATTACAGGCAGGTCAGATATTGTAAAGGGTATTGGCGTTCTGCCTTTCGGAAGTTCTCAACAGCCCGGACCGGGGGATTATCCCGACGGTATTGATACGATAAGTTTTTTGAATGACACAGGGAAAAGTTTATCTTTGTTATAAATATAAACATTCAATAATATGCGCCTGGCAATTTTCCTGTTACTGATTCTTATACTTGGTTCAATTACCCTCATTGCAGATGAGTATGAAAGAGAGCGCAACAGGATGGTGCGGACACAGATCCGGGCCAGGGGGATAAACGACCGGGCAACCCTTGATGCAATGCGTGCAGTCCCCAGGCACCTTTATGTACCCGCTGTACAAAGAAGATATGCCTACCAGGACAGGCCCCTTCCAATAGGTTACGGCCAGACAATATCACAACCATACATTGTAGCTTATATGACGGAGATAATCCGGCCCCGCCCTGACAACAGTATACTTGAGATCGGTACCGGATCAGGCTATCAGGCTGCGGTACTCGCTGAAATAGTAGCTCAGGTTTATACAATTGAGATAGTAAGGCCTCTTGGTGAACAGGCTCGCAGTAAACTGGAGGCCCAGTATGATAATGTTCACGTCAAGGTAGCGGATGGCTATCATGGCTGGGAGGAACATGCTCCCTTCGACGCAATAGTCGTTACCGCAGCAGCTGAATATATCCCACCCCCTCTTGTAGAACAGCTTAAGGAAGGCGGCAGGATGATAATCCCTGTAGGCTCACCCTTCCAGATGCAACAACTAATGCTGGTTGAAAAAAGTGAAGATGGCCGGGTAAGCACCCGAAGTCTTATGCCGGTCAGGTTCGTTCCGTTTGAGAGGGATAACTAGAAAGATTTTCCCCCTATGCGACCAATGACCAGACAAATTATCGGGCTTGGCCTGCATTCAGCAGCCATTATTGCTTTTCAGCTAAGTCTGATGCAGCTGATATCAATAGTCCAGTGGCACCACTTCGCATACATGATAATTTCCATAGCAATGCTGGGTTTCGGCGCAAGCGGAACCCTTCTTGCGCTATTCAGGGAAAAGCTTCTCTCGGCATCCGGTTGGCTGGTGCCCATTCTTATGACCGCAAGCGGTTTTTTCATGATAACGGCATTCCAGGTTACACGGCTTGAAGTATTCCAGTTTGACGTATATCTGCTGTTTGTTGAAAGGTCGCAGTTCCCGGTACTTGCCGCGAACTACCTTATATATTTCATACCATTCTTTACAGGTGCCCTGGCAATTGGCATACTTTTTATAAAAAACGCCACCCAGATCGGCACCTACTATTTCTCAAACCTGCTGGGATCGGGTATTGGCGGTCTGATAGTGTTATTCATGTTTGGCAGTGTATATCCACAGCAGGTGCCGCCACTTATAGGACTTTTTTCTGTAGGTGCCGGGATTTTGTCATCAGGACGAAGGCTTATAGCTCCGAATATTTCACTCGGGGTTGTTTCAGTAATTATAGCGGCATACCTTATTTATCAGCCGGCCAGGATAGAAACCTCGCAGTACAAGGGAATTGCGCAGGCTATGAACCTGCCCGAAGCAGAGATAGTATACAGCAAGCCGGATATTCATGGCCTGATCCAGGTGGCTGCCTCCCCCGCACTACGCTTTGCACCTGCGCTGAGCCTTTCATATACGGGAGAGGTGCCGGTAAAGAAAAACATATTTGTAAACGGTAATTTTTTCGGTGTCATACCACAGTTCAGAGAGGGCCAGGATTCACACATACTTGACTATACCACACAGATACTGCCCTGGAAGCTTGCCAAAAAGGATAATGTGCTGATGCTGGATGCCGGCGACGGAGCTTCACTTGCCCAGGCTATGAGCCACGGTGCGGCACATATTGATGCGGTTATAGATAACGGCGGGGTGGTACAGATGATGAAAACAGATTTTGCCGGACAATCCGGGGGGCTCTACCTCCAGGAAAATCTCGACATTCATGTTCTGGAGGCCCGCAATTACCTGGCTTCAGTCAAAGACAGGGAGTATGACATTATTATGCTTCCACAGCAGGAATCATTCGGGGGTAGTGCAGGTATAAATGCCCTTCAGGAAAACTATACCATGACACTGGAATCCTTCGGACTCATGTGGGAAATGCTGAGCCCTGGGGGAATGATCGCCATATCCACCTGGACCGATTACCCGCCCAGAACCTCCCTTAGGATACTGGCAACTCTGGTTGAAACAGCAAGAAACAAAGGAGTGGCAGAACCCTCCAGGCATCTGGCGGCCATCAGATCCTGGGGCAACATAAGCTATATTCTCAAAAAACAGCCGCTTACACCAAAAGATATTGAGATAACGCGTCAGCTGTGTGAGGATCTTTTTTTTGACCCCCTGATTCTGCCTGGTATCAGCCCCGGAGAGAGGCAAAGCTACCATATGAGCGACGATGATGAGTTTTTTGCAAATGTTGACAGGATCCTGGCAGGCGACAAAAGCTTTCTGGAAGACTACAGCTTTTTGATATCACCGGCAACCGACAATAAGCCATATTTTTCGCAATTCCTGCGTCTGGGAAATATAAGGGAGTTGTCAGGCATATACAGCACTGATCAGATCCCCTTCCTTGAGCTGGGTTATCTTATAGTGGTAGTGACCCTTTTACAGGGCACCCTCCTTGCTTTTATATTCATTATACTGCCGCTAATGAAGCTGCGAAGAAGCCACCGGGGCAAGGGCGGCACCCTCATCTATTTCGGGGCGCTGGGTGTAGGTTATATGTTTGTGGAAATAATACTTATACAACGCTTTGTTTTGTATTTCGGGCATCCGGTTTATGCACTCTCGGCAGTGATAAGCACTATGCTGATAGCAAGCGGGGCAGGCAGCCTTACTTCGGGAAGGCTCCGGGCAATCGCCCGGTATCCGGCATCCATAGGGCTCATAATAACCCTGATGCTGCTTTTCTATACATTCTTCCTTACACCTTTGCTCCAGGAAAGTATATCAAGCCCCCTGCCGGTAAAAATTGCAGTGAGCCTGCTGCTAATAGGTATACCCTCGTTCTTCAAGGGGTTTATGTTTCCCCTTGGCATACGTTACCTTGCATCATATGATACAAGTCAGACACCATGGGCGTGGGGGATCAACGGTTCACTCTCGGTAATCAGCACCTCGCTTGCAATGCTTATTGCCGTTGAAACAGGATTTATGGCTGTAATGGGAGTGGCCGTTGTTTGCTATGCGATCGCAGCAGCAGTATTTGCATTCAGCAGGCTGTTTTTCAGACAAAAAACCACCCGGTAAACAGAATTAGCTATAATCGAATTATGAAGGAAATAACAAGTACGGCAAATCCCCTGGTGAAACAAACAGCAAGGCTGCAGGCAAAGGAGGCGGAGAGAAAAAAAACGGGTCTGTTTGTGGCAGAGGGACGCAGGGAGGTATCACTGGCAATATCTTCAGGAATCAAAGCAGACAAGCTGATTATATGCCCTGACTATTATGTCGCTGATCCTGCATACCCGGTCAAAACAGAGCTTGTGGATCCGCAAAATACAATAACTGTGAGCCCCGGGGTTTATGACAGGCTCGCCTACCGCAAAGGAGCCGAAGGCATCATCATGATAGGGGAGCAGAGAGAGCACCGGGAGGGGCAGATCAGCCTCCCCGACAACCCCCTGATCTTGCTGGTAGAAGGCACGGAAAAACCGGGGAACCTGGGGGCAATAATGCGGACAGCAGATGCTGCCGGAGTAGATGCACTGATCCTGGCCGGTGCAAGAACCGGCCTATACAACCCCAATACCATAAGAGCCAGCCTTGGCTGCGTTTTTACGCTTCCTGTAATATGCTTCAGCAGTGAGGAGGCAGTCAGATGGCTTGAGGATCCGGCCAGATGGAGCGGAGGGAAGCTTCCGGGTCTGCTGCTGGCTTCACTTCAGGCAGAAAAGTACTATTTTGAGCAGGATATGACGGGGCCTTGTGTAATAGCACTCGGGGCTGAGGATACCGGTCTGAGTTCAGTATGGGATTGTGAAAGGGCAAATGCGGTACGCATTCCCATGGCAGGCTATATAGACTCCCTAAATCTGTCTGCCAGTGCTGCCATACTTACCTTTGAGGCAGTAAGGCAAAGGCGGCTCAGGAGTTCCGCCGCCTTGCAATCTCCCTCTTAAGAAGATACAGCTCCCTGGATGTCTGCCCTGCCACGGAGGTATTCTCTTCGGCCCGCCTTATCAGGTATGGCACAACAGAGTTCACAGGTCCGTAGGGCACATATTTGCAAACATTATATCCATCGGCAGCCATACTGAACGATATATGGTCACTCATCCCCAATAACTGGGCAAATGATACATTTGGATGATCCGGTTTAACCCCGATTTCCTTCATTATCCCTGCAGCAGCAGCACAACTGTTTTCGTTGTGGGTACCTACACAAACTGCGGCCCTGTCATACCTCCCCAGCAGTATTTCGGTTGCCCTGTCAAACGCCTTGTCAGTAGCATCCTTGTCAGGATAGATAGGCGAATCATACCCAAGTTTATCTGCGCGTTCCCTCTCCTTTTCCATATATGCACCCCTAACCAGCTTAAAGGCGGGGAACACTCCCTTTTCTCCGGTCTTTTCAATAAACTTTTCCAGGTATTCCAGGCGATCGTGCCGGTACATCTGAAGAGTATTGAATATCATTGGTTTTTCTTTGTTATAGAAAAACATCAGCTCCTCTACTATACCGTCAACAACAGTCTGTATCCAGCTCTCCTCTGAGTCTATCATAACCGGCACCCCCTTATTGTATCCGTATCCGCATATCTCCCAAAAACGCTTCTTTACCCTCTCAAGCTCTTCCTTCTCTGCATCGTTAAGGGTTACACCCGTCTGCACCTTTTCCAGAAGTCCGAAACGGGAAAGTCCGGTAGGTTTGAATACTGCATATGGTATGTTTTTCTCTCCGGCAGCCTTATCAATTGTGGAAATGATCTGCTCCTTTGTATGCTCAAAGTCTGCTTCACCTTCCTTTCCCTCGGCAGAATAGTCAAGTATTGTAAGTACATTGTAATCACCCAGCCTGCCGATCGTACGGTCACATTCATTTATTGTCTCCCCTCCGCAAAAATGGGCAAAAACAGTGGGCTTCAGTGCCCACCTTACAGGAAACCCTATACGAAGTGCGAATCTGAGCAGAGCAGAGCCCAGTTTTACCATGAAAGGATTGCCGACAATCCTGAATAACCATAGGGCCTTTCTAAGTTCACGGGTACTTTTGTATCTGAAGGCTGTTTCGGTATCAGAAAAAAATTTCATTCCGCAATGGTTTTTGGCAATGGTTAAATTCAATTACCGGGGTCGGCTATCAGTCCGAACGGATCCACAAAAGGTGTAACAAAATCCTCACTTGAAGATTCCTTCTCAGTATCTGTATCCTCATCGCCGGGCATGATGGTCAGCACAGGAGCGTCAACCTTATCCAGGATCTTTTCGGTATAGTTCTGGGAGAAAATATCCTGAATCCTGCTTCCTCTTTCTGCAACTATCATAATTAGGTCGGCCTTTACACTCTCAGAAAAGTGCATAAGAGCCTCAGGCCAGCTGTAGTCCGGATTTACCATAAGATCGGTTGTAACATTCACCCCGTTCTCTTCAAAGATGTCGGTAATACTCTTCAGCAGTGCTTCCTTGTTTATTATTTTCGCTTTGTTTCCGGATGACAAAAAGCCAAAAACCCTAATACTGGCACCAAAGAATTTTGAGAACCTTATTGCCTGGGTTATCTTCTGGGTAGTCCTTTTCGAAAAGTCAATAGGTATGACAATATTGTGAAACCCAACATGGTGATGCTTGTCCTTTACCACCAGTACCGGTACATTCGAACGGCAAACCACCTTATAGGGATATGAACCTGTAAGGTGTTCGATTCCCTTTTTACCATGAACTCCCATTACTATAAAAGCAGCATGCAGCTTGTCGGCAACCTGATTTATGGTCCTGTTAACATCTCCTGCTCTGACAAGGTGAGTTACCTTAAGGCCATGGTCACTCATCAGGCTCTTTGACAAGTCTATTAGTCTTTTTTCTACCTCAGCCTCCTTGTCGCTGCCTTTCTGCCTTTTGCTTATCACATTGAGAAGGAACACCCTGTATCCGAATATTTTGGCAATGGCCGTAGCATGGTCAATGGAATATCCGGCAACATCCGAAAAATCCACAGGTACAAGTATGGCATCACATTCCCTGGGGTTCATCTGCGAATCATTTAGTGTAAAATTTTTTTATTAAATATACATTAATTTCTCAATAAATTAAGAGTTTTAATGAGGCAGTTCATAGAAAAGCGGGGCACCAGGCCCTATCGGCAGGCCGAGCAATATCCAGAAAACCAGCATAGTCAGCCATGCCAGCAGGAAGACAACTGTATAGGGCAACATTGTTGCAATGATCGTACCTATACCGGCCTTTTTGTCATACCTTTCCATAAATGCAACGATCATTGCAAAATATGACATCATCGGGGCGATCACATTGGTTACACTGTCACCCACCCTGTATGCAAGCTGGGTGAACTCCGGTGAATAACCAAGAAGCATGAACATGGGAATGAACACAGGAGCCATTATAGCCCATTTGGCGCTTGCACTGCCTACAACAAGATTAATAAATGCCGCAACCAATACCAGTGCTATCATAAGCGGAATACGCCCAAGTCCCAGGGCTCCTATCAGGTTTGCACCATTGATGGCAAAAATAAGACCCAGGTTTGTCCAGTTGAAATATGCCACAAACTGGGCTGCAAAGAATACCAGAACTATGTACGTGCCCAAAGTGGACATTGATTTACCCATCCCGTTGATGACATCATAATTACTCTTCAGTGTGCCGGCAGTGATTCCGTATACGATACCGAGTATTGCGGCAAAAACGAATATAATTGCAACTATACCTCCCATGAATGGCGATCGCAAAAGGCCTCCTGTCTCCGGATCCCTCATGAACCCTGACCCGGGTATATGTGACCATATGCCCCCCTCTGACGGAATGGCACTCCAAATTAAAATGACAGCTATTGCAATAAGGGCCCAGAAAGTTGCCCTGAGCCCCTTTTTCTCAGCTGCAGTAAGTTGCTTTATCTCTTCAGGCTCTGCGTCCCCCTTGTACTCACCAAGTCGCGGCACTACAATTTTCTCAGTTACCCAGGTACCTATATAGGCAATAAAGAAGGTGGAAATGAACATAAAATAGTAGTTCGCCGTGGGGTTTACATTGTAAAGCGGGTCGATTATCCTGGCAGCCTCCTCCGACAGGCCTGCCAGAAGGGGATCAATAGTACCGAGCAGCAGGTTAGCCGAATATCCTCCCGAAACCCCGGCAAAGGCTGCCGCTATTCCGGCAATAGGATTGCGCCCCACAGCCAGAAAAATCATCCCCCCCAGGGGGACAAGAATTACATATCCTACTTCGCTGGCAGTGTTGGAAAGAATCCCGGCAAATACAATGGCAAAAGTCAGTAGTTTCTTGGGAGCTGATATAACCAAGAGCCGCAGGCTTGTTGACATAAGTCCGCTTGACTCAGCCACACCAATTCCGAGAAGTGCTACAAGCACGGTACCAAGAGGCGCAAATGAAGTGAAGTTGACCACCATATTGGTCATTATCATATGCAGCCCTTCCCTGCTGAGAAGGTTGAAGGCCTCAACCCTTTCACCCGTTCCGGGGTGCACAGCAGTAACATTTAACAGCGCGGCTATGCCGCTCAGGATTATTATTGCAAAGGCAAATATGGCAAACAGGGTTGCAGGATGCGGGAGCTTGTTGCCCACCCTTTCAATGGAGCCCAGCATCCGCGAAACTACATTATTGTTCTTCATATACTTCAGAGGTTAAATATATTAAAGAAGCCAAAAATAAGTAATTTCATTTACACCGTCTGCCCTGCCATGTGTCCATCTCCACCATCTTTTTTTCAATAATGCCCAATACCCTGTCATAGCGTATATTACCCCAGCGTTTGCCGATAATCAGCCTTGGTGGTATCTCGCCTGCAAAACGGTCAATGGCAATATCAGGCCGCAGCCTTTCGGCAATCTCAACTATAAAACTCGTATATTCGTCCAGGCTGAAAAGCTGAAATTTTTCTGGATCTCTCTCATATTCAATTGACATTGAGGTATCCCTTACAATCTGGAGCTGGTGGAATTTAACAGAGTTTACGGGGAGTTTGTTTATTATACCGACCTGTTCCAGCATCTGCTGCCGGCTCTCGCCCGGAAGCCCCAAAATAAGGTGTATACCGGTGTGTATACCCCTTTCGGAGGTCATCTTTATTGCCCTTACCGAATCAGCAAAGCTGTGCCCCCTGTTTATCCTTAGCAGGGTTTCGTCATAGCAGCTTTCTACCCCGTATTCTATCCTGACATAGTATTTCCCGGCCAATCCTGAAATATAGTCAAGCTTGCCGCTGTCAATGCAGTCGGGTCTTGTGCCGATCACCAGGCCCGATATACAGGGGTGTAAAAGAGC
>SLKR01000081.1 GCA_007134525.1 Bacteroidales bacterium | reverse complement strand
TTTTTACATCACAAATAAAAAACCGCAACCAGCGTAAACTTATTTGCCGGTTGCGGTAAGTATAACAATAAAACTTCTAATAGTTTGCCAGGTGGTATTTCTCTATTTTGGCGTTCAGGGTGGGTCTGGTTATTCCAAGTATTGAGGCTGCTCTCTGTTTATTCCAGCTTACATATTTGAGTACATGTGCAATATGTTCTTTCTCAACCTCGGCCATACTTCTTGGCTCCTCTTCCGGGTCTGAATTTTCCGCTATCTCATCCGACAGATCCTGCTCAATGCGAATGTGTTTCTTCTCCAGTAGTTCATTGTGTGAAAGCACAAGTGCCTGCATAAGCACATTCTTCAGCTCTCTTACGTTCCCGGGCCAGCTATAGGTCTGCAGTAATTCGATTACGCCTTCCTCTATCCTGACCACTTTCCTGTCGAATGCCGGGTTCAATTCCTGAAGCAAGTGCCTGACCAGCTCCGGGATGTCTTCTTTCCGTTTTCTAAGGGGCGGAACACTTATTGAAAAAACCTTAAGCTTATAGTATAACTCCTTTATAAACAAGCCCTCGTCTACAAGGGCGTGTATGTCCTGGGTGGTGGTTGATATAAATCTGGGATTTAGCCTGTCGACACCGGTTAAATCATGGCTCAGGTGTTCAAGAAGGCGCATCTGCATCTGGGGCGACAACATCCCAACCTCATCCAGTACCACTGTACCCCCTCCTGAGGCCCCGGAGATCTTTTCATCAAGAGCTGCAAGCCTTTCGGGGGACGAGACCCCCCTCGACCCCTGAAGCTGCTCCTCAGCCAGGGTTTTACAGTTAACAATAACAATCGGGTTATCCTTATTGTAACCGGAGCGGTGTATCAGCCTGGCCAGTCTTTCCTTGCCGGACCCCGACTCCCCGCTTAATACCACATTAACATTGTTCTGTGATATCCTGCCTACCTGTTTGAATATATCCCTCATATCAGGGGTCTTCCCCACCATCAGATTAACATCTGCCCCGCCTTTTTCAGCAGGTCTTTCCTTATCTTCCTTTTTTACGGTATCTATAGTCTTAAGACCGTTTTTAACCGTACTCAAAAGCTCCCTGGGGTTTATCGGCTTCTCAATAAAATCGAATGCACCTGTCTGCATCGACTTTATCGTCAGGGTAGCATCACCATAGGCCGTAAGAATAATTACCGGAAGCCCGGGGTGTGATTCCCTTATTCGGTAAAGGACATCTATGCCACTTATCCCTGGCATCTGGTAGTCGCAGATCACCAGATCAGGGGCTTCATCCTTTACCATCTTAAGCCCCTCCTGGCCTTCTTTTGCAAGGATTACCATATAATCCTTCTTTCTTAGTATGCCGGAAATAAGGCTGCGAACCACTGGGTCATCATCTATTAACAGGATCTTGTGCATAAGGTAAGCGGTTATGGGCGTAAAAAAATCACAACCAAAGGTATAAATTTTTTTACATTTACACCCCTGGTTGTGAAAAATTAACAAATATCTTCTTCAGAACCTCATTGTTATACCTGCCATGAAATGACGTCCCGCCTGAGGGAAGTAGCCGTCATCAATAGCCATAAGTCCCTGGTCACCTACCACTCCCTTGTAAACCCACGCATTGGTTTCATATTTTACATCAAACAGATTAATGAACTGAAAAACAAATTCAACTTCCCCCATACTGAACGGACTGACAGAGTAGTTTATCCTCAGGTTATTAACCAGGTATGCATCCAGCATCCTGTCTTTACTCATGGTATTGTCGATATATTGCCTGCCAACGTATTTGCCATCAAAATATAGCCCCAGACCTTCCAGGGGAGTTATTCCAAGCTGACTGTACCCAATTACCGAAGGTGAAAAGGCAATATCTGTATCCTCATAGCTGCGCACATCGGTTCCGGCCCAGTTCCAATCATTGTCATATTTATCGGAATGCTCAACAAATTCAGGTATTTTATTCCTGCTAAGGGTAAGGTTACCGGACCATGACAGCAGCTCACTGAAACTGTACCTTCCTTCAAGCTCAACACCCATCCTGTAGCTCTTTTCAATATTTGTCCTGGTAAATCCGCCAACATCATTGATCTCGCCGGTAAGGATCAGCTGGTCATTGTAATCCATAAAATAGAAGTTAAGCCCGAATTCGGCTTCTCTCCTTTGGTGGCTGTATCCAAGTTCGATATTTCTGAGTGTTTCATGTCTTGGTCTGCTTTCGGGAGAGGATTCGGTAAAGTCCCTTCTGACAGGCTCACGGTTAGCTATTCCTGCATAAAGATACAGAGAGTTCAGGGGATCGGGCTGGTATAGAATACCGGCCTTGGGATTAAAGAAATTAAAATGGGCCTTCTGCTGTAATGGGACTATCTCCTCCAGAACCCACGCCTGCCCAAGAAAGCTGTAGGAAACGTACCTGTACTGCAGATCGGTAAAAAGACTCAGGCCGGGAAGCAGTTCATAGGTAGTTTTTACAAAGCTGTTGAAATCCTTCTTAAAACCATTATTGTCATAGTATCTGTCACGGATGTCTGTATTAAGGGCATACCGGGCCCATATAATCTCCCCGTAATGGTCTCCGTCATATTCATTATAGCCGCCCCCAAAAACCAGCTCAAGTCCGTCAAAGTTATTATAGTTCAGCGAATAGGTCAGCCCGTAGAAATGGTTATCGAGCCAGCGTCTCCTGACCAGGTCGCTGCGTTCTATTTCCTCACTGCCAATAACCACGCTCGGAAGGTCATACCTGGCAAATCGCTCGTTGTCCCGGTACTGCTCATAATATCCCCTTCCCCTTGTGTAATGAAGCGCTCCGCCTGCATACAGTCCGCGCCCGAGCTGATGGGTAAGGTGAAGCTGGTAGTGATCCTGCTGGTAGTTGTCAGTTTCATTGTCGTAAAAGCGGATGCTCCCGTCCTTATAATACATTCCTGCCGGATTGAACGTCCTGTTTTGGCTGAGTGAATCAGACGGCACCCCGTACCATGCCTGGTAAGTACTCTCCTTTCCCGAAAACACGATCGCCTTTACCATGGTACTCTTCCCGTAATACCCACCTGAGAGATAAAATGACCTGAGGTCGGCAAAGGCGCGGTCTATATAACCGTCGGAGTCAATTTTTGACAGGCGCCCGTCAAAGGACCACCTGTCATCGATCAGGCCTGTTCCAATATGTACTGTATTTTTAAATGTATTAAAAGACCCCGCAGAAGAACTCACTTCAGCATATGGTTCCTGCTTCAGGCTCTTTGTCTTCAGGTTTATGGTGGCACCGAATGCTCCGGCGCCGTGTGTGCTCAGGCCAACACCCCTCTGCACCTGCAGGTCGTCCACAGAGGAGACGAAGTCAGGCATGTTTACCCACCAAACACCGTGAGATTCCGCATCATTAACCGGTACCCCGTTAATAGTAACATTAATACGGCTCTGATCGCTGCCGCGGATATTCATCCAGGTATACCCCACACCCGTCCCGGCATCGGAGCTGGCAATTAGAGAAGGGGTAGAGGACAGCAGTACGGGCAGATCCTGGCCAAGGTTTCTTGGCGCAATTTCATCCCCGGAAAGGTTGGTATAGGTTACGGGAGCCCTCCCTCCTGCCCTTACAGCCGAAACCACTACCTCTTCGGTAATACTCGCTGCGGGGATCATTTCAAAATCTATCGTTTTGTCTGCGTCAACTTCCACATTGTACTCAATACTTTCATAACCTATAAAGGAAACTTTAAGGGTGTGTTCTCCTTCGGGAACATTGCGGAGTTCAAACAATCCGTTCCGGCCCGTGTACACCCCCTGGTAGGTCCCTTTAATCATAATGTGGGCCCCCGGCAACGATTCACCATGCACACTGTCGCTTACACTCCCGCTGATTACAAAGTGGCCGGATACACCTGATACATTAAAAGGCAGCATAAGGCATGCAGCCATAACAACTAATAGTCGGTACATTTTTTTATCTGATTTACTTGTTAAACAATCAACGGCAAATAGGAGTAAAAAGCCGTTATTTGTTTAAAATCCCTCCCTTCGCCGGCATTATCCGGATCAGGTTCAATGGGTTTGATCTCAGCCCGATTATTTGGGGCACCCCTATTTTGATTAGTTCTGCAAATATAGTGATTTTTGCTCAAAGCAAAAAATATCGTAATTTTCGGAAAATTTGCATATATGAAACTTCTAATCATAAACGGACCAAACCTGAACCTTCTTGGCAGCCGGGAACCCGGCACATATGGCACCAGATCGTTTGAAGAATACCTTGAGAGTCTCCGGAAAGCCTACAGAGATATTGAGCTGGAATATTTTCAGAGCAATATAGAGGGTGAGATAATAGACGCAATACATAAGGCCGGCAAAAACATCCACGGTATCATTTTGAACGCGGGCGCCTACACCCACACATCTGTGGCAATAGGCGATGCAGTTGCTGCAATAGCTACTCCCGTGGTTGAAGTACACATAAGCAATGTTTTTGCAAGGGAGGAGTTCAGGCAAATATCACATATTTCAGCAAAATGCGCCGGCAGTATCTCAGGATTTGGTCTTAAGGGCTACCGGCTGGCCGTTGAATCACTTCTGCTTAACTCATAAAACCGTTTCCTGCCTTTTATAAAATAGTCAACAACAATACTTCCCGGATACATTGATGCGGGTAGCCCGAGCTGCCATCTGCTGCTCTGTCTGCGAACCCTTTTGCAGCTTCCAAAAAAGACAAAATAGGCTTTAACGACCGCAGCAAGATCTCCCAGGCGCCCCATAGCCAGAAACCTTAACACAGCCACACCATCGAGCAACATCCGTACTGGTAAAAGCCTAAAAAGTTGTGGGCGGGCAAGGTTCTTTGCCATCATCCACAATCCATTCCGGAAGTTCAAAAATGTCTTTTGCGGGTCTGTTGCCGATAAAGATGCGCCACCAAGATGAAAAACAGATGATGTGCAACAGTTTACTATACGGTAACCCATATTGTTTAAACGCCAGCAAAGATCAATCTCCTCCATATGGGCAAAAAAGCCCTCGTCAAAGCAACCCGCAATATTAAATGCATCGGACCTTACAAACAAGGCAGCTCCAGATGCCCAGAACACCTCGGAATTCTGGTCGTACTGACCCTTATCCCTCTCTATCGTACTGAATATTCGTCCACGGCAGAACGGGTAGCCGTATTTGTCAATAAAGCCCCCTGCTGCTCCGGCGTACTCAAAATAACCCGGCCTGTCCAGGGAAAGTATCTTAGGCTGGACGGCAGCTACTCTGGTATCAGATTCAAAAATTTCCATGCAGCCTGTAATCCAGTCACCCCTTACCTCTATGTCGGAATTGAGTAGAATATATACATCCGCATCCACCTGGCGGAGTGCCCTGTTATAACCCCCGGCATAGCCGTAATTCCTGTCAAGGCTTATTATGCGGACACCGGGATGACAATCCCTTAGGTAATCTGCAGACCCGTCCAGGGAGGCATTATCGGCAACAACTAATTCAACATCTCCGGGTGTATGTTCAATTACCCCGGGCAGGAAACGTTCAAGAAGGTGTTTCCCGTTCCAGTTCAGGATCACTACAGCCGTGGTGAGTTTGTTCATATTGCTGCATTATCCGCCAAATTTAATCTTTTTGGGGGTATAAACAAAAATCCCGCCTGAAGGCGGGATTTTAATGTCTTGCGGAGAGAGAGGGATTCGAACCCCCGGAGGCTGTTACACCTCAACGGTTTTCAAGACCGCCGCAATCGACCACTCTGCCATCTCTCCGCTGCAAAAGTACAAATTATTTGCTTTTACACAACAAAAATCAATTGGAGGTGTTGGACTCATGTAAATGATTAATCCTTAAAAAACAACATTATGAAACATTCAGTAAAAACCAGCTGGAAACAGGACATGGTGTTCGAGTCGGATCTCGACGGTCACAAACTTATAATGGATGCTCCTGAAGCTGCAGGCGGAAAGAATAAAGGCCCCAGGCCAAAGCCGCTAATGCTCGCATCACTTGCAGGGTGCACAGGAATGGATGTTGTAGGTATGCTAAGGAAAATGCGGGTTGACATCAGGGGGTTTAATATAGATATTGAGGCAGAGGTCACTGATGAGGCACCTAAACACTATAAAAAAATAAAAATAATCTATGAGTTTTCGGGAGATGATCTTCCAATGGATAAACTGGAAAAGGCGGTAGGGCTTTCAAGAGAGAAGTATTGCGGTGTATCTTATATATACAAACAGGTTATAGATATGGATTATGAGATCCGCATAAGAAATCAAGAATAAGGGCCGCCCGGGAAGCATTCCCGCGGCAGCCCTTCTACTCTTTATAACAGTTTATCAGAAGCTGTAGCGTACTCCAATCTGTGCGCTCCAGGTTTGATTTATGCTGATAATATCCCTGAAAACCTGGCTTGGCACCTCGCCGTCAGGACCACCTGTTACCCTGTTGATCCTGTATGTTGGCTGGTTGTTCGATGTATCCCTCCCGGCATATGTGAGCGGAGCAGACTGCCAGGGTGTAGACTGAACTCCCCACTCGCTGTTTAACATATTACCAAAGTTCAGGACATCAAGTGTAATCTGAACCTTATGCCTTTCCGGCAGGCGTGCAACATATATATCCTGTGCGATACGCAGGTCAAAACGGTGCAGCCATGGCAGTATGGCACCGTTTCTTTCGGCAACACTTCCCCTGTTGTTTTTGAGGTAATCTTCGTTTTCAATATAGTTGTTTAGTATGTTCCATTGCTGTTCAGGAGTATATTCAACTCCTGCAATCTCTGTTGTTACGAAGTTGATCTCACTGGCATCGTTAGGTATATACATCAGTCGACTTGCCCGGTCGCCAAAGTTACCAGCATAAACATAGCTGAAGCGGCCGGCCTCGCCTCCTGAATAGAACAGGGATATTGTTGTCGGGAAGCGATCGGTCAGTGCCCTGGTGTTGTAAGTTACATAACCAACGATACGGTTCGGCTGGTCAAAACGGCTGTAACCCATCTCCGGGTCATTTCGGTTTTCCTTCACAACATCAGGCCATAACGAAGCAGCCTGAGATCCTCCTATAAGACCATAGTCGCGGCTTACACTCCTGGTATATGCAATACTGGCATAAATCCCACTACCAAACTCCTTCTGCAGCTGTGCGGTAATAGAGGCATAATAACCCTTGTCAATATTTGTAAGGAACATAACTTCATTGAAACGGCTGTCTTTGTTGTAGTTTTCAAAATAAGGCCTCTTGTCAACACCACTGAAATAACCTGTGGGCGATGCAAGGTTTATGTTCATCGCAAGCGGGCTGTTGTAGTCTCTTGAATATATACCTTCGAGTGTACCGATGATGCCATAGGGCAGGCGGTAATCCGCTGCCAGATTCGTACGCCACACCTGCGGGAATTTAAGATTTGGATCAGTAATGTTAATATCCCTTGAAAGTTGTGCTTCCAGGGCATCCGGAGATGGCTTGTAATAATTCGGGTCTTCCTGGAAGCCGTTCCATGGTGCAACACCGTTAAGGCCGAAACCATCCACCAGGTTACCATCAGAATCATAAGATCCTTCTTGCTCCCAGCCGACAAGGCCCCTGGTTACACCATTGGCATTGACCTGATTTGAAATCCATACAAATGGGATACGTCCGCTGAAGAACCCGGTCCCACCCCTGAGCTGCAGACTGGCGTCACCAAATACATCATAGTTGAAGGCAATCCTGGGAGAGTACAAAGGCTTTGGATCGGGAAGCACACTTACATCAGGCACAATTGTAGATCCATCCTGTGGATTTGTAAACCGTGCAGACATCTCATCCAGCCTCGGGTTGTTGGGCAGATCGATCGGGAAGAAGGGAATATCAACACGGACACCACCGGTGATTACAAGATCACGGCTTATCTGGAACTTATCCTGCAGATAGACTGAAAACTGACCGAAACTTGTCTCATCCATAGGAGGGGCCGGATCACCTGTAAATGAGTAGCTCATTGCAAATGCATCCGGCAGTACCGAGGTATCCCTCTGTATTACCGACTGAACAAAGCTGTCGTAGTCATTGTATCGGTAGAAGGTATGGAATGCAGGGTTAAAAGCATTCTCAAAATTCATCAGCTCCAGGTTGACCCCTGCAGTGAGGGTATGACGACCAAGGAATGCTGAGAAGTTGTTTGTGATATTGAAAATATCATTGGCCAGAAGGTTACCAACGGTGTACAGCTCATTGCCCAGGGATAAATAATAAAGGGGTGTATCCTCCTCAAATTCAAGCACTTCAATAAATGGAAATACAGCGCCTCCAGGAACACTTCTTTTCGGGTCCTCAATTGTTGTATAACCAATATTCAGGCTGTTGGCGAACCTGTTGCCGAAAACTGAGTTAAGCTCAGCCACAAATGATGTTACATTGTTGTCAACAGAATAGTTGGCATTGCGGAAAGTAAGTGCCTCAATACCAAAGCGATTAGTATTGCGATACCTCGGGAAGTTACCCCTGATACTGTTACCGTTTATTGTCACATCCCTGAATGCCTCATAATGGTTAAGGCGCACCGCAAGCCTGTGATTCGGGTTTATGTTCAGGTCTACCCTGAAGTTGAGTCTAAGGCCTTCATTACCAAAATCATATCCCTGCCAGGGTCCAGTTTCATAACCGTATACAGACTGCATCTGATCCCTGACAAAGCTTACATGGCTCTCCTGTACCCTTGACACAGTCTGGCCATCGGGGGGCAGGGAGGGGGTGGAAGCCACCCTCTGATCGCTCGGGTTGGAGGCATCCTCCTTCTCCACACTAAGGAAAAAGAAGAGGCGGTCCCTGATTATAGGACCTCCGACACTTGCACCATATATCCTGGTAAAGGCTTCGGCAATACTAAGCTCCTGATCACCAATTGATGACCCGATAAAGTTTTCGTTCCTGTAAAAACCATAGCCCGAAGCCCTGTATTCATTGGTACCACTCTTGGTAATTGCATTAACATTGGCACCGGTAAATCCACCTGAACGCACGTCATAAGGAGCTATATTCACCTGTATCTCCTCTATAGCTTCAACACTTATGGGGTTGCCTCCGGCAAACTGGGAAGTTCCGAGCCCGAAGTTGTTGTTGTAAATGTTACCATCAATGGTGTAGTTGTTGAAGCGGTTGTCACGACCGGCAAAACTGGCAGCATTGCTCTGTGGGTTAAGGCGTGTAAAGTCATTGATACTTCTGGAAATCGTAGGCATCATGCCAATGGTTTCCGTATCCAGGTTTGTAGTTGCACCGGTCCGCCCGGCATCAAACACCCTGTCAACGGTTCCCATGATAACTACCTCTTCGAGCGACATCCCTGTCTCAAGCATGAAGAATGTAAGATTCCGGGTTTCACCAAGCGACAATACAACATCATCCAGCACATCACTTTCGTAACCTACGTAAGATACTGTAATCTCATAAGGTCCTCCGGTACGCAGGTTTGGCAGGTTGAAGCGGCCGTCGCTCCTGGACACAGTACCATAACTGGTACCCGATGGAAGGTGTACAGCAACAATATTTGCATTTGGCAGCGGGATATTCTCATAAGTGAACACCATACCATCAATGGCAGATGTGGTTACCCCCTGACCAAAAACTGCATTTGAACCTTGTGTCAGGACAAATGCAGCGAACAGGCTAAATAAGATAAGAATCTTTTTCATTTTTGATTTGTTTGGTTAGTTATTATTGAATTGAGTGGTTAGTAAAAGTTTCACAAAATTAGCCTGAATATTCAGGAAGGTAGCTTAATAAGCTATTAACAAACCCTTATTTTAACATAAACTCAATGTTAAGTTTAGGGTTATAAACTTTTGTTAAAAATATATGATTTCTGTTTTTAATAGTCTGGGGGCAGAAAAAAGTTTTCAACGAGAAATTAACAATTGATACTGGATCCGGCTAAAACAACAGACCATAGCTTTTCCCGATATTTTTACCCTTTTTAAGGGTAAAAGCGAACGTCGAACCCACCCCGGGTGTGCTCCTTACATTGATGGTCTGGTTATGCGCCTCTATTATATGCTTTACAATTGCCAGGCCCAGACCTGAACCGCCTCCCTGCTTCCTTGACCGGCTCTTTTCTCCCCTGTAGAAGCGCTCAAAGACCCTGGGAAGTTCATCCCTGGGGATACCAATCCCGGTATCGGTAACCTCTGTAAGTATATTTTCGTCCATATCAAAAAAACTAACCTTTATATGGCCGTTTTCCGTGCCGTATTTGATCGCATTGACCATCAGGTTTACAATGACCTGATGAACACTTTTTCTGTCTGCATAAACCATTACAGGCGACTCATATGAGCTTCCCAGTACCAGGGCAATTTTCTTTTTCCCGGCTTCCATGTCAAGCTGCTCCATGACCTCACAAACAAGACTCACCAGGTCAAAGTGGCTGTATTTGAGTTTGACCTCACCTGATTCAAGCCGCGAAATGGTTTCAAGGTCTTCAATAATGGATATCATCCTGTTGATACTCTGTTCGGTGCGCATAAGATACTCCCGGTTAATTCCCGGATCTTCCAGCCCGCCGTCAAGCAGGGTAAGCACATAACCCTGAATATTGAATATTGGGGTCTTTAGTTCGTGCGACACATTTCCGAGGAACTCACGCCTGTATGCCTCCATCTTCTTCAGGTCCTCTATCTCCTTTTTCTTGTCGCTGGCCCACTCCCTAACCTCTTCATTGGCCCTTCTGATAATATCACCGTTTCTGTAAAGCTCTTCTTTTGCTCTTCCCTTGGGTACCTTGAGCTCATGTATGGTTTTGTATATAAGGCGTATCTTGTTGTAGATAAAATGGTTAAGTATATAATAAAACAAAAAGAACGACACCAGAAATATCACTGCAGCCCCGCCAAGCAAAACGTCAGCACCAAATTCAGCCTGAAGCAGCCTGCCGGCTGCTGCCAGAACAACTATATAACACAGTGATACCAGCAGGGCAGATATCACAGCTAGTCTTCTTGGGCTGGAATCGGTCATAAACTCTGTTCTTTGATAGGTTAAACAATACGAAGGCTGAATAATCTTAATCTGCAGGATCGGGTATATATTTATATCCAACCCCCTTTACCGTATGGATATATTTTTCCCCGATCTTCTCCCTGAGCTTTCGTATATGAACATCAATGGTCCTGTCGCCAACAACAACATCATTACCCCACACTCCCGAAAAGATTTCTGACCTTGTAAAAACCTTGTGGGGTCTTGACATCAAAAAATCAAGAAGCTCAAATTCCTTCCGTGGGAGTTCTATCTTTTCATCCTGTCTCCATATGACATAGCGGTCGCGATCTATCCTGAGCCCGCCACCGTCTATGGGAACCAGGACGTCACTGTCCCTGTAGCGCCGAAGCAGGGCCTTTACCCGGCTTACAAGAAGGTTAGGTTTTATCGGTTTTGCAATATAATCGTCACCCCCTGCGTCAAAGCCTGCAAGCTGCGAATAGTCCTCGCTTCTAGCCGTAAGAAAAGCAATGATGCTACGCGAAAGTTCCGGAATCCTTTTCAGCTCATGGCAGGTCTCTATGCCATCCATGCCGGGCATCATAACATCAAGTATAATAAGGTGAGGCAGCAGTTTTCTTGCCTGCCTGATAGCCTCAATGCCATCGGAAGCAGTGTATACAATGTAACCCTCCTTTTTCAGGTTATAACCTATAAAAGCAAGAATGTCAGCCTCGTCGTCAACCAGCAATATCCTGTATTTACCTGCATCCATAACCGGAGTTTTTTGCAAAATTAACTGCTTTGTCCGGGTATTTCATACACCGGTAATCAAGCTTATGGTTTATTTAACCTAATTTTCATATTGCCTTAACAATTGACCAGCAGATGTATCAGTCCCAGGCAAGAAATGTGTAAGAAATGCCAAAGTTCCATACAGTATTGAACTGATGCCTTTTTCTGTAACACTCGAGTGCATGGGTACATACAATTTCATCCTTTGAATACCTGGTACGCATTGGTGTAACTCCCTGAGTAAGGCGCACGTTAAAGCGCAGTCCGTCAGTTACAGGATAGCTCAGCCCGGCAATAAGGTTCAGTTCGGCGCTCCTAAAAGGCCTTTCTTCAGCCATTCTCTCGCTAATATCAAGGTCCCCTTTATCATACTCATAGTGCCCTACAACCCTCGATCCGGATATCCCCAGCTCACCGGTAAGCATCTCTACGTAAGGTAAACGGGTAAGCGGAGAAAAATCAAACCTGAATACAAGGGGAACCTCAACATAGTGCAGGTAAAGCCCGTAATCCCTGTAAACATCATGATCAGGTTCTTCGGGGTCTTCCTTCAGGTTATTGCCCCCGTGCTCTTCATCCCAGGGATCGTAGTAAACCCTGCTTCCTTTCTGGATATACATAAGCTCCAGTTGAATCCGTGAATATGGCCCTGTATCCATATTAGTAAAAACGGAGGCAAACCAGCCAAGTTTATCCGGTCCGCCTGCATCATCACCCGACACTTCACTTGCAGTAAGCCCCGCCTGTATACCACCCCTGAACACCTGTGCGTACAAGCCGGAGGAGCAAAGGAATATAACTATTGATAGAATAAACAACTTGCACAAGTGCTTCATACTGTCAAAAATAAGCATTTATGCTTTAATTATACCTTCATAAGCGGCCTGCACTTAGCCAATAATGTTATTTTTGCATTATAACGAACAAACGAAAAATGATCAAATCGATGACAGGCTACGGGAAATCCGGCTATCAGGCAGCTGACAGAGCAGTTAGCCTTGAGGTCAGGAGCCTGAACAGTAAAAATCTTGATATCAACCTTAAAATCCCGGGCATATATAAGGGCAGGGAACAGGATATAAGGTCACTTATAAGCAGGGCAGCCGTTAGAGGTAAGATTGAGCTGATAATTATAACTGAGGGACAGAACACTTCGTCATATTCACTCAACAAGGCCCTTATGGAAAAATACCACGGAGAGCTTCAGGATTTTGCATCAAAGATGGGAAGCGAAACCCGGGGAAGTGAACTGATAACAGCCCTGCTGAGGCTTCCCGAAGTGGTAATGCAACAAGCTGAAGAGGTAAGCGAACAGGAGTGGGAACTCCTCTTCAGCGCACTCGGGGAGGCAATGGGTCACTGCGACAACTACAGACTTACCGAAGGACAGGTCATGGAAAACGACATACGGGCACGGGCCGGTATTATCGGAGATTTGCTCGAATCTGTCGAACCGTTGGAGAAAAACCGTACTGAAGTTCTTAGGCAGAGACTCCTAAAAAACCTTGATTCCCTCAGCGACACGCAGCAACCTGATCCCAACCGCTTTGAACAGGAATTGCTCTATTACCTGGAAAAACTTGATATTACCGAAGAGAGGGTGAGATTAAAACAGCATCTTCAGTATTTCATAGCGACACTTGATGAGGATCCCCCCCAGGGAAAGAAACTAGGCTTCATAGCTCAGGAGATCGGCAGGGAGGTGAACACAATTGGCAGCAAGGCAAACGATGCAGGCATCCAGAGAATAGTGGTTCAGATGAAGGATGAGCTCGAAAAGATAAAAGAGCAGCTGATGAACGTTTTGTAAAAAAGAGTTTAAATGGACAATGGCAGGCTGATAATATTCTCGGCCCCTTCAGGTGCAGGAAAGACAAGTATTGTAAGGGGGGTTATGGATAGGGTTCCTGATCTGGGTTTTTCTGTTTCGGCTTGCAGCAGACCGAAACGGGAGGGAGAGAAAGACGGCATAGACTATTATTTCCTTTCACCCAGGGATTTCAGGGATAAAATAGATAAAGGGCTCTTCCTTGAATGGGAAGAGGTTTATCCGGGCAGCTACTATGGTACACTTTTGAGTGAAGTAGAAAGGATATGGTCGGAAGGGAGGCATGTGGTTTTCGATGTCGATGTTGCCGGAGGCCTCAATATCAAGAGAAAATATCCCGACAGGACACTGGCAATGTTTATTATGCCACCCTCTTTGGACATATTAAGGCAAAGGCTTGCAGAAAGGAAGACGGAAAGCCCTGAAAGCATGGAGAAAAGGATCGGCAAGGCTGATTACGAGATGTCATTCTCGGGGCAATTCGATAAAATAATAGTAAACGACAGGCTTGAAGATGCAATTGAAAAGGCTGCAAGGGAGGTATTGCAGTTTACAGGCAAATAACATATCCAGATGAACCAGGAGAATAAAAAGATTCCCACAGGCCTGTTTTTCGGATCATTCAACCCGGTTCACACCGGTCATCTTATAATTGCAGACTATTTTCTGCAAAATACAGACCTTCAGCAGGTATGGTTTGTGCTTTCACCCCAGAACCCCCTGAAGACAGATAAAGATCTGCTGGGAGAAAGAGAGCGGCTTGAGCTGCTTAAGACTGCAATAAGCGACAACCCCGCATTTTACCTCTGTGACATTGAGCTGGGAATGGAAAGACCCTCCTACACTGTAAAAACACTCTCAGAGTTAAATAAAAGATTTCCGGAAAGGGAGTTTTTTCTCATTATAGGTTCAGACAACCTTGAGGATTTAAAAAGGTGGAAGGACTACAAGAAGCTGCTTGAAGAGACCGATATATATGTTTATAAAAGGTCTGAAAAAATAAACTCCCCTTATGCGTCACATCCAAATGTGAAGCTGTTTGACTCTCCACTGCTCAATATATCATCAAGCATGATAAGGGATGTTATTGCCGGGGGGAGAAAACCAAGATATCTGGTTCCGGACGGTGTTCTAGAACTTATCGGGGAAAAGGGCTTTTACAGTAAGTAAGTTTAGGCCGGGAAAGATTTCCACCATTTACTCCTTCAAACCCAGGCCAAAAGCTTTTCGGAACTCTTCAACGCAGTCAAGTTTCTCCCATGCAAAGTATTCAACCTCCTTGAAGATCTTGTCTTCACCGTTTAACTGCTCCACAATTGTAGTGTCGTCATGGTAATACACCTCGATCTTATCCTTTATGGGGGTGCGGCCAAAATGTCCGTAAGTTGATGCTTTCAAAAAAACCGGATTATTAAGCCCGAATCTCTTTATGATCGCCCACGGTCTGAGATCGCATACATCTCCAATCCTTGAGGCAATCTCACCATCTGTCATATCAACATTGGCCGTTCCGTAAGTGTTGACAAACACTCCAACCGGTTCGGCAACCCCTATGGCATAGGCAAGCTGCACGAGTACCTCATCAGCGATACCTGCCTTTACCATATTCTTGGCAATATGACGTGCAGCGTATGCAGCCGAACGGTCAACCTTGCTTGCATCCTTGCCTGAGAAGGCACCGCCTCCATGAGCCCCTTTGCCTCCGTATGTGTCAACGATTATTTTTCGCCCGGTAAGCCCTGTGTCGCCATGCGGACCTCCAATTACGAACTTGCCTGTTGGGTTTACCATAAGCCTGTATCCGTTTTCAAAGAGCTTGCCCAGGCGTTCGGGAAGTATTCTTATCACCCTGGGGATAAGTATATTCTCAATATCTTTTCGGATCTGCTCCTGCATTTTCACTTCCGCCAGCTTTGTCTCTTCTTTGGAGCTTCCTGATGGTTTGACAAACTCGTCATGCTGAGTACTGATAACTATTGTTTCTATTCCTTCAGGCTGGTTATTGTCACCATAGCGTATTGTAACCTGAGATTTGCTGTCGGGTCTGAGATAGCGCATATGCACCGCCTCTTTCCTTATGGCGGCAAGCTCCTGCAACAGTATGTGTGACAGATCTATTGGCAGTGGCATATAATCATCCGTTTCAAGGGAGGCATAACCAAACATCATTCCCTGGTCGCCTGCGCCCATCTCCTCATCTTTATTCCTCACAATTCCCTGATATATATCGGGCGACTGTTCATGTATCGCTGAGATCACGCCGCAGGATTCAGCATCGAACTTATAAGCAGAGCAGGTATAGCCGATATCTGTAAGCACCTTTCTTACCGTATGCTGTATATCAACCCATGCCTGTGTCCTTACCTCTCCGCTTACCATGACAAGACCTGTGGTTACAAGGGTTTCGCATGCGACCTTGGAGTCCGGATCCTGGCGCAGGAACTCATCCAGGAGTGCGTCTGATATCTGATCTGCAATTTTATCCGGATGACCTTCAGAAACTGACTCAGAAGTGAATAAGTATCCCATAATATTTCTGTTATAAGCTTTATTTTAGAAAAAGATTCGCAAATTTAAGCAAATAATACGTACCGGATCCGGAGATCCGATCATTGGCGGGTCATTTCACGAAAAACCTCTTCAAGGCTTTCACTCTGCTGTTCCAGCCCCAGAATTATCATGCCTTTGCTGACAGCATAATAAAAGATATCAGGCCTTATGTCTCTGGGTGTATTTGAGAATATCCGGTAAACAAAGGGCTCTTCAACCGTAATGTCGGCAACCCCTTCTATCTTTTTAAGCCCTTCCAGGTCTGCCTCCCTGTCAAGTTCGAGCCTTATCACGCGGGCCGCCCTGTTCAGTAGGCGGACCTCCCTGTTGGGGGCATCAGCCATTATTCTTCCCTTGTTTATGATTATAACCCTGTTACAAACAGCTTCCACCTCCTGCATTATATGTGTTGAAAGTATTACTGTCTTCTGCCTGCCGATCTCCTTTATCAGGCTCCTTATTTCAGCAAGCTGGTTCGGATCCAGCCCCGATGTGGGTTCATCAAGTATAAGAACTTCAGGATCGTGTATAAGTGCCTGTGCCAGCCCGACCCTCTGGCGGTAACCCCTTGACAACGTCCCGATAGTCTTTTTCCGTTCATCGCCGAGGCCGGTAATTCCGATCATCTCATCCACCCTTTTGTGGCTGTTGCGACCAAGACCATATACCCCGGCAACGAACATTAGATATTCACGCACATACATGTCGGTGTAGAGAGGGTTGTTTTCGGGCAGGTATCCTACTCGTCGCTTGACGGCCATTTGCTGCTCATCCACATCATATCCGCAAACACTTGCCCTGCCTGAGGTTTTCTGCAAAAAACAGGCAATTATCTTCAGCATGGTTGATTTACCAGCACCATTAGGTCCGAGAAGTGCAACAACCTCGCCTTCGCTTATACTGAAAGAGACCCCGTCAAGGGCCTTTTGTCTGCCATACAACCTGGTAATCTTTTCCGCCTCAACTGACATATCTTATTGTGAGTTTACGCTAAATTAGTAATTTTATCCTTCCTCGCAGGAAACAACGGATCAAAGTATATAATAGTATAGTTTTGACAGGCACTGTAACCAAATCAACCGGCAGCTGGTACCGCGTAAGGGCCGAAGACGGCAGCAGCATTGACTGCCGGCTTCGCGGCAAACTCAAAATAGCCGGGTCAAAGGCGACTAACCCGGTCGCTGTTGGTGACAGGGTCCTGTTCAGGCCCGAAGAGAACACAGGTAACGGTGTAATTGTGGATGTAAAGGAGAGGAAGAACTACATTATCCGCAAGGCTACCAAGCTCTCAAGACAAACACATGTGATCGCCGCCAACCTGGATCAGGCAGTGATAATAGCCACCCTGGCATATCCACGAACCTCAGCCGGGTTTATTGACCGGTTTTTGGTAACGTGTGAGGCCTATAGTATTCCCGCAGCTGTCGTATTCAATAAATACGATCTTGTCAGGGGCACTGATGATGAACAGAGGCTGCAAAGGCTTATCGGAATCTATTCAGACGCAGGTTACGGCTGCATGAGCGTTTCTGCTACGGAAGGAACAAACATTGAAGGGTTCATAACCCTGTTGAAAGGAAAAACAAGCCTTTTGTCAGGACATTCAGGGGTGGGTAAGTCAGCCCTAATAAATGCCATTGAGCCGGGTCTTGACCTTAAGGTGCAGCCATTGTCTAGGGCACATAAAAAAGGGAGGCATACCACGACCTTTGCCGAAATGTTCACTCTTGGCATAGGCGCTGACATCATAGACACCCCCGGGATAAAGGAGTTCGGCCTGGTTGATTTCGAGTCGTGGGAACTTTGCCATTATTTTCCTGAAATGAGAAAGTATTTCAACAAATGCCGTTACGACAACTGCACTCACTACAATGAACCCGGTTGCAGGATAAGGGAAGAAGTAAGCAGGGGGGTTATAAGTTCTGAAAGGTATGATAGTTATCTGGGCATATTGCTTGACGGAGACGTACATGCATCAGGGAAAAAGCGTAAATAAAAATGCAGATTCAAAACAGTTTGTTTTATGAGAGTTCTGATACAGAAAGTTGAAAAGGCATCTGTTGAGATAAACAACACAGAGCATGCATCAATAGGCAGGGGATTACTCGTATTCCTGGGAGTTGAAGACAATGACGACAGTAAGGATATTGAATGGCTGACAGGAAAGGTATCCAGGCTAAGGGTGTTCGACGACAGCAAGGGGGTGATGAACCTGTCGGTCACTGAAACCGGGGGTGAAATAATGGTGATAAGCCAGTTTACCTTGCATGCATCCACAAAAAAAGGCAATCGTCCGTCCTATATAAGAGCTGCAGGGCCTGAACATGCTGTCCCTCTCTACCGGGAATTTATTTCAAGACTGGAAAGTGAAAGCGGATGCCGGGTATGCTCAGGTGAGTTCGGAGCCTATATGAAAGTATCCCTGGTCAATGACGGCCCTGTAACGATAGGTATTGACAGTAAGATGAAGGAGTAGACCCGTCTAACAGGCCCATTTAACCCATACCGCACCCCAGGTAAAGCCTCCGCCGAATGCAGTGAGTATTAAATTATCTCCTTTCCTGAGCTTCTCTTCATAATCCCACAGGCAAAGCGGAATGGTAGCATTGGTGGTATTTCCATACTTGTGTATGTTTATCATCACCCTCTCTTTCGGAATGCCCATTCTCCTCCCTGTTGCCTCTATTATACGCAGATTCGCCTGGTGTGGCACTAACCATGATACATCTTTGGCACTCAGCCCGTTTTTCTCCATCAGGTCAAGTGATACGCCGGCCATCTTTGTCACTGCAAATTTAAATACCGGCTGACCTTCCTGGTAAACATAGTGTTCTCGGGCATCTATGGTATCATAGCTTGGCGGTTTAAGTGATCCTCCGGCCTTCATGTGAAGATGTTTGTACCCTGAACCGTCAGTGCCGAACTTATGGTCAATTATCCCGTTCCCGCCATCTGTAGGCTCCAGCATTACCGCGCAGGCAGCATCCCCGAAGATAACGCAGGTCTGCCTGTCTGTATAGTCGACAATAGAGGACATTTTGTCGGATCCCACAACGATAACCTTTTTGTAAAGACCACTTTCCACATATTTTGAGGCAGTTACCAGGGCATAGATAAAGCCCGAACATGCAGCGTTCATATCGAAACTGAATGCTTTCCTTATACCGGCCTTGTGGCTAATCAAATTGGCCGTTGCAGGAAACTTCATGTCAGGGGTAACTGTTGAACAGATAAGCAGATCAACCTCATTGGGGTTTATCCCCCGTTTTTCCAGAAGGCCGGTGACTGCATCGGCACCCATGTCGGAAGTGGCTAGACCATTTTTTTTTAGTATTCTTCTTTCCCTGATGCCGGTACGGGTGGTGATCCATTCATCCGAAGTATCAACCATTTTCTCCAGCTCGGCATTGGTAAGAACATATTCGGGCAAACTACCGTGAACTGCAGTAATGGCTGCTTTGATATTTGTCATGATAAAAACAGTTAATTCAGCAGTCTAGTCATCTTCTGAAGGAAAAATCCTGCCTTTTGAGTATTGATCCATTGCAATACGGATATGGTCGGAAATACCAGCCTTAAAAACACTCTTGGTATGCAGTATCATATTCTTTATGGCCACATCATTTGATATCCCATGCCCGATAAGTACAGTTGAATTTATACCCAGAATAGGCGTGCCACCGTAACGTTCATAATTGAAACGGGCAAAAAAATCGTCAATGAATCCCCTTTTTACCATAAGCCTGAACATAGCCTCCATATTTTTCAGCACTATATTCCCGGTAAAGCCGTCACAAACGAATACATCAACCCTGTCCTTGAAAAAATCCCGGCTCTCTACATTGCCAATGAAGTGAAAATCACTGTTGTCTTTCATCAGCCTGAATGCCGACTGGCAGAGCACGCTACCCTTGTCTTCCTCCGTGCCGATATTCAGAAGACCGACACGTGGTGTATTAATTCCGTAAACATACTTTGCATAAATTGACCCGAGAAGGCCAAACTGGTAAAGGACATCAGCCTTTGTGTCAGGATTGGTACCGACATCTATCAGGACACCAACACCACCGCCCTCCTTTGGGATGATCGAAGTAGTTGCAGGACGGATTATCCCTTGTACTGCATTCATACTATAGATCGAGCCGACAAGCATCGCCCCGGTATTGCCGGCACTGCAAAAGCCATCAATCTCGCCCGTTTTCAGCATTTTAAAACCGACTGATATGCTTGATGCAGGCTTTTTTGTTAGAGCCCTGGTGGGGGATTCACCCATGCCAATGACATCAGGGGAGTGTACAATGTCAAAAAGTTCACTGTCAACACTTTCTGCCTCAAGGTGCTTATGAATTAGCTCTTCATCACCAATTAATACTATACGGTCGGGGCCTGAAAGCTCTTTCTGTGCCAGTATTGCACCTCCCATAGTAGCTTTGGGGGCATGATCACCACCCATGACATCAAAACCGATATTCATTTCAGAAGTATTGATGGATAAAATCAGAAAAAGGGAAGATTACGCAGAAGCAGGCTTCTCTATAGCTGCCTTACCCCTGTAAAAACCACAATCCGGGCAAACCCTGTGCATAAGCCTTGCAGCCCCGCAGTTCGAACAATTGGTCAGCGCAGGCACTTCAGCCTTGT
>SLKR01000028.1 GCA_007134525.1 Bacteroidales bacterium | reverse complement strand
TATACAAAGAACGCTGGAAAATAGAGTTGTTTTTCAAATGGATTAAACAACATCTACGTATTAAAGCATTTTATGGCACAAGCTTCAATGCTGTTTGTTGCCAAATTTGGATTGCCATTTGTATATATTTACTGGTGGCAATCATTAAAAAAAAGCTGAAAAGTGAGCATTCGCTCCACACATTGTTACAAATTTTCAGCCTCAGTCTTTTTGAAAAAGTGTCTATAAATGAGTTAGTTACAAAAAACAATTACACATTTAACAGTCCGGAGGACCCTAACCAATTGAATTTGTGGGAGTTTTAACCGGACACTAGTGATGTCATGAAATTAATTAAAGCATATATAAGGCAAAGAAAAACAGAGGAAGTGTACAAAGGCTTAAAACAGGCTGGCTACTGCTGCATGACCTTCGTAGAATGCGAAGGTACAGGGCAGTATTCCGACCATGAAAAAGAACACATAAGTGAAAAATATCCTTTTGCTGATGCGTACAGGGTTATCAAACTGGAAATACTAGTTTCTGGTGAAAACATCAAGGCAATTATCGACATCATAAAACAAAATGGACGTACAGGTTACCGTGGTGATGGAATGATAATCGTGTCTCCGGTAGACGAAGTATATAAAGTCAGGACAGACGAAACCGGTTTCCTTGCAATATAGACTAAAACTATAAGAATTACGTGATTCTGTCCAATGGTTTTCTGTTATCTTTGTTCAGTTTGCGATACTCCCTCGGGCTTATCCCGGTAATCCTCCTGAACTGGCTGCTTAGGTGCGCAGGACTGCTGTATCCAAGCCGGAATGCGATCTCTGTATGGCTAAGGTCGTCATAAACAATCAGCTCCTTAATCTTTTCAACCTTCTGCCTTATAATATACTGTTCAAGGCTTATTCCCTCTGCTGATGAGAACATCTTGCTGAGGTGGTTATAATCATAGTTTAGTTCTGAAGAAATAATATCTGACCACTTTCTGGTGTTGTTAAGATCAACTTCCGAATGATGGATCCTCCTGATAACAATGTTCTTTATTTTCTCGATTATCTGGTTTGTGCGGCTGTCTATTCTTTCAAAACCCAGTTTTTCGAGGCTCATGTCAAGCTCCTCCATAACTCTCCCCGGCAGTTCGGCCTCTTTCAGGTTCACCTCACCCAATGATACTCTTAGGGGGAGTATCCCTAGCTTCTCAAACTCAGCTTTTACTGCCATTATACAGCGCCGGCATACCATATTTTTAATATGTATCCTCATTCATTGTTATTTATCTGTCCCTGTCCGACTTGAATATCCTCCTGAGCCAGGAGCTGCTTTCTTCCTTTTCCTTATCGAAGGTAACCTCACTGCTTCTGAAAAGGTCAAAGAAGCGTTCTATCCTTCTTCTTTCAATATGGTCAGGGCAGTCGATCATTGCAGCGATGTGTGCGGGCAGTGCCGGAAAACCATCCGCAAAATAGCGTTCACTAATACCTGGGTCGCCCTGCATCTTTCCAAGGGTAATGCCAACAATTGGCAGGGCGAGCGCACTTGCAGACCCGTAGTGTCCGTGGTCAAAGCCAACGGCAGGAATCGAAGCACCTACCCTGCTGACAATTACAAGGCCGGGGCCAAAAGAGGCAAGCCAGGCATCTGAATAGTTCTGCGAGGTGCCCGTTTTGGCGGCCACAGGCAGTTGCACACCGAACCGTGTCCGGATTGCTGATGCTGTTCCTTTATTTACTGCCATTTCCAGCATATGCCTTATTATCATGCCTGTTTCGTCCGATATGACCTTCCCCGAATGGTCTTCAGCTGAGTCTCCCCTGTTGTAGATAATCCTACCGTCCGCATCTGCTATATATTCAATTGTATATGGTTCCCTGGCATATCCGCCGTTTGCAAAAGCAGAATATGCAGACGCCACTTCCCAGATGCTGGCTTCAGCAGTTCCCATAGCAAGTGAAGGCAGATTCTGCAGGGAGCGGGAAAATCCCATGTCCTTCCACAATGATGCAACAGATTCATAACCCGTAAGCAAAAACAAATTAAAAGCAGGTATGTTCATGGAATATGAAAGCGCTCCGGCCATTGACCACCGCCCTCCAAGGCTCCTGTCATGGTTCGCCGGGCTGTATCCGGGATAATCGGTGATGATCAGGGAATCATTATCAAGGTAGGTACATGGTTCAATGCCGTCTTCAAGGGCAGCGGCAAAGAGTATCGGTTTGAATGCCGAAGCAAGCTGTCTTCTTGCTGTAATCTGGTTGTATGGATTTGAGATGTAATCAATACCGCCGGCATACGCCTCTATGGCTCCGGAATGAGGATCAATTGCCAGAAGCCCGGCATGCAGTAATCCAAGGGCATGCCGCAGGCTGTCAGCAACGCTGAGTGAGTCCATATAAGGCCCGTCCCAGTCGAATACCCTCATTAACCTTACATCATCAACCCTTGCCTCAATTCCCGCCTTCCTCAGTTCTCTTTCAGCAATGCCGTCAAATTGCCTGCTGCCGGCAGCGGTCCGGTATTGTGCATCAAGCAGGTCCTGCATGACGGAAAGGTGTTCCCTGAAAGACTCATAGGCAAACTCCTGCAGCTTCATGTTAAGTGTAGTGCCTATTGTAAGACCGTCACTATCCAGGTCAAGAATCTCGCCGGTGGTGTCAGCGTAATCTATAAGGATCCCTCTTGCCTCGCTTTTAACGTGATCCAGGAAGTATCCCAGATTGCTCCCGGCGCCAATAACAGAATAGTTGATTTCAAGGGGCAGGCTGGCAAGTGAGTCAGCCTCTTCTGCACCAATGAAGCCCTGTTGCATCATAAGATACAGCACCGTATTCCTTCTTGACCTTGAGCGGTCAGGAAACAGCCGGGGGTTATAGCTGGTATTTGCCTTGAGCATACCCACAAGCACTGCTGACTCCTCAATGCGAAGCTGCCCGGTAGCCTTGCTGAAAAATCTGTTCGCTGCAGACTCAACACCATAAAGATTTTCACCGAAAGGGACGGTATTCAGATAAAGAAGGAGAATTTCCTCCTTGCTCAGGGTATTCTCAATGCGGCGGGCAATTATTATCTCCCGGGTTTTATTGACAAATATGCCAGGCGTCCCGTGATCGGCCCTTCCAAAAAGGTTTTTTGCGAGCTGCTGACTTATGGTGCTGCCTCCTCCGGCCCCCCTGTCATTAAAAAGTACATTTTTAAGCAATACCCTTATAAAGCTCCGGGTATCAAAGCCCCTGTGGCTATGGAACCTTCTGTCTTCGGTAGCCACAAGTGCTGCACTGAGATGCTCAGGCAGCTGATGGGAATCAATATTGGTCCTGTTTTCCGAAAAATACTTCCCTATCAGCTCCTCTTCGCTCGACAGTACAAGTGTCGCGGTTGCATTTCTGACCTGTCTTAGTTCCTCCCCCCCGGGAATACTGCCCCAGGCACCGAGGTAAACAGAGAATACAAATGCACCTTTTACAAGGAAGAGGGCAGCAAGAACCAGCAGTATAAAACGCCAGTGCTTTTTTCGCATGGTATATATCAATCGGTTCAGCAGTCTTTTATCAGACTGCAGCTAACTTCGTTGTCGGAGTCTGCACCAGCATCATAATCGTCAAAGTTTTTGATGGTGGTGCTGGTAATCTCCCTGAGGCTTTCAGTGGTAAAGAATCCCTGGTGGGCTGTAATGAGCACATTAGGGAAGATCATAAGCTGTGCTATCTGGTCATCCCTGATTATAAGATCCGACAGATCACGGAAAAAGAGCTTTTCCTCCTGCTCATATACATCTATTGCCAGTGAACCAAGGTGGCCATTCTTGAGCGACTCTATCACTGAGGCGGTATCGACAAGCTTGCCACGGCTGGTATTTACAAGCATGGCTCCCTCCTTCATTTTTGCCAGGGACTCCCGGTTTATCAGGTGGTGCGTCTCAGGGGTGAGCGGACAGTGAAGGCTCAGGATATCACTCCTTTCAAGTACAGTATCAAAATCCAGGTATTCAACCCCGCTCTTTTTCAGATTTTCGTTTGGGTACTTATCATAGGCAACTACCTCGGCACCAAAGCCCTTTGCAATTCGTATGAAGGCCTGTCCGATCTTGCCCGTACCGATAACACCTATAGTCTTACCGTGTATCGTAAAACCGCTGAGCTTTTCCAGAGAAAAGTTCCCCTCCCTAACCCTGTTATATGCCTTGTGTATCCTCCTTGCTAGCGACATTATCAGCGCCACAGCATGTTCTGCCACGGCTTCCGGTGAATAAGCAGGTACCCGCATTACGCGAATGTTGTATTTTTCCGCCGCTTTCAGGTCAACATTATTAAATCCTGCACACCGGAGGGCAACCAGCCCAACGTTTATTTCAGACAATGCCTTAAGCACCTGCTCGTTGACCCCGTCATTTACAAACACGCATACGCCGTCAAAGCCGTTGGCAAGTTTGACCGTATTGGGCTTTAGCCTTGTTTCGAAGAACTCGAAAGTGTGCCCGCCTGTATTATCTTCAAAAAATCTCCTGTCGTAGTTCTGTGTTGAAAAAAATGCAATTTTTGCCATATTCCTGTAAATGTCAGATTTGATTTAAACTGTACTTATAGTAAACAAAAGTCAAACAAATAAAATTGTTTATTGTTTCTAAATTATATTCAAAACTAACAATTATGACAGTGGGATTATCAGCACTGCTGGCATTTTTGCCAATTCTTACAATACTTGTTCTGATGGTGGGGTTCAGATTACCTGCTACCAGGGCAATGCCCCCCGCATTCCTGCTGACACTTACCCTTGCCTACTTTATCTGGGAGATGCCGATAAACTGGATCTCAGCAGCAAGCCTTAACGGAGTGATTATTGCATTTGAAATACTGTTCATTGTTTTCGGAGCACTCACCCTTTTGTTCACCCTTCGTGAAAGCGGTGCGGTAAAGTCTATAAACAGTGGTTTTACAAGTATCTCTCCGGATAAGAGGATACAGGCAATAATCATCGCATGGCTGTTTGGCAGCTTCATTGAAGGGGCCGCAGGATTTGGAACACCTGCCGCACTTGCCGCCCCCCTTCTTCTTGCACTTGGATTTCCGGCTCTTGCCGCAGTAATGGTAGCGCTTATTGCCAACAGCACAGCCGTGTCATTCGGGGCAGTAGGAACACCCACCCTGATAGGCCTCGGGACCTCGCTAAACCTCCCGCAAATCCATGAAGGCCTGGCTGCAAACAATCTCGCGTATGATGAGTTCATTAGGCAGGCAGGGGTATGGACCTCTTTTCTGCATATTATACCCGGAGTAATGGTACCGCTTATTATGACCGTGATGCTGACACGCTTCTTCGGTAAGCGCAAAAGCATAAAAGACGGCCTCAGGGTATGGCCATATGCGATATTTGCGGGGCTTTCTTTTGTTGTGCCCTATGTACTGGTGGCACGGTTTCTTGGACCTGAGTTCCCAAGTATACTCGGTGGACTTTTCGGAATGCTTATCCTTATACCTGCAACCAGGGCGGGCTTTCTTGTTCCAAAGGACAAGTGGGAGTTTCCCGAACGCCGGCAATGGAACCCCGCCTGGATGGGCACTATCGATCCGGACAAGGAAGAAATAACCACCAGCAGTATCCCCCTTCTCAAGGCATGGATACCCTACTCGCTGATCGCACTTTTGCTTATTGTTACCAGGATTGATCTGCTGATGGTAAACGACTGGGTAAGGTCAATTAGCCTGGAATCCCGAAACATCTTTGACACGGGTATAAACAGCGGCTTTGAACCCCTGTACAATCCGGGTATTTTTCCTTTTATGTTTGTGGCACTGCTGAGCATACCCCTCTTCGGGATGAGAACCAGGCAGATCAGAACGGCTTGGTCTGAGTCCCTGCTAAGGATCAAGGGCCCGGCAATTGCCCTTATTTTTGCCGTTCCCATGGTAAGGCTGATGCTTCAGTCGGGCAACAACCCGCTCGATCTTCCTGCAATGCCTGTTGCCATGGCAGAATACATTGCCGGCAAAACAGGTGCACTCTGGCCTGTTATCAGCCCGTTCGCCGGTGTACTGGGCACTTTCATAGCAGGATCCAATGCGGTTTCTAATATGCTGTTCTCCCTTTTTCAATATAGTGTAGCCGAACAGATTGGCATGTCGCGCATCCTGGGTGCAGCTGTTCAGAACTTCGGGGGAGCAATAGGCAATATGGTAGGGGTGCACAATATAATAGCAGCCTGTGCAACAGTAGGCCTTACGGGAGTAGAGGGCATTCTGCTTAAAAGGAATTTCATACCTGTATTGATAATGGGCCTGACAGCAGGTTTAATAGTGTTACTGATGTTTAATCTCAGCCTGCCAGGGAATTTCTGATAAACCTTTACTAATTATTACTCATTCCTTAGTGCCGCGGCCAGTTTTTTTCTGGCAATTAAAAAATAAGGTATTGCTAATATCCAGACAAGTCCGTTTAGGATCAACACACCGGTAAGTAACAGCAGGTAACCGAATGGTATCTGCTGACTTCCCTCGAGCAGGGCAGGCAATGTTGATACAATGGCAGATATAGCACCAGTAAGCACTCCGGATAACAGAAGGATAGTGTTTTCAGAATAGGTGATAACCAGGAGTTTTTTGTCCGGGAAGCCCAGGGCAGACATCAAAGCCATTTCACTTTTCCGCTCCAGAACTCCTTTTGCAATTATTATTGCAAACCCTGCGGTTCCCAGCAACATTCCGAAGGCCCCCATCATAAAGAATATCCTCAGATAGGTATTCTCAACTACGATAAAACGCGAAAGCCTTGCGGTGGTTGTTTCCATTTCCCAGCCCCTGTCCCTGAAAATAAATGAGAGTTCGTCCTCCGTTTCTTCCGGCCGGGCATTTCTGCTTTCAATCAAAAAAAGGCCAGAACCTCCAGCATCTGGGAAGTTCTCAAGGAAGTGTTTTGCAGATATTATCACATTACCCTGTAAAACTGAGTTCTCAAGGCCCCCTGCGAGAAATAGGCCTATCTCCTCCCCTTTTGAGTTTGTGTACCACAGAGTGTCTCCGATTGACTTGCCAAGGCCCCAGCGGATAACCTCCATATCTGCTACTGCCGGTATTATACCGTCTTTTGGGGAATCATCAAGGCTCTTCCAGGGATTATCCTGGTCAAGCAAGGGGTGAAGCCCTGCAAATGAAAACCTGCCGGAAAGGTTTGCTGTGCCGGTGGCAATTATTCTGGGGTTTGCCACCCTGTTAAGATTCAGGCAGCTGGCATCATCATCATAGTTTGAGAAGAACTGTACAAAATCCACTTCAGCAGTTATGCCATATTCACGCCTGTTTTTTTGATCATTCAGATCCCTTGATACGGGCGCGGTAGTTTCAGCAATAAAATCAAAGCCACCTGTACCACCCGACCTGTTTGCAGGATCTGTTTCGAGATCCCTGCGGTTGGCCCCGGTTACAACTACAACAAATGTCCCCAGCGACAGCAGCACAACCACTGCAAAGCTCCTGTGGGGATTTCTGCACAGATTATACCAGCTGAGCTTCATATATGTTATCATTTTACCTCCTGGAAGCCTCGGTTTGTTGAGAAAAATATAGTAAAATGACAGAAGGGATATCAGCAACAAAACACCTGCAGCAAAATAGGAGATCATACCTGATACCGGAAGCAAGCTGTCAGGCAGAAAAAGAAGAAGCACAAATAAAATCAGGGTAAACAAAGGCATTATGATCATGTGTTTGCCCGACAATCCTGATACAGACTTTGAATGCCTGGTTTTTTCTTTTGTCGCTCTTCCGATACCCCTGTATACCACAACAAGGCTGATTATTATAGCCGATAATGCCCCGATAACAATACTTTTCAGGCTGATATGCAAAATAAGCACATCGGTACGGACTATATCGTACCATAGGTGGTTTAGCCCTTCGAGTATAAGACGGCTGTATCCAACGGACAACAGCACTCCTGTAATAGTTCCTGCAAGTATAACCGCAAAGGCCTCCCAGGTGAATATCCTTCTTATAAGCCTGGAGGGATACCCCATTGCAGCAAATATGCAGATCTGAGGTTTTCTTTTTCTTATGCTGTAATCAAAAAGCAGGGCTGTTATCAGCAGCCCGGAGATAATCAGAAATACACCAAGGCCGGCAAACAGGCTTGCAAAATCAGTTCCGCCCCGGGCAGCAGCCCGACCTTCTTCCCTGACGCTATTTACCCGGAAATCGATCCTGAAGGGATCTGCCTGCGCCTGGATTTTCATGCGTATATCTTCAATGGTGGTATTATCCGGAATAACCATAGTAGTCAGGCTTCCGAAACGGTTTTGCCAGAGTTCAATGCCCCTTTCAAGTGAAATAAATGCTTTCGGAGTACCCCGGAACTCATCCCAGTAATCCTCATCCTTATCCCTTATAAGATCCAGATCAATTGGTATGCCAGCGTCCCAGTCACTGCAGCTGCCCGCATCAGACAAACCCGGCAGATAAGGCATTAAAAAGGAATAGTCCCCGGCCATGTCCATTGTAATAATATCTTTTACAACAAACCACGCCTCCCTCTCATAAAGCTCCCTGAGCGGACCTGTTTCAAAATAACTCATTAGTACCGTGTCGCCTGCAAAGACATCAAGATCACTGGCAAGCCACTCATTTACAATGACTTCATCATTACCGATTGAGAATTCCCCACCTGGCATTGATGCCACAAAGGAGTATGGTGTCTTTTTACCGGAAGTGCTTATACTGTTAAAAAAATAGGTCAGATATTTTTCTGAATCAGGGAATGCATCTGACACAGCATCAACAAGGTGATCATCGATAAAGACCCTTTTGGAAGTTATCTCCCATCCTCTGTTTTCACCTAATGAAGATATCTTAAGGCCGGCATCTTCAGGCTTCCAGGCATTTCTGATCTTTTGGCCGATACGGTCTGCTTCCAGCTCATTTTCGTCTCTGATAAGCAGCATATTTGCCATATCTTCCAGGTCCATGATACTGTTCAGCCAGTCTATATCAACAAATATGTTGTAAGGAGGTGACTGGGTAGCCTGCATGCCAAGTCGCCCCCCCTGGCTGTCGTCAACAATTTCTGCCACTCTGAGCCTTACTGAAACAATCCGACCGGCATCTGAAACCAGGGGCGTGTTAACAGGCAGTGTACTGGTTTTATTTATCCGCAACTGAATATGCTCGCCCGGACCTGTATCGAGCCTGGCAGCAAGATGGCGGTTTATATGTGCTTCGCCGGCCTGTATATACCGGATAGTGTCAATGCCGAATACCCTCCCGAAATCATCGTCAATGCCCCAGATATTAACATTACTTACCCTGTTAACACCTCCAGGAAGGGAAACAACTGCACGCGATCTCAGAACAGAAGAAGCTGCAAAATGATCCGATGAGTTAAGCGATCTTGCCAGGTCGCCTGTAAAAAGCCTTTCTCCGGCAGTAATTGTATGTGTTATATTGCCCAGCCTGAGCCTTACTATCTCACTAAGGCTGTAGTCAAGCGAATCACCTATTATCAGGGCACCGCAAAGCACGGCAGTTGACACGGCGACCCCTGCCGAGCTGGCAAGGCTGGAACGTGAGTAGTGCCTCAATGTGCGCAATACGAGCTTTAGGATGTTCATATTCAATTCGACTGTTTACTTTTCTCTGTCAGCAACCCTTCTTTTATAACGCATACCCTGTCCATCTTACCTGCTATATCCGCAGAATGAGTCGCAATTAACATGGTAACATCCATTTGATCATTTATCCTTACCAGAAGTTCCATCAACCGCCCGGCATTTTCTGAATCAAGTGATCCGGTAGGTTCATCGGCCAAAAGCAGCCCGGGGCTGTTAATCAGTGAACGGGCAACAGCAGCCCTCTGGCATTCTCCTCCTGAGAGCTCGCCGGGTTTGTTGTTACCAAGCTTCTCAATACCCATAAAATCCATTAGCTCCCGGGCCCTATGAAGGGCTTTTTCGCTGGTGTTCCTGTTTGGTAATGCAGGAAGAAGTATGTTTTCCAGCATAGTACACTGAGGAAGAAGGTGGTGCTGCTGAAAAACAAATCCCAGCTTCCCGTTGCGTAATTCTAGCAGCTCTTCGCGCTTTATACCCGATACTAATGTACCATCTATCCATATTTCACCTGAATCAGGCTCATCGAGAGTACCTATAAGGTTCAGCAGGGTTGTTTTCCCACTTCCCGAGGGACCCATGACCGCAACCTTTTCCCCCTGGGGCACTATCAGATCCAGGCCCTTCAGCACCTCACTCCTGCTGCTGCCCAGGGTATTGCTGTAAGATTTGTAAAGTCCTTTTGCTTTAATGAAGTAATCAGCCTGCATATTCTGCAATTTTATGTTTCACTGCCATGAGTTCTCTGTAAATACCTGTCAGCTCCCCTGAGATCTTTCTGATGTTAAATCCCTTAATCACGCCTTCCCTTGCCTTAATGCTCATCTCATCAGTCCTTTTCTGATCAGAAAGAATACCCGAAAGTGCATCTGCAAGATCAGCCGGGTTGTTGCTCCCGGGGTATGTTATTCCGCCGCCGGTATTCCCTATTATTTCGGGGAATGCCCCCAGATCAGGCTGAACGACAGGAATACCGCAGGCCATGGCCTCAATAAGATATATACCGAAGGCTTCACCCTCTCTTACCGGAACTGAAAGCAATCTTATCCTGCTTAAGAACTCCTTCCTTTTTGAATGGTCAAAATCATGAATGAACTCAACTGAGTCATCAATGCCCGCCGCTGCGAGCTTTTGTTTCTGTTCTCTTATAAACGCCCTGTCATCCCCTGTCTGCCCCCCGGTAAGCAATAACCCCGTTTTTTCGTTTCCGCTTTCTTTTTTTAATATTATAAACGCATCAACAAGAATGTCAAGTCCGTTGGATTTGTTTAGCCTTGACAGGAATCCAATATTCATCTCCTTATGGGTGGCGTTCTGATAATGATAGTCGTCCGGGTCAACGCCCAGATGCAAGGTCCTGATCCTTTCCCCCCCTAACTGTAGCCTCTCTTTCATAAATGCAGAGTAATAGTCGCTTACTGCAATGAACATGTCAATGTCACGAACCTTTTCACGCATAAGTGCCCAGACCTTGTCACGGCTACCCTGATCCATTGGGTCTACCCATATATGTTCGTCCTGCAGGGAACATACCACCGGAACCTTTAATCTCTCCTTAAGCTTTCTTGCAAGCCCCAGTAAAAGTGCATTGGAAATATGCACTATGTCAGGATTAAAATGATCCTCCAGCCAAGAGATCATCTCATCAAGCTCTTCTTTCTGCTGCCCCTCCTCACCCATAAGCATGGATATTGTCATCTCCTCCAGGCCACTTGCCCTGGTAGAACCGGCCTTACCCGCAGCAAAACCCAGCACCGGCCTGGAGTTAAGCAGCCGGTCTACCCACTTGGGAGCCTTTCTCAGTGCAGGGTACATCTGTTTCAGATACAGACTGACTGCCCCGTAAAATACAGGTGCCATATCCCTGCCAGCGTCATGTGAGAAAAGCGGCAGGTACATTGGAATCTTGACAGCGTCATTGCCCTGCGAACGCAAAGCTTTAAACAGTTCACTGTCTCGCAGGCAATTACCGCAATAAAAACTACCCCCTGAGCCTGGTATAATATGTGCAATTCTCATTAATCAGATCGTTTGTGTTTCAGTTATTAATCTCCCTCCAGGCAATACAATACACCATCCTGGGTGGCAGCAATTACCAGGCCATCTGATACAGCAGGGCTCCCGACAATAGGCCCGCTCAGCTCGTATGCCCAAATAATGTCGCCTATCTCCTGGCTCAAGAGCAGCAGGTCCCCCCTCATATTGGCAACAAGCAGGTTTTCCCTTCCGGCCAACACAGAGGCATCAACACGGCTTCCCGTATTCCTTGCCCACAGCTGTTCTCCGCTCTCCCTGTCAAGGCAGTAGACATACCGGTCGCGGCTTCCGAAAAACACCCTTCCGGCAGTTACTGACGGAGCGCCAATTATGGGCAGCTGCCTGTCTTCTGCCTCAAACTGCCAGGTTATTGATCCATCTAAGTAATCAACGCAGGAAAACATGCCATCATAATCGCCGACAAAAGCCTTCCCCCTGCTTACTGATGAAGAACCGGCAACATAGGAGGCGATCTCCAGGCGGGTGACAACATCTCCGGAAGGGATATCAATTACGTGCAAGAAACCGTCACAACCGCCAAAAACGGCATGGTCCCCTTCTATGGCAACTGCAGCGTGCAGGTAATTCTGGGCCTCATACTTCCAAACCGGCTCACCGCTTGCTGCATCAATACAATGCAGGTAGTAGTCATATGCCCCCACAAGCAGATATTCCCTCTGTCCGTCTGACCATATGTTCGGAGAGGCCATGATCTGGTTATCTGCAGTATACGTCCATTTCAGACTACCCGTGTCGAGTGAAATGGCATAGAGGTCTCCTCCCAGGTTACCTATATATACGGTGTTTTCATGTATAAGGGCCGGCCCCTCAATTGTATTGGAAGTTTCAAACTCCCAGGCCAGCTCTCCCTTAAGATCAAAGCAATAAACGACCCCGTTCATTGCACCCACAACAATCTTTCCGTTATAAACAACAGGTGAAGACTTTATATCGTCGCCAACAGAAACAGCCCACCGCTGTTTTATGCTCTCGGGGATATTTCCGCTTGTGGTACCGGGCAGATTCTGGCCTCCCCTGTAGTTTGGCCATGAAGCATAAACGCAGGCAGCAAACAAGAAAATAAGTACATAAAGCAGTATCGCAGTTACATAATATTTCATACAGTATCGTTTTTTATACCTGATAGTGCCCCTGTCGGGCAGGCATCCGTTACTTTTGCGGCAATGCCACCAAGTGCATCGCGAAGACTACCGCTGAACGGCACCCCAATTTCAACGTCAAAGCCCTTGCCAATGAATGTAAAGCCGGGTTCTGCACCATATTTTGCCGTAAGCCTTACACATATTCCGCATTTTATGCACTTGCCCGGTTCATACACCGCCACACCATGCTGTATAACCTTTTTTACACTCTTTCGGCCGGTATAAAGAAAACGCTTTTTTACTGCCGAATAACTGTCAGAATAATCCCTTAGCATGCATCCGCCGGCCTTGCGGCAATCGCAATGCAGACAGCGTGCCGCTTCCTTTTCAGCTTCCTCCCTGTTAAAACCACTTGCGGTGCCACCTGCCGGCACCTGCCTGTTATCGTTGCTGCCCTCTTTCAGATATTCGGCACACTCCTCTTCCCCAAGTCTTCCAAGAACCGAGTTGAACCGCTTCCTTTCGTCCTGCGGATTACCACTGCCTGATATCTTAATGGCTGCCTCCCTGCCCTGGGCAACAGAGCGCACAGCATGTCTGGAAGGCCGGTCGGGATTTCCGGCAATATATATATTATCGGGTATATTCCCGGTACCTGCCAGCCCGTTTGATGATTTACCGCAGGCAAGAACCACTGCATCATAATCCCTGCATATCTTTTCCAGCCCGCTTTTATCAATCTCCCTTCCCTGGTTAAAAACGGCTCCCATTGACTCAATTATTTCAATCTCCCTGTCGAGTACCGACATGTCGAGTTCCTCATTGCTTGTTCCGTATCTGAGCATTCCCCCGGCTTCCCTGTTCATGTCAAAGAGATCAGCCCCAATATCATGCCTCAAAAGATAAAATGCAGCAGACAAACCCGCAGGACCCGATCCTATTATCGCTGTCCTTTTTGACAAAACCTTTGAGGTTCTTTTCGGAATTCTTTCGCACATATCTGCGGCATACCTTTTAAGCAGGCAAATGCTGACGGCCTGGTCTATCACCTTCCTTTTGCATGCATTTTCGCATGGCGCATGGCATATCCTGCCCAGTACAGCAGGCAGTGCAATATGCTCACTGACAACCTTCATTGCCTCAGGCAGATTTCCTTCTGCAATAAGGCGGTTCATTGCCGGAATGTCCATAAAGGCAGGGCAGGCCAGACGGCACGGTGCCTCACAATCGCCGGCATGTTCAGACAGAAGCAGTTCCAGGGCAATTTTACGGGCATCCATTACCTCCCTGTCATTTGTGACAATATCCATTCCCTCCCAAACCCTTGTGGAGCATGCAGGCAGTAAGTTTTTTCCTGAACCTTCCTTTACAACACATATCATACATGATGTAAAGTGATCCAGATCGGGATTGGTGCACATTGCAGGTATTTCAATACCGGCACTTGCTGCACACTGCAGAATGCTCATGCCTTTTTCAGCCCTGACCTCCCTGTTGTCTATCCTTAATTTTATCATTTACCTTCGCTTAGCTTATACTTATTGCACCCTCCGGGCATGCTTCCCTGCAAATGTCGCATTTTGAGCACAACTCCTGGTCGATCTCGTGCTTTCTGTGGGGCCTGAACTCTATTGCGTCATCCGGGCACTCCTGTGCACAAATGGTACATCCGATACACTCATCACCCACTGAATAACGTATCAGTGCATCGCATTTTCCTGCAGGGCATCTTCCGTTAATGTGCGCCAAATACTCTTCCCTGAAGTACCTAAGTGTTGAAAGTACAGGATTGGGAGCTGTTTTACCCAGTCCACAAAGGCTTCCTCTGGATATCCAGTGCCCCAGCTCCTGAAGTTCCTCCAATTGCTTTTCTGAAGCCCTGCCCTGGGTGAGCATCTCCATGATATCCAGCATCCGGCGGGTACCTGCCCTGCAAAAGGTGCATTTGCCACATGATTCATGCTGGGTGAAAGAGAGAAAATAGCGTGCGATATCCACCATGCAATCGGTCTCATCAAGCACAACCAATCCTCCGGAGCCCATCATTGCTCCCGCCTCTCCCAGCGACTCAAAATCAACCTCCTTGTCGGCAAGAAAATGAGGGACACAGCCTCCCGATGGTCCGCCAACCTGTACGGCCTTTAGTTTTTTCCCGCCCTGCACTCCTCCCCCGATGTCCTCAACGATCTGCCTTATGCTTATCCCCATTGGGACCTCTATCAGGCCTCCACGATTGATCTTGCCCGCAAGGGCAAAAACCTTGCTCCCTTTGCTGCCAGCGCTGCCGATTGAGGAGAAACTCCTCTGGCCGTGATACAATATATAGGGAACCTGCGCGAAGGTTTCGGTATTGTTTATAAGTGTCGGCTTACCCCAAAGGCCTGATTCAGCCGGATAGGGCGGTCTGATCCTCGGGAACCCCCTTTCACCCTCCATGGATGCGATCAGCGCCGACTCTTCACCGCAGACAAAAGCTCCGGCACCCTCTTTAACAGATATATCGAACGAAAATTTGCTTCCGGGTATCCCCTTTTCCCTGCACCTGTCGAGGGCTTCACGTATCCTTACAACAGCAAGAGGATATTCAGCACGGATATAAAAAAACCCCCTGGTTGCCCCCGTTGCATGTGCCGCGATCAGCATCCCCTCTATTATCCTGTAGGGGTAGGATTCGAGCAGCATCCTGTCCATGAATGCCCCGGGGTCACCCTCATCACCGTTACAAATAAGGAATTTTTCATCTGATTCCTGATCGTATACGGCATGCCACTTTTCCCCTGTCGGGAAACCTGCACCGCCACGGCCCTTAAGGCCACTTTTCAGGATTTCTTCAATAACATCTGCCGGCTTCATTTCCAGAGCCTTTTTCAAGCCCTCAAAGCCGCCCAATGATATGTACTCGTCAATATCTACCGGATCGAGAATACCCCTGTGTTCTGTTGCAATAGGTACCTGATCCCCGAGGAATGCCTGAACCTGCTTTTCCCTTACGTCAACCGAGTATCTCTCCACACCCTCCCAGCTGCTGTCATCCTGTATGCCTCTGATAAAATTCTCAAAAGACCTGGCAAACCTGGTAAGTAAGTTCGGGGGGCTGAAATGTTTTTCAATAACCCTGGCTGCATCCTCCGGCAACAGCTTTGCGTAGGTATGCGGGACTCCATTTTCCGGTATAATTTCAACCAGTGGCACCTGGTGGCACATGCCGATACAGCCAACGTGCTTGAGGTTTACGTTGAGTTTGTTTTTTATAACCACATCCTCCACTGCTTTCCTCACATCATCACTTCCGCTGGCAATACAACAAGACCCCAGGCCAATCCTTATCTCACCCTGGTACCTGTACCTGCCGTTAATGCTGCTGTCCCTGGCCGGCAGCTTCTTACCCTTGCTATGAAAGTCATCAATTACAGACTTTGCATCTGAGGAGGCCACATGACCGTATGTAGTCTCATCTACCTGTACAACCGGTGCAAGTGTGCAGCAACCCAGGCAACTTACCTTCTCAATGGTATATGTTCGGCTTTCGTCAGTATCCTTGCCGGGTGCGATCTTCAGGTTTCTTTTGAAGGAATCGTATACATGTTCTGCTCCCTTTACATGGCATGCTGTACCCGTGCATACCTTCACGCGGTGCTTTCCTGCCGGAGTAAACCTGAACTGTGAATAGAATCCGGCCACACCGCTTATATCCGCAGCCCTTATATCAGTGATGGCGCAAAGGTATTTCATGGCCTCCTCCGGAAGATAATTGAACTCATTCTGGATTGCCTGCAATATGGGGATCAGGGCCTCCTTTGCCCTGCCTTTTTCCCTGACTATATTTTCAATAACTTCCTTCATAATCAACGGCCACCTTTCAGAACATCTTAATTGTCCCCGATGCAGTAAACATGTGTATTGCTCCTTATGTATAATTTCCCGTCAGCAAATACGGGTGTGGAATAAATGGGATCACCCAGGTCAGGAGAGGAGACAAGAACAGGCTCATCCCCTGGTTCAATAATATACGCCCTGCCACTGGTATCAAAAGCGTATATCCTGCCCTCTGCAATAACCGGGGATGAGTAGAAGCGGTCTTCCCCGTCAAATTCCCATATAAAATCTCCTGTCTGTGCATCAAAACATGCCAGTACTGCATAGGTAGTGGCTATATATAAATAGCCGTCATGATAAACCGGGCTGGATACCTCGGGCAGATAGTACCTGTCTTCCCATACAATACTGCCATCGGAGGGATCAACGGCAACCATGGTGGCATATTCATTTGCGGCATACACCAGGCCTCCGCCGTATGCCGGCGAGGGTCCGACTTCACCTGACATGCAGTCGACAGACCATAACTGCTCACCGTTATCAATATCATATGCATCCAGGTTTGGATTCGACAGGACTATCAGCCTCATTGAGCCGTCTTGCTCAATAAGTATGGGAGAGGCCCATGAAATATCATTATCCCTGGGAGTTTCCCAAACAGTACTGCCATCTGCCACATCCAGTGCAAGCAACCTGCTGCCTGCAGCTGTATCATACTGGACAAATACCTTTCCATCCCAGGTTATAAGTGAGGATGAATGTCCGTAATGGTTTTCAGGCACTCCCAGGTTTCTGGCCCACAATCTTTCTCCATGATGGCTGAATGCAATAATGTCACCAGTGCCAAAAATTGCATACACCCCATACGGATCTGTCGTCAGGCTGGGTGCGGCCAGACCTGTATCATCAGTAGTTTCGGGAGGCACAGATGGAGATCCGGTTATATCCGTGGCTTCCCGCTCCCACAATAGTACCCCGCTGTGCCTGTCAAGACAGTAGACAACCCTCCTCTGATCGTTGGCACCAGAGAAAAACATTCTGTCTTCCCAGATAACAGGGGAGTTGTATCCATGCACCTCAATCTCTGTTTTCCAGAGAATGTTCTCACCGGTTTCACCGTCCCAGTTAAGAGGCAGGTTACTGTGGGGTGTTATCCCGTGACCAAGAGGACCCCTTAAGGAGTTATGGTTTTCATTCAGATCTGCCATTGTAATCCGGGATATTGTTTCAACTACTTCACCGGTCTCTTCTTCAGGTTCATCAGCAGGCTCCCCTACGGGATCATCCCCTGCCACCCTGCTGCTTATCTGCAGTTTTTCTATTCCATCCTCCTCATCCACACTGGCCGTATCTGCCAGCCTTTCGGTATCAAACTGCCGCAGATGGTTCGATGAAAATAGTGCCGATAAAACAGCAAGCAGAATAATAATCATTCCGGTGGCGGCTATCCATTTCTGAGACCTGATACGGACCTGTTTCTCATTGATGTTATTCCCTTCCGGCTTTTCAATATGGGTATCCTGCCGGTGGATAAACCTTAGGGAGACAATCAGGGTAATAGCACCTGCAAGCAGCAGTGCTGCACCGGTACGAAGCTGCCAGAGCGAATTGAAATATGCCCTGCGCGCCAGAAGATCCATCTGGCGGATCTCCCTAATAAGCTCCTCATTACCCGGCTCGGATGACAAACGCGCTACCATTTGCTTCATTACCTGGCTGTCGAGAGGATCGTACAGGCTGATCTGGACATAATTAAAAATAAGCAGGATACTTACAAGGGCAGTAAACACGCCTGAAATAACCGCTATAAACCTTGCTCTGTTTAATATGTTATCACTTTTGTCCATCAACATCAGCTGTGATTGTTATTATCCTCCTTGTGATACGGATGATCGGGCTTACCCACGGGGCAGTACTCCATACATCTTCCGCAACTGTAACAACTGCCACGGTTTACCTCATATATTGTCCTTTTTCTGAAAGTTACCTGCTGGGTAAGGCTCAGACCTATCAGCAAACCAAGGAAACCGCCAAGGTAATACCCCCCCCTTCTAAACCTGGACTGTACTTCAGTTGCATCAGCAACCAGCATTTCCAGTGTTCTGTCAGAGGCCATAAAGGTCTCAATTTCAGTCATATCACTCTCATACATCATGCCCGGGTCTTCCACAAGCAGATTTGCCAGGTAAACATCAGGGTGAACCTTTGACAGCAGCTTATATGAGCCCGACACAGCAAGGGCGCCTGCAATTATCAGAACCGGGATCGCGGCCGAATAGAAAACAAAGCGCCTGTAATCTGCCTTTGTTGCTCTGTTTTTCTTCTCATCATTAGGATAATCTATTGCATCAAAAGGGCATGAATCTTCACATAGCTTACAGTTGATACATTCTTCAGGTGTAATTGACATATGTCTGGATGAAAAGATTGAAAACACCCTTAGAATGGCCCCGTAAGGACATAAGAACCGGCAATACGGACGGGCAACAAATATCCCGGCAGCCAGGAATGAAACTCCGAGAATTGCCATACTAAATGACGCTCCCATCCGGAAAATGCCAACAAAAGGATCATACCTGCAGATAATGAATGTGGTTCCGGTAGCCGCATACAGAACTGCAAAACCCAGGAAAATAAAGGGAATAAGGCCAAGAGTCCTCTGCAGCCACTGCGGCAGCTTAACCGGCTTTATGATAACAAGGTCCTGAATAACTCCAAGCGGACAAGCAGATGCACAGAATATCCTGCCTGCGAAAAGCGTTACAAACAGGGGGATGACAAAAAATGCCAGAACTGTAAGCGACAAAATATAACCATCTCCGAACAATGCAAGCGATACGTTCTGCACACCTCCTATCGGACAGATACAACCGTTGCGGTAAAAGCCAAAGTAAAGCAGCGCAAAAACCGATGTCCAGAAAACCAGCTTCCGGGAGCGTCTTTTTAATACAAGCCAGGTGGTAAATGCAAGCACAAGAACCAGTACGGCAAGGTCAAAGATCTCCATTCCGGGTGCACGGGGCTCAGGCCTGTCGGTATCGGGCAGCTCATAGCCGGTCTGGAATTCAGGCATGGGGAAACGCTGCTGCTGGGCGCTTGCGCTTCCTGGAACAATAAACAACAACAGCAAGAGTATACCCGTTAAAAGGAATATGTTTTTCCTGATTGAATCTCCGGCTGTTTTTATTATTTCAGGCATTATATTGCATTTAGCTTTTATGTATTTATGCATAATCAGCTTTTATTCGGGTGTGAAGCCTCCCTTTATAAGGTAGGGCACTTCGGCTTTTACCCTTATCACTGCATCGGAGGGGCAGACTCTGGCTATGGCGCATTCGTTGCAATTGGTGCAGAGGTTATGCCTAACCTGCAGATGCAGGGAACCGTTGCCAAAGGCAGTGCAGCCCTCTACGCATTTTGCACAGCCAATACAAAGGTCTTCTTTAATCTTATATTCATAATAGGGCGCCTCTATAAAACGTCTCTCAATTGCTGCTGTCGGACATAACTGGTTTTCTGCAGCCGTATCCCTGCTTATATGCCCGGGCTCCAGATACCCACCACACAGGTCGCAGTAGCCGCAAAGGTCATATGCATGCACACACTTTACGGCCGATGGGTTAAGAACACAATCAGTTGCACAACGTCCGCAGCTGGTACATTTGAAAGGATCTATCTGCCATACCCACTCACTTTTTGTCGCCTTGCCCAGAGAAAAGCCTGTAAGCGCTGCCAGGGAAAAACCAAGTGAATATCTTGTAATTGACCTTATGAACTTTCTTCTGCTTTGAATTTTACTCATATCCTTATTTTTTTTTGAAAAAACGGATGCTGTTTTTGTGAAAATCGAGAGCTATGATATCACCGCCTGAGTTGACAGCAAGTGCAGGAGCCCCGATACCCCCTTCAAAAGCTGAGGGGGGTGCCACAAATGATTCAAATGCCCCGGAAAGCCCGTGTATCTTTATCCTGACAAGGCCTTTCTCGCTGGTAACGAACCTGCCGTCTGGCAAGAAAGCTATATAACAGGGGTTACAGCAGCCGCTGAATCCTTCCGGGTCAAATGACGGCTTGCCCCAATACCTCCTTAGCCTTCCGCCAGTTGTATAGTTTTGAATAACATGTATTCCCGGGTTTACAACCCAGAGCTCATTTTCTTTATTTACTGCAATGTCAAAATGAATGCCTGGCAATATAAAACCATGGTGGTCAGACACTCCCGACTCTCCTGCAAAGCTTCCGGTTTCCTCAAGTCCGGTATCAAATATCCGGACGATCCTGTTTCCTGCATCTGCAACGAATATATTGCCTCCGGATATTGCC
>SLKR01000079.1 GCA_007134525.1 Bacteroidales bacterium | reverse complement strand
GTTCCAGGTTAACGACAGCCGGAAAATCGCCCGCACCCTGGTCGCTTTTGCCAATACAGATGGCGGGAAACTCCTTATTGGGGTTAAGGATAATGGCGTAATTGCAGGTATAAGGGCAGAAGAGGAATATCATATGATAGAGGCTGCAGCTACAATGTACTGCAAGCCGGAAATGGATTTTGCCTTCCGCCACTGGAATATTGAAGGCCGGAAGGTACTTGAAATAGATGTACCCAGGGCGCAGTTAAAACCGGTATATGCCAGAACTGAAAATGGCAGCTGGATGGCCTGGGTGAGGGTAGGGGATCAGAACATTTTGGCTGACACCATTATGATCAAATACTGGAAAAGGCAAAAGAGCAGCAGGGGAACCGTTATCCACTATTCGGGCAACGAAAAGCTGCTGCTTGATCACCTCAGCACCCACCCTACAGTTACACTCGGCAGGTACAGCAAGATGTCGGGTCTGCCGCGAAATCTTGCCGAGAATGTGATAGTTGACATGATGGTTGCAGGCCTTGTGGAAATGGGTCAGAACGAACACCAGACATGGTTCCGTTTAAAGGATCCGGAAGAGGATATTTAGTCCGGCCTTTTGTCCAGGCTTGAATATACAGAGTTTTCGCTTCTGTATTCAGGTACTATCTCCTTCATCCTGCCCACTATGCTATAATCGTTACCCTCCTGTACAAGCCTGAAAAGTTCATCCAGCTGCCGGGAAATATTTTCCCTGCCGGGGAGTGCCACCCTGGCATGAAGTATTTTGGGATGATAGGTGGGCAGGGTATTCTCCTGCTTGTTAAGCACCTCTTCATACAGTTTTTCTCCCGGCCTTAGTCCTGTTTCTTTGATGATTATATCCCTTCCCGGTACAAGGCCGCTAAGTCTTATCATTTTCTTTGCCATGTCAATTATCCTGACGGGCTTACCCATGTCAAATACAAAGATCTCTCCCCCCTTGCCCATGGCCCCGGCTTCGAGCACCAGGCTGCAGGCCTCGGATATCATCATAAAGAAACGGGTGATTTCGCTGTGGGTAATTGTTACCGGTCCTCCCTTTTCGATCTGTTTGCGGAAAAGGGGAATGACCGAACCATTTGAATCCAGCACATTCCCAAAACGTGTTGTAACAAACTGGGTGGTCTCATTGCTCAGAGCCTGGGTATATATCTCTGCGATCCGTTTGCTGGCACCCATCACATTGGTGGGGTTCACCGCCTTGTCGGTTGAAACCAGCACGAACTTCCTGCACCGGTATTTTATTGCAAGGTCGGCCAGTACTTTTGTCCCGAAAACATTTGTCTGCAGTGCCTCGTAAGGAAATGACTCCATAAGGGGTACATGCTTATAGGCAGCAGCATGGTATACTATATCCGGGCTGTGCGTTTTAAAGACATTTTCCATGCGGTATCCGTTCCTTATATCGGCAACCAGATATTCAACGCTATGGTTGTTTTCAGCAAGCTCATTGTTGGAGGTTATCTCATACTGAAGATTGAAAAGTGCTGACTCTGCATTGTCAATAAGGATAAGCCTTTTTGGCCCAAAGCCGAGCACCTGCTTTGCCAGCTCTCCCCCTATGGATCCCGCCGCTCCAGTTACAACAACCGATTTGCCGCGGATATCGGCCGCCACTTTGGTGCTGTCAAGGATTATATGCTCACGCTCCATCAGATCCTCAATCTTTACCTTTTGCAGCTGTGAAGTTGAGAGTTGGCCATGAACCCAGCGATCGAGGGGTGGCACTACCTTTACCTCCAGATCCAGTTCCAGGGTCTGCTCAATTATCTCAGCCCGCCTTTCTGGGTTTAGGTTTTGTATGGATATTATAAGCAAATCGGCACCGGAGCCTGCAATAAATTCAGGGTTAAGTACCTTTTCGGGCAGCATTACCGGAACGCCTTCAAGCATTTTATTTGTCTTGGCCGGATTATCATCAGCAAAAGCCACAAGTTTGTAAATTGTTCCCGGGTCACTGACAAGTGCATTGCGCGCAATGATACCCGAGGCTCCGGCCCCGAAGATAATTACCCTGTAGCCCTTTCCGGAATACGATCTTGCGACCTCTGAAAATACCGACTTTACCACCACCCTTGCACCCATAAGGATAAAGTAGGCCAGCAGGAAGTGGATCAGGTAAACGGCAAATGATATTGTCCACGGAACTGAAACATCCGAAAGCCTTGCAGCAGCCCCCAGAAATATAGTCACCAGAAAAGCAGTAGCCGTGGCCTGGAATACCCTGAGCGCATCATTCAGCCCGGTATGCCTGATAATACCTGAATAGGGCCTGTACCATAGAAAGGAGAGTGCATAAAGCGCGGTAACAATTATCGCCTGGGGGAACTCAAGAACTGTGTCCAGCCTGTAAAGCTCAAAGTTCAGCCTGATTGCAAAGGCAATATAAAAGCTGATGAAAATAACCAGCAGGTCGAAAAAGAGTATAAGCCACCCCGGAACGAAACGGTCGGCATACCTTTGATAAAGACTTTTCAGTGGTCTGTAAACAACCAGGGGTATATTGGGCCTGCCTTTTTCCATGGAAGAAACTATATCCGATTTGCCGGAATTTTAAAAACAGAAAAACAGCTGATAATCAAAGTTACAAAATGTTTTAACTTTATATTTTAATTTCGGCAAAGGACATTATTTATAACAGGCTTATGGGCAATAAAAACAGGCAACACCAGAACCAGAAGCAAAAGATCCAGGGAGGCGGAAAATACGGGGGGCGAAAAAACAGGCGCAGCAAATACAAAAAGGAGAGAAGGCCGCTTTTCAATGCCTCGCAAATACCTTGCGGACTGATAATACTTGCCTACTACTTTGTTGTGACCTTCACCCCCAACTGGATGGCCCTGGATACGAACACTTCAAAGTTCATGACCCTGTCGCTGCTGAACATCCTCTCTTTCTGGTATCTGCTCAGCCGCAGAGATATAAGGGAAGGCCCCGGGGTGCTGATGCGGTTTTTCGACACCAGGGCAGGCCTGGCCTTCGGAGCCTTCATGGTGGTTATACTGATATCTTTTTTCCAGGCAATAAACATTCATGAGGCGGTATTGCACTTTACTAAAATGTTCTCGGTATTTGCTGCGGTATTTATACTGTCGGTAATCCTGATGCGCGATATCCGCTATGTGAAGATGATAGCCATACTGGGAACACTGCTTCTTATATTTGACAGCCTTTCGGTGTTCTATTACATCGGCCAGTATATAGGTGGGGGCTTCCGCAGTATTACAGATATAAAATCGGTTTACTCAAACAAGAACATCCTGGCCTCTGCAATATTCGTAAAGATCCCATTTGCCATGTACCTGTGGGTATATGATAAAGGATGGCTGAAAAGCATAGGCATCATTGGCATGTTTACCGGTTTTCTGGCGACCTTCTTCCTTGCCACCAGGGGTTTTTATGTCGGGCTTATTGTAATTACCCTGGTATATCTTTTATATACGCTTTATAACTTTTACCGCGAAAGACGAAGACACCACCTGGAGCTTCTGGCAACCTATCTCGGGGCACTGATACTTGCCCTGGTTATATTCTCTGTGGTCCGTGCAAACCTTTATCCGCAGACTGCCTCGAGGCACACCCAGGCTGTTACCACTCAGCTTGCAACAATACAGGATGACGCCCAGCAGAGCAACCGGGTGAATGCCTGGTTCTGGTCTTTTGATATTATAAGCAAGAATCCTGTTCTTGGTGTTGGTTCGGGCAACTGGAAGATTAATATACTCGAACATGAAAACCAGCACAACCCGGGTTTTATTTATCTGTACAAGGCCCACAACGACTTTATTGAAATCACCACCGAGCTTGGTATTCCGGGAGGGCTGATCTATATACTCATATTTGTGTTTATCTTCTGGAACCTTATCAGGGCCTATCTATACAAAGACAGGAAAACCAGAAGATACCGCCATCTTTTTCTGGCGGGATTCGGCCTGATGTTTTACGGCTTCGATGCATTCTTCAACTTCCCTCATGACCGTCCTGAGATACAGATACTGTTTGCTATATACCTTGCCATAGGTATTGTAACGACGCTTTCTTCAGATGATCAGGAGAGTGAGGCATCCGCCGGAATTATTGATAACAACCCTGATACTAATAATAAGAGAAGGGGAGGGGCAGCAAAGGTTTTTGCCGCGCTTATGATAGTGCTGATGCTTGCATCTTCCTATATCCTTTATCTGAACTTTCAGTCTTCAAAGCTGCAGAGGTTAATATACCAGGAGATAATGTCGGGGCAGCTACGATCCTCTGCCGACCGTTTTGTAGGTCATTTCCCATGGATGCCGAACCTGAGCGTATGGGGAGAATCCATATCCTCCCTGAAGGCCCGTTATCTTATTCAGGATCATGAGTTCGGCCAGGCTATAGATATTGTGAAAGACGACAGAACCAATCCGTACGATTCAAGGAGGGAGTATTATATGGCTATGGCTTACAGAAACCTGGGTGAAAATGACAGCGCCCTGGTATATTCCCGGAAGGCATACGAGATTAAGCCAAACTACTTCCGCAACATCCAGCTGCTCTCCAGGATTTTAGGCGATAAAGGATTGGAGGAAGAGATACAAGACTATATTGAGCCCTATCTGGAGAGTAATCTTGACGACGGGAATGCATGGGCTTTTGCTGCGAGCATTCATCAGCAGGCCGGTGATCTGGAAAGTGCCTGGGAGCTTATGGAAGAGGCAATAATTTATAACCCGGAGGATTCGGTTGTTTTGCAGCAGCACCAGCACACCTATTATCAAAAATTTATTGTGCCCAATCAGGACATATTCCACCAGGCACTGGATCTTTATAATGATGGGGAGTACAGCCGTGCATATGAGGAGTTTGAACAATATCTGCAGATTGTACCTGAAGACCCCAATGCAGAGCGCCTGATGGCATTTTCCCTGTATTACCTTGAAGAATATGAGGAGTGTATAGAGGCCATCGACTCATTTATGGAAAACTTTGCACCCCATCCTTCTCTGGTTAACCTAAGGGGGGTTTGTTACAGAAATCTAGGTGAGATGGAGCTGGCCTGTAAGGATTTTGAGGAGGCTATGCTGATGGGCAACGCCAGCGGGGAGACGAACTATAACAGGTTCTGTAATTGATCAGAAATTTAATGCCTTTTTAAGGGCAGCAGCTATCCTGTCAAGGTCGGAGTTGGTCATGCCGGTACCGGAGGGAAGGCAGAGGCCCTGTTCAAACAGCATATCAGATACTCCTGTTTTGAAAAAGGGATAGTGTGAGAACACCGGCTGCTGGTGCATTGGCTTCCACAGGGGTCTGGATTCTATGTTTTCTGCCTCAAGTGCAAGGCGGATATCCTCCCGGTTTATCCCTCCTGTCTTTTCGGGATTGATCAGAATTGTTGTGAGCCAGCGGTTGGAGTAACTGCCTTTTGGTTCAGGAAAAAAGGAAACACCTTCAGAGCCCGCCAGTAGCTCTCTGTAAAAGTCGTAAATCCAGCGGCGCCGGGCAATTCTTTCCTCCAAAACCTGCATCTGGGCACGGCCCACCCCTGCCAGGATGTTGCTCATGCGGTAATTGTAGCCTATCTCGGAATGCTGGTAGTGGGGTGCCGGGTCACGGGCCTGTGTAGCAAGGAATCTTGCCCTGTTTATCAGCTGCTCATCTTCCGAAAGCAGGGCACCGCCGCCTGATGTTGTTATTATCTTGTTTCCGTTAAATGAGAGTATGCCGAGAAGGCCGAATGAGCCGCACTTTTTGCCGTTTATCTCTGACCCGAGAGCTTCTGCCGCATCTTCAATAACGGGGATGCCGTACCTTGCGGCAACAGCCAGTATCTTTTCCATTTTGGCCGGCATTCCATAGAGGTGCACAACTATTATTGCCTTTGGCTTTTTACTGTCAGGGCTGTCAATACACGCCTGAATTGCATCTTCAAGGGCCCCGGGGCACATATTCCAGGTTTCGGCCTCTGAGTCGACCAGTACAGGTGATGCTCCCAGGTAGCTTATGGGGTTTGCCGAGGCGGAGAATGTAAAACTCTGGCAGATTACACAATCTCCTGTCCGGACCCCGAGCATTAATAGCGAGAGGTGTATCGCCGCAGTGCCTGAACTCAGGGAAAGGGCGTGCCTGGCTCCTGTAAATTCTGCCAGACTGGCTTCAAAACCATCTACATTGGGCCCTAATGGTGCGATCCAGTTGGTGTCGAAGGCCTCATTTATGTAATGTTGTTCCTTCCCGCTCATGTGGGGAGGGGAGAGGTATATCCTTTTCATATTCCAAAATTAACTACCAAAAGAGCAAACAGAACTATAACAGATTGTACGGCTAAAAAAACAAAATTTTTAAATATG
>SLKR01000113.1 GCA_007134525.1 Bacteroidales bacterium | reverse complement strand
GGTTTTTCAAATCGCTTAACAACTCTTATGCGCGGGCTCTGGATCGCTTTCTGTCAAAAAGGTGGCTTGCCCTTGTGATACTTCTGGGTGCATTGGGGCTTGTTGTGTTGCTCTATTTAAACATCCCCGGGGAGATGGCTCCGCTCGAAGACAGATCGCAGCTGACTATAAATGCCCGTGCTCCTGAGGGTACGACTTATGAGTTTATCCGGGATTATATTGATGAGATAACAGAAGTTGCCGAAGACCTTGTCCCCGAGAGGGAGTCGGTAACTTCTATGGTTTTCGGTGGTTGGTCGAATGTAAGGGTGGTTCTTAAAAAACCTGGAGAGAGGGATGCCTCCCAGCAGGAGATTGCCGACCGCCTTTCGGTAGTTTTGCGTGATAAGACCAGGGCAATGGCTTTTGTTAATCAGCAGTCAACATTTGGGGGAAGAAGGTCAGGCAGGCCGGTTCAATACGTATTGCAGGCCCAGAGCATCGACAGGCTGAAAGAGGTGCTGCCGGAGTTTATGGAAAGGGCAAATGATAACCCGGTGCTTCAGATGGCAGATGTAAACTTAAGGTTTAACCTGCCGGAGATGCAGATACACGTTGACCGGGACAAAGCCAATGCCCTCGGTGTCTCGACACAGAACATAGGGCAGACTCTGCAGCTTGCACTGAGCGGTCAGCGTTTCGGGTATTTCTTTATGCACGGAAAGCAATACCAGGTGCTTGGTGAGCTGAGAAGGGAAGACAGGAATACACCCCTTGACCTGAGATCACTCTATGTAAGGAGTAATAACGGGGATATGGTGCAGCTTGATAACATGGTTACACTGATGGAGGTAACAGCACCGCCACAGTTGTACCGCTATAACCGTTTTGTATCGGCAACTGTATCAGCTAACCTGGCTCCCGGGCGCACAGTGGGTGAAGGTATTGAAGAGATGCATAAGATTGCGGATGAGGTTCTTGATGACACTTTCAGGACCGCCCTGGCCGGAGACTCAAAGGATTACGAGGAGAGTTCATCAAGCCTTGTATTTGCATTTATACTGGCTGTAGTACTTATATTCCTGGTGCTTTCAGCGCAGTTCGAGAGTTTCAAGGACCCTTTCATAGTTATGATGACAGTTCCGCTCGCCATGACAGGTGCACTTGTGTTTATGTGGTACTTTGGTATCACCATGAATATTTTCAGCCAGATAGGCATTATAATGCTTATCGGCCTGGTGTCGAAAAACGGTATATTGATGGTGGAGTTTGCAAATCAAAGGAAACAAGGTGGCATGAGCAGGCTGGAGGCCATCAAATTTGCAGCTGCTGCCCGTTTCAGGCCGATACTGATGACGAGTTTGTCAACAATACTTGGTGTAATGCCCCTTACACTCGGGCTGGGTGAAGGCGCGCAGGGCAGGATGGCCATGGGTGTTGCAGTAATCGGTGGATTGATACTCTCAACCTTCCTCACCTTATTTGTGGTTCCGGCAGTATATACATATATATCATCTGATTCAAAAAATATTAAGGAAGAGAATGAAGCGACAGATATTTAGTGTTTTATTGGTGCTGTTTGCAACAGTCACTCAGGCGCAGCCGCAGCAGATGAGCCTGCAGGAGGCTCTTGCCATAGGTGTTGAGAATAACTTCTCACTGAGGATTGCCAGGAATCAGGAGGAGATAAGTTCTAATAACTTCAGCCCCGGGAATGCAGGATTTCTTCCGTCTCTTGACTTTCGCACCCAGTACTCAGGTACATATAATACCACCGACCGCACCGACTTTGATGGTGTACAATCCTCGATGCGAAACATACACAATACGGTGGCAAGCGCCAATCTCGGGCTGGGCTGGACCCTGTTCGACGGCTTCAGGGTGCAGACAAACTATGAGAGGCTCGGGGTACTAAAGGATATGGGAGAGCTGAATACAAGGCTGGCAATAGAGAACCTGGTGGCGAATATTACTTCGGAATACTTCAACCTGATACAACAGCAGCGCTTGCTGAACAGCATGAAGTTTGCCGTAGACCTTTCCAGGGAGAGGGTCCGCATTGATGAAGAGAGATTTTTACTGGGGTCAGGCTCAAAGCTGCAACTTTTACAGGCCGAGGTGTTCCTCAATGCCGACAGCTCCAGAATGACAAGACAGGAGGAGGTAGTAAGGGCTTCGAGGGTAAGGCTCAACGAACTGATGGCAATGGAAAACCTGAGGACTAACCTCCAGACTGCCGATACCATCATCCCTCTTCAGGATATACTTATTTATGAAAGTCTTGAGGCATCTGCCTTTGAAAATAACAGTATGATACTTATGGCTGAGAAAGACCAGCTCATATCTGACTATGACAAAAAGATCGCCAGGTCGATGGTGTATCCCTATGTTACACTTAGCTCGGCTTATTCAGCTTCACATAACACATACCAGAGCGGAAGCTTCAGTGATCAGCAGACCTATGGCATGAATTACGGGTTAACAGTAGGTATAAATATATTCGATGGTTTTAACCAGAGGAGAAGGATGTCAAATGCAATTATCGAAAGGGAAAACAGCCGCCTGCGATATGAGGATACCGAAAACAGCCTGAAGGCTGACCTGATAACCACATATAACGTATATCTAAACAACCTCCGCCTCGTTGAGATGGAAACCCAAAACCTTGACGTTGCATACGAAACACTTGAAATAGCCATGGAAAGGTACCGCCTTGGTGATCTCTCGGGGATTGAACTAAGGGAGGTACAGAAGAACCTTCTGGAGGCTGAGGAGAGGCTTGTGTCGGTTCAGTATCAGGCCAAGATAGCAGAAATTTCACTAAAGAGGCTATCCGGCAGAATACTCGATTACCTATAGGTATTTCTTGACTATACTCCTGAAACTGTCGAGGTTCACGGGTTTTGCAAGGTAGTCATCACAACCTGTTTTAAGTGCCTTTTCCCTGTCGCCTGGCTGTGCATAGGCCGTTAGTGCGATTACCGGAATATCCGGTTTTTTGTCCTTTATAATCTTCGTGGCTTCAAGTCCGTCCATTACAGGCATTTTTATATCCATCAGAACCATGTTTATGTCGCCGTTCCCTTCACACAGCCTGACTGCTTCCTCCCCGTCCCAGGCATGAATCACATCAATATCATGCTCTTCAAGCAATACCCTTGTGAGTTCATAGTTGTGTTCCTCATCTTCCGCCACCAATACCCTTACCCTGTCATACACTTTGAAACCCATTGTCTTTGGGGTGTCAGACAGCTTTTTTTCCTCAATCCCCGAGGGTATGGTAAAAAAGAACATACTGCCTTTACCGGGCTCTGACTCGAGCCAGAGCCTGCCACCGAGCATTTCAACGAACGACTTGCATATAGCCAGCCCGAGACCCATACCGGAGTTTTCAGCATTACTCTCCAGCTGCATGAAGCGTTCAAAGATCATCTCCCTGTTGCTGGCCGGTATACCTATACCCGTATCAGCCACCACAAACAAAAACTCGTTATCCCTTTTTCTGCATCCTACTTCGACATGCCCCTGGTCTGTGAATTTAATTGCATTATGTGTAAGGTTGGATAGCACCTGGAGCAGCTTTGTCTGGTCAGTAACGGCTCTGGCCTCCTCAGGCTTGAGCATTATGTTTATCCTGAACTTAAGGCCTTTTTCGTCAGCTATTGGTTGCATCTGGTAATAAAGGCTGTTAAGGATCTCAGCTACATTGCATTCATGAAGGTGTACCTCTGCCAGGCCCGTTTCGATAGTTGACATATTAATTATGTCATCAATGACCGAAAGGAGCTGACTTCCGCTCTGGCAAATAATATTTGTGAGGTGGTCTACCTTTTCCTCGTCAAACCTGCTGTTGCGCAAAAGTTCAGAGAAGCCCAGGATCGCATTTAGCGGTGTGCGGATCTCGTGCGAGAGGTTGTTGAGGAATGCGGTCTTCAACCTGTCGCTTTCCTCAGCCTTGTTCTTGGCATTAATCAGGTCTTCATAAGACCTTTTCCTCTGTATGGCCATACTTATCTGGCTGGATACAAAGCCCAGTATCTCTTTGCTGCTTTCATCAAAGATTTCCGGGTCATTGTAATTCTGGACTACAATCGCACCAATAATATCTTCTCCGCTAATAAGTGGTACGCCAAGCCAGACCTCGCTCATGCTTCCTACCTGCATGATCCTGCCTTCATCAATAAGCTTAATTATGTCTGGTTTTCTGAGCAACAAAGGTCTTTTCTCCTCTATCACAAGACCGGTTGCCGACCCTTTGGCAGGCCAGGTTTCGATATTGTCTTTTTCGTCTTTTTCGTACGGGATACTGAGCATCCCGTTATTATCATCATAGAGTGCTATGTAAAAATTGGTTGTATCAATGTAGGATGAGATATGTGACCTTATATCCGAGATCAGCTCTTCAACATTCTGGCTGGCAACAACTGAGCCGGCAATTCTGTATATTACCTGCCTCAGCGACTCCTCCTTCTTTCTCTGTGTTACATCCCTTACTATAGAAAGGGTTAATTTCTTGTTTCCAAGTTCAAACTGGTTCAGGCTGACCTCCGCATCAAATGTTTCACCTTTAGCCGTGAGGTGCTGCCATTCAAAAAACTCAGTTTTTGTCTTTGCAGCCCTTTCGAGAAAACTGTTTGCCAGCTTTTCAGAATCCTCACCGCCGGGCTGCTTTTTTGGTGAAAGCTCATGGGGCATCCGGTTAATTATATCCTCCCTACTCCCTTCGAATAGCTCCTCAGCCCTTTTGTTGCAGTCGGTGAACCTTCCTTCTTCAACTATCATTATTGCGTCGCTGGCATGATCAAATATTGCCTTGTACCTCTCTTTCAGTATCCTTAGCTCTTCCTTTTGCCTGTAACTGCCTGTAACATCAGCAAACACCAGTACCACTCCTGTTATATTGCCCTCATTGTCGGTTATGGGTGCAGCTGAATCTACAATCTGATACTTTTCGCCCTTTCTGGATACCAGCATGGTATCGTTGGTCATACCAACTGTTTTGCCACTTTTAAGGACGATATTTGCAGGATTTTCTATTGCCCTTGAGGTATGGGCATTGTAAATCCTGAACACCCCGGGCAGGGGTTTGCCGAGAGCTTCGCTAAGTGGCCATCCAGTAAGTTCTTCGGCAACAGGGTTCATACGTGTGACCCTTCCCTCCAGGTCGGTGGCTATTACACCATCACCTATTGACTGTAAAGTTATATACAGGTTGTTTTCGCTTTGCTGGAGCTTTTCCTCTGCCTCAACCCGTGTTTTTTCAAGATCAATGTTATACAGGGCCAGACCTAGATCCAGTGCAAGCTCCCTGAAAAGCCCCTTTTCTTCTGAGATTTTTGCATAGTCCTTCGGTACTGAGGCAACTACCACACCAAAGACCCTGTCTTCAAAAAATATCTGCTGGCACATACCCGCTCTGTCACTGTATTGTTTTGCAAGAGGGCAGGTCGGACAGTCTGCTGTGGGATCTTCAATTACAAGGGTTGTCTTCTTTGATAAAGCATTTGGTATGCAAGGAGGAAAGTTGCCTTTTTTAAGTTGGTTCTCAAAATCGCTGAACTCCTCTCCGAGTCCGCTCGATGAAGTCATCCTTGCGTTTGTTTCCCCGTCCATAATTACAATCCAGGCATTATAGTAGCCCATGTCCTGTACCATCATACTGCAGACCTTGCCGGTCAGGACCTTTGGGTCACGTTCCCTTACAATAAGGCGGTTAACCTTTCTGATTGCCTGGAGTATTCTGTTAAGGTGTTGCTCCTTATGCAGATTCTCCCTGAGGATATTTTTATCGTTATTCAAACGGGTAAGTCCGGATGATTTATCTTCAACCATTTTTATTGCTCCAGGTTAATTTAATTCCCAGCTGCTTCCTTCTTTACTGTCCTTGATGCTTATATTCAGACTGCCAAGGGATTTCCGTATTCTGTCTGAAGTACTCCAGTCTTTTTGTTGCCTTGCATTTTGCCGCAGCTCAATGACTATCTCCATTAGGCCCTGAATGATCTCATCCTTGCGCCCGCTGTTGTTATTTATTTTGTTTGGTGACAGGCCAAATATTTCCGAAACAAATAAACTGAATGTCCGTTCAAGCAGCTCAAGATCCTTGCCCGTCAGCTTGATACTTCCGTCCATTGCTGAGTTTACTGTTTTTGCCGCCTCAAACAGATGTGCCAGTGCTACAGGGCTGTTGAGATCATCCAGCATCGCAGCATGGCAACGTTCAGGCAGGTCGCTTACATCTGCTGTTGATATATCCGAAGGTGTGATCTTTCGTATACTATCCATTGCATTAAGAAGCCTGTTAAGTCCTTTGTCAGCTGCTTCAAGTGCCTCATTACCAAAATCGAGCGTACTTCTGTAATGTGCCTGCAATATAAAAAACCTGATAACCAGAGGAGAATATGCCTTGTTAAGGGCCTTGTGCCCACCGGTAAAAAACTCCCTCAGGGTTATGAAATTGCCAAGTGACTTCCCCATCTTCTGCCCGTTGATGGTAACCATATTGTTATGCATCCAGTACCTTGCAGAATCTTTGCCGTTCGCTGCATTTGACTGTGCTATCTCACACTCGTGATGAGGGAAGAGAAGGTCCATGCCTCCGCCGTGAATATCAAACTCCTCTCCCAGGTATTTTGAGCTCATTGCCGAACATTCAAGGTGCCACCCGGGAAAACCTTCACCCCATGGCGACGGCCATTTCATCAGATGGCCCGGGGAGGCCTTTTTCCAGAGTGCGAAATCAGCCGGGTGCCTTTTTTCGTCCTGCCCTTCAAGCTCCCTGTAACCTGCCATCATCTCTTCCAGCTTCCTGCCGCTGAGCCTGCCGTAATTATACTTTCTGTTATATGCCTGTACGTCAAAATATACTGAACCGTTTACCGTGTAGGCAAAACCTGCTTCCAGTATTTCCCTTGCCATTTCTATCTGTTCAATTATATGGCCTGATGCCCTTGGTTCGATGCTTGGCCTCAGGACATTCATTTTGTCCATGTCCTCATGGTAGCGGTCAGAAAAATACTGTACTACCTCCATGGGCTCAAGCTGTTCAAGCCTTGCTTTCTTTGCGATCTTGTCCTCACCCTGGTCTGCATCACCTTCAAGGTGACCGACATCAGTAATGTTCCGGACGTATCTTACTTTATATCCAAGGTATTTAAGATATCTGAATAAAAGATCAAATGTTACTGCCGGTCGTGCATGCCCAAGATGTGCATCGCCATATACAGTAGGTCCGCATACGTACATACCTGCAAAAGGCGGGCTAACCGGTACAAACTTTTCTTTTCGGCGTGTAAGTGAGTTGTAAACCTGCAGGGATTCTTTCGCCATTATCCTGATAATTTTATTGGTGAACCGGCAAAAATGCCCGGCAAAACAACGTACAAAGGTAAAAACTTTGGTGCATTATTATTGCAAATTCTGACCTGGATATAACCTTACCCCAACACATAAGAGAATAAATCCGGCCGGAAAGCGAAAAATTCAGATATATAGTTTGGAAAAGAACAGAGTCAGGCATTTTTTAACACTTCAAGGGTCTTTTTATAGCCTATTTCAAAGACTTTTTCAGCGCTTGACAGATCCAGAATGCCGAATTTTTCGAGTTTTTCGGGCTCGATATATATGTCGCATTTATCCTTGCGGCTTTCTGCGTGGTTTCTCATTGACAGGTGGAATGACCTTATGGCGATTGTCCGAAGGTTGTTTATATTGTGTTCCTCACCGACGGGGTTAACATTAATGCCGATAATTGTTTCGCACTTTCCTTCGAGGGACTCAACCGGGAAGTTGTTTACAATGCCGCCGTCGAGGTATTGGTTCCCGTCTATTTCAACGGGAGGAAATACAATCGGGATAGATGATGATGCCTTGATGGCCTGTACAAGCTCACCCTTCTCAAATCTTGTGTATTCTGTTGTGTTTATGTTCACTGCCTGGATAATAAGCGGAATGCTGAGTTCTTCAAAGGTCTTGGCTTTAAGGGTCTTTGTCAGTGTTCGCTCGAAGCCTGTCATCTTCAGCAGACCTTTGCTGGGGAACACAATCCTGAGGAACCCCATGAGGTTTTGTGTCATAAGTGACTTCAGCGCTGATTCTGCTTCATTGCCGTCGGCATAAAGTGCCCCGACTATGCTTCCGGCACTTACCCCCGATATTATTCCGGGTTTGATGCCATTCTCTTCAAGTGCCTTTATTGCTCCCAGGTGGGCAAAGCCCCGTGTCCCGCCTCCGCTGAGAACAAGACCGTATTTGTATTTTTCCCCCATGGACGGTTAATTTTGTGAGTTTTGATAAAAAGGTAGGTGCATAGCCGCACATGTAAAAATAGGTAAAGGACAGGTTTAAAGCAAGTATTTTGTTTTTTTGGCTTTGAAAGGAAGCGGTATTTTGATATATTTGCATGATAGTGCCCTTATTAGCGGGGTATAAACGGATATTGGATATGAAGTACAGAGTATTTATATTCTTGGTTGCGCTTGTTGTTCTGACCTTCGGTGGAAAACTGGGTGCCCAGGAGAATAATTCAACTGATTTTTCTCTAGGATTTGGCAGCAGTTTTTCCTCTTCTCCTTTTTTCGGGAGTGGTTTTACCAGTACTGTCGCACCTTCTTTTCGCTGGCAGATGAATGAAAACTTAAGCCTAACGGCAGGAACCCTGTTTTCCACCTCTGGCGTGAACAATATGTCCGGGCTGTTCACTGAGAATCCGGCGGGCAGGTTTTTCTCAACTACCGTATATGCCCTGGGGAGTTATCAGCTCAATCCGCGCCTGAGTATAACCGGCGGAACTTATGTGGAAAGGAACACCCTTGAAGTCAGTAATCCCCGCCTGAATCCTGACGCATTCAGCCAGGACCCTGTTGGTATGATCTTTGGTTTTGATTACAAGGTATCAGAGAACTTCTCCTTTGGGGCTCAATTTAATTACTCCAGGGGTTATGACCCGTTTTCACCCTTCAATATGCAACATTCCCCGTTTGGAGGTTACGGCAGCCCCTTCAGGTATGGTGCCCCTGGTATCTGGTAACCTTTCACTGCATCTGCAACCTCAGGTTGGAAAGGCCGGCATCGCGTGCAACCGTTACCACATCATTGTATTCCGACCTGTATAATCGCCTTGATATTTCAGGATAGTCAAATGCCTTGTAAATAGGTGTGTACTGCGACATTATATTCACATAGGTATCCTTTGGCAGATTATTTGCTATCCATCTTACAACCTTGTCGCTCCTTGCTACATTTTCGGGCATTACTAGGTGCCTGATCATCAGCCCCCTGCTCATAAGGCCAGTGTCAGGATCTGCTGCAGCCCTGCCCACCTGCCTGTTCATCTCCAGAAGCGCGGTTCTTGCTGTTTCCGGATAACATGCCGCTCCGGGTGAATATGTGTCTGCTGCATCGGGATCTGCATATTTGAAATCGGCAAGGTATATATCAACTATACCGTCGAGATACCCCAGAATCTCCTTTTTCTCCCATCCACTTGTATTGTAGACCAGTGGAATGTTCAGTCCTTTGGGAACAGCCTTATCCAGGGCAAGCAGGATCTGCGGAATATAATGTGTCGGACTTACCAGATTAATATTATGACACCCCCTTCGCTGCATCAATATCATTATTTCAGCAAGCTGGTCTGAAGTGTACTCCCTCCCTTGCCCAAGCTGACTTACCTCATAGTTGATGCAGAATACACAGTGCATTGAGCAGTTGGTGAAGAATACAGTGCCCGAACCATTCCTTCCCACAAGCTCCTGCTCCTCCCCAAAATGAGCGCTTGCCGAAGATATCTCCAGCCGGGAGTGTGCCCTGCAGCTACCCCTTCTCCCTGCAATCCGGTCAGTACCGCAATCCCTGGGGCATAGATCGCAGTGCCGCATGCGCTCATGCAATTTCTTGCCCCTTGCCTTCAGCTCTCCGCTTTTTTGCAAATCTGCGTAAGGAGGGGTATAGGGTGATCTTTTTGTCTTCATGTCTTTGTTTTTTGACCCGGAAAGAAGAATACCCGGTGTTGCAGCTGCTGCGGGAAGTACTGCAAGAGATCTCAAAAAATGTCTTCTGTTGTGCTTTATCATTTTTGTTTATTTTGTCTAAATTAAGGCATTGAGAATCAATGAATAAACACTTATAAAGATACAAAAAAGCCGGTATTTCAAAAAATATTCAGGAATTATCAAACAATTTCATATTATAATAACTTAATTTAGTATGGATGTTATATAAAAAATTTAAAAGGGAGGAATATAATGGCTAAATTATCAACTAATTACATGGGTCTTGCCCTGAAAAATCCATTGATCGTAGGTGCCTCAAACCTTAGCCTTGATACTGATATGGCAAAAAAGCTCGAGGATGCGGGCGCATCTGCAATTGTCTTCAAATCCTTGTTCGAGGAGCAGATAAACCTTGAAAGCTTTCAGATGGATGAGGAGCTCAATGAATATGCGGAAAGGAATGCTGAAATGATAAGTCTTTTCCCGAATGTGAAGCATGCCGGCCCCGAGGAGCATCTCGACAAACTTTCCGCTCTGAAAAAAGCGCTTGACATCCCGGTTATAGGTAGCCTAAACTGTGTGAACCCTTCAACCTGGGCTGAGTATGCAATCGAAATGGAAAAGACCGGTGTCGACGCACTGGAGCTTAACTTCTACTCTATACCGGGAGATTTTAAAAATTCATCGGCCGAACTCGAAAAGCAGCAGTTATCCGTGCTGAAGGAGGTAAAGGGAAAAACCAGTGTTCCGGTCAGTGTGAAGATAAGCCCGTTTTACTCAAACCCATTGAGCCTGATCAGGAAAATGGACGCTGAAGGGGCAGATGGATTTGTGTTGTTCAACAGGTTGTTCCAACCCGATATAGATATTGAGAAGCAGGAGCACAGCTATCCTTTTAACCTTAGTCAGCCATCTGATTACAGGCTGCCGCTGAGGTTTGCCGGGTTACTTTACAAAGAGGTAAAGGGCAGCATATGCAGCAATACCGGAATATTCAGCGGTCATGATATTGCCAGGATGCTGCTTGCAGGTGCAGATTCAGTGCAGGTAGTCAGTGCGGTTTACAGGCATAAGGCCGGACATATAGGAAAAATGCTTGGCGAACTCTCAGACTGGATGGGAAAGAACTCCTACAGCAGCCTTGATGATTTCCGTGGTAAGCTTTCCCGGGCAAATGCCAGTGACCCATACGCTTACCAGCGTGCCCAATATGTTGACCTTCTAATGAAACCCTTCGAGATACTTAAGAAGTATCCGCAGGTGTAGTATCAGGCCTAAAACTCGTTATTGCTTTTTTCGTACTTTGTTACGATCTTAAGTGTATCGTGGGCAATTACCAGCTCTTCATTGGTCGGTACCACCATTACCTTGACCCGGGAATCATGTCTGGATATCATCTCCAGCTTGCCCCTGAGCCCTGTGTTTTTGTCGCTGTCGAAAGAAACCCCCAGGAACTCAAGTTTCCTGCACACCTCTTCCCTGGTTTCCGGGCCGTTCTCGCCAACACCGCCGGTAAAGATGATAAGGTCCACTCCTCCCATTGCTGCTGCATAGGATCCTATATATTTTGTGATCCTGTAAATGTACATGTCCAGAGCCAGCTGGGCTTTTTTGTTGCCCTCATGCCAGGCAGCATTCTCAATATCCCTCATGTCGTAAGAGATACCGCTTATCCCAAGTACCCCGCTCTTTTTGTTGATCAGGTTGTTGGCCTCATCTACGCTTAACTCCTTCTTGTTCATTATATAGAGCAATGCTCCCAGATCCAGGTCGCCGGTACGGGTACCCATTATGAGTCCCTCAACAGGTGTCAGGCCCATTGATGTGTCAACCGATTTGCCATTCTCAATGGCGGTTATTGAGGCACCGTTGCCCAGGTGGCATGTTATGGCCTTAACATGGTCTTTACGCAAAAAGAGTGCATCACATGCTTTTTCGAATACATACTTGTGGCTGGTGCCATGAAAACCGTAACGGCGGATCTTGTCCTTCTCATAAAGTTCATAAGGGAGGGCGTACATGTATGCATGCGGTGGTATAGTCTGATGGAAGGCTGTGTCGAAGACGGCTACCTGAGGCACCGTCGGCAACAGCTTTTCCATTGACACTATACCTTTTAGGTTGGCAGGGTTATGCAGTGGGGCCAGTTCGATCACCTCTTCGATGTTCTTTTTTACTTCATCTGTGATCAGGGCACTGTCGCTGAAGTTCTCTCCGCCGTGCGCAACCCTGTGGCCAACGGCAATTATATCGTTTACGCTTCTTATGACCCCGTGGTTGCGGTCAAGAAGGGCCTTAAGGATGAGGTTGATACCTGTTTCATGATCCTTTACATCCTGAATAAGCATGTAGGGATCCTTCCCTTTTGGCTGATGCTTGAACTCGCTGTCTTTAAGGCCAACCCTTTCTAGGAGGCCTTTGGCAAGGAGCTCGGCATTGTTTGCCATATCTATGAGCTGATACTTAATAGAGGAACTGCCGCAGTTCAGAACTAATATTTTCATTTTTGATGTGAATTTGATATTTATTGATGATGGATTAATTTATTTGCCTGCAGCCTGATTTACCGTTATTGCCACAAGATTAACTATGTCGTCAACCGAGCAACCTCTTGAAAGGTCGTTAATAGGTGCGGCCATTCCCTGGAGTACGGGGCCAACGGCTTCTGCTCCTGCAAGCCTTTGCACAAGTTTGTATGCAATGTTGCCTGTTTCAAGGCTGGGGAAAACCAGCACATTGGCCTTCCCGGCTATTTTGCTGCCCGGTGCCTTTGATTTCGCTACAGATTCAACTATTGCTGCATCTGCCTGCAACTCTCCGTCAATCTGCATATCCGGTTCCATTTCCCTTGCCAGTCTGGTGGATTCAATTACCTTGTCGACCATTGGATGGGATGCGCTACCCTTGGTTGAGAAACTGAGCATTGCAATCCTTGGTTCAATTCCCACTATAGCCCTGGTTGTATGTCCTGTCATTACAGCGATTTCGGCAAGTTCTCTTGCGTCAGGGTCAGGATGTACAGCGCAGTCGGCAAATACCAGAATGCCGTTTTCTCCCCACCGGCTGTCCTTCATTATCATAATGAAGGCTCCGGAAACAACACTGATACCCGGAAGTGTCTTTACTATCTGAAATGCCGGACGGAGCACATTGCCGGTTGCATTCATGGCGCCTGCGACCTCTCCGTCGGCAGCACCGTTCTTTATCAGTAGTGTTGCAAGGTATAAGGGATCTTCAACAAGCTTCAGGGCTTCTTCTTTTGTCAGGCCTTTGTGTTTGCGAATATCAAACAGCAGTTCTGCATATTCATTCTTTTCCTCAAAGCTTACCGGATCAATTATCCTGGCATCACTTATATGTTCAAGGCCACCAGCTTCAGCTGCCTTCATAATTGTATCCCTGTTGCCAAGTAATATTATACGGGCAATCTTCTCAGAAATGATCCTGTCGGCTGCTTTCAGGGTCCGTTCTTCAACCCCTTCCGGCAGCACGATGGTCTTTTTATGTTTCCTGGCCTTTTGTTTTATTGAATCGAGTAACTGCATTGAGTGTATCTGTTTGTATTAATGGATATTATTGAATTTCAAAGGGGAACAAAAATAGGATTAATTTGAGTCTCCTCAAAATGATTTGTGTTATTTTTTTGATATCACCATAACCCATTAAGCCCGGATTTGTTAAGTAAATAACAATTGTGCAAGTTTAATGAAACAGGTCGGTATGATAAAAAAATCATTTAAATTTGCGAAAAAATATATGGATCCGGGGCATATCCCTTTCATATCTTTGATCAACGCTATTCCGAGAGAAACAGGCCCTGCCGGAGACTGGGCCATATGGGTTCTTGTCGTTAGCCTTTCCCTGGTGAGTGTGGTGCGCTTTTTCTTTCCCGGACATATTAGGCAGATATCTACTGCTGTATGGAGCATCAGGCATTTTCACATATTGCATAAAGAGGGAGTGGTGCTGTATACTCCGGGCTACCTGTTTAAGGTCAATTTTCTGCTTGTACTATCGCTTCTGATATATCAGAGCCTTGAACATACGGGATTAATTCCTGAAGGGAATATCATTGGATCGTTCAGGATTTTCCTGCTCGTACTGTTTTTACTGATGGTGTTCTATCCTGTAAAAAGCATGATTATGGGGATCCTGGCATGGGTCTTCCAGACTGGCCGGGCCAGTTCGGCATATTTCAGCAATATTTTTGTATTTAACCAGTTTGCCGGCCTTGTATTGATGCCTCTGGTTTTCATACATGCATATAACCCTTTCGACTACCTTCTGTATTCAGCCTGGGCCGTTCTGGCACTGCTTAACCTGTACAAGGTGTTCAGGGGTTCCCTGCTGAGTTTTGATGCGGCCGGTTTTTCGGTATATTACTTATTTTTGTACCTTTGTGGCGTGGAATTAGCACCTTTGCTGTTAATCATAAAAGCAGCGTCTGCATATTTGTTTAATCACTAAAGAAGAGGAGGAGCAGGGTCTTGAAAATTAAACATGTTCTTATATCACAACCACCGCCTGAAAATGATAAATCCCCCTATGCCGACCTTGTGGATGATTACAACCTGAACATATGCTTCAGGAAATTTATTAAAATCGAGAGTATAGGCACAAGGGAATTCAGGAAGCACCGTATCCAGATCCCTGATTTTACTGCAATTATATTTACCTCAAAAAATGCAATTGATCACTTCTTCAGTCTTTGCGAGGAACTGAGGGTTCAGATATCCGAGCAGATGAAGTACTTCTGTACATCGGAGGCCATTGCCCTTTATCTGCAAAAGTATGTACAGTTCAGGAAGAGGAAGATATTTTTCGGAAAGAATCATTTTTCCGATCTGATTGATGTTATCAGGAAGAACAAAGATGAGAGGTTCCTCTTTCCGTGTGCCGAGAACCATAAAAAAGAGATACCCCAGTTGTTAAGGCAAAACAAGATACAGTTCTCGGTGGCACCAATTTACAGATCTGTGCCTGAGGATGTATCGGATCTTGACATTAGCAAATATCATATGCTGGTTTTCTTCAGTCCGTTCGGCATACAGTCTCTTAAGATCAACTTCCCGGACTTCACCCAGGGCGACACTGTAATTGCAGCTTTCGGAAAAGGGACACTTAAAGCCGCAGAAAACGAAGGGCTGAAGGTACAGATAAAGGCTCCGACACAAACAGCACCTTCAATGGTTATGGCCATGCAGGAGTTTTTTGATGGTAAGGGCAAGTGACAGGTCTTGTATCTGTTAACGGATGTCACACCGATTTTCAGGCTGTATGTGTACCTTTAGGAAGAACGAGAAACTGTCCGGCTTATACTTGCGAGACCTGCTCTTTACCCGTGGCAAACAGGATTTTTGCTATCCGTTCAGGATTAAATACATGATATTTTCTGACTCTGCAAAAGGAAAAGGGTCTGACCATTTTCACTATCCGGCAAAATGCCTTATTTCTGTTTCAAGGCATAATTTCCGGAAGGCAAGCGGAAGAAACCGCATAAAGCGACTTACAAGGGAAGCCTACCGGAAAAACAAAAAAGCTTTTTACGCGTTTTTAAAACAAAGGGAACTCCGGTGTACAATAGCCCTTATTTATGTTGCAAAAGAGGAACTGGATTATTCAGAGATAGAGAACCGCCTGGGGGAATGCCTCAAAAGGGTAATGTTGCTGATCGACCGGGGCAGGGGTCCGGAACAGAGTATATGAAATCAATAACAGGAACAATAAGCAGGTTTGTGGCCATGCTGATAATCGGACTAATACGCTTTTATCAGGGTGCCATTTCCCCGTATCTTCCCGCTTCGTGCCGTTACACACCGACCTGCTCGCAATACGGTATTGAGGCGGTAAGAAAGCATGGCCCCTTTAGGGGAGGCTGGTTATGTATTAGGCGTATTTCATCCTGTCATCCCTGGGGTGGAAGCGGCTATGATCCTGTACCATAAAAAATAAAAAAACCCAGATATGATGAAAAAATTAAGAAAACTTTCACTCAAGGCCAGGTCCGGACTTATTATTACTGTTTTTTCGGTTCTGACAATAACACTCTCCTCCGCCGGAAGCAGAAATTTTGAAATAGCCAGGAACCTGGATGTTTTTTCCAATCTGTTCAGGGAAGTGGTGGTTAATTACGTTGACGAGGTTAATGTTTCGGAAGTGATGAAGTCCGGAATTGATGGTATGCTCTCATCCCTTGACCCCTATACCACCTTCATTCCTGAATCTGAAATAGAGGACGTAAGGTTTATGACAACCGGTCAGTATGGAGGCATTGGCGCGCTAGTAAGACCAAGAGAAGGAAAGATGATGATAGCCGAATCTTATGAAGGGTTTCCTGCATACAGGGCTGGCCTGCTTCCCGGAGACATTATTCTCGAAGTTAATGGTCAGTCAACAGAAGGTCGCGATGAGAATGAAGTAAGGGCTCTTCTGCAGGGCCAGCCGGGCACCAGTTTGAACATCAGGGTAGAAAGGAATGGTGAACAAATTGCCAAAAGCCTTGAAAGGGAGGTGGTAAGGGTTGATAACATTCCCTACTTTGGAATGCTCAATGAAACAACTGCCTATATAAAGCTAACCAGCTTTACTCAGCGGGCAGGAAGGGAAGTAAAGGCAGCTCTGGAGTCGCTGATGAATGATAATAATGTTGAGAGTGTTATTATTGACCTGAGAGACAATGGAGGAGGTTTGCTGAATGAGGCTGTAAATATTGCAAATCTTTTTGTTGAGAAGGATGAACTGATCGTCAGTACAAAGGGAAGACTCCCCGACAGGTCGTCAACCCACCTCACCCTCAATGAGCCCGTTGACAAGGAATTACCACTGGCTGTTTTGATCAACCGCAGCAGTGCATCTGCATCCGAGATCGTTGCAGGGGCAGTTCAGGATCTTGACCGCGGCATAATAATTGGGAACAGGTCGTTTGGAAAGGGGCTGGTGCAGAATGTGGTCCCCCTTAGCTATAATACTCAGTTAAAGGTGACCGTGGCTGAATATTTTATCCCGAGTGGCCGGGGTATTCAGGCCATAAATTATGCAGAAAGACGTGAGGATGGGAGTGTTGCTGAAATTCCCGATTCACTCAAAAGACCCCACACGACCAGAGCCGGACGTACAGTATATGACGGGGGTGGAATAGAGCCTGATATTTATGTCCAGAGGCCTGAGCCTGCCAATGTTACCCGGGCGTTGGCAAGGCAGTTTATGATTTTTGACTTCGCGACTCATTTCAGAAAGGAGAATGATGAAATTCCTCCTGCCGAAGGTTTTTATATAACTGACGGGATATACAGTGATTTTTTGGATTTTGTTGCCGGGAAGGATTTCAGTTATTATACAGGTACCGAAGAGCTGCTTGAGGAACTTCAAGAGACGGCTTCAGGCGAAAAGTATTTTTCTGCCATTGAACAGGAGTTTCAGAGCCTGCAACAAAGGATAAAAAGGGAGAAGGAGCAGGATTTTATTACCTTCAGGGATGAAATTGAGCAGCTTTTGCGTGAGGAGATAGTTTCAAGGTATTATTACCGCAAGGGCAGGGTAGTGGTTTCTCTGGATTCTGACCCTGATGTTGAAAAGGCGCTGGGGGTTCTTAACGACCCTGGTCATTATGACGGTATTCTTGCGGGTGTAAACTAAGCTGAGGGTTAATTTCCGCATATATGACAAGCAAGGAGGGGATACACCAATGGATTTATGCAGGAGGACTCGGGCTTATGGCAGCAGCTTTGCCCTCTTCGGTCTTTCTGATGAGTCTCTCCCAGATTATCCTTTTCCTTAACTGGCTTGCCGAGGGCGGGTTCAGGCTGAAGTTCAGAAGGGTTGCCGTTAACAGGCCGGCACTTGTGTTCATTTCAATATACCTTGTGCATATCATTGCACTTTTCTACTCCTCAAACTTTGAGTACGGGCTTAGTACCCTTAAATCACGCCTGCCCATACTTTTACTTACTATAATAGTGGTGTCTTCACCGCCTTTACCCCGTGGGATAAGGGAATGGATATTGCTGGTATTCTCTCTTTCAATTACTGTTGTATCCCTGATAAGCCTTGCCATATATGTTTCCGGGGACTATTCCGGATACCGTGAGCTGTCGCCATTTATATCACACATAAGGATGAGCCTTATGGTGGCACTATCGGTAATTACATTATCATATCTGGCAATAAATATATTTCGTAAATACCTGGCGTTAAGGCTGCTGCTCTGGGGCCTGGCCTTCTGGCACCTGCTGTACCTGCTGATGCTGCACTCATTATCCGGCGTTGTAGTTTTCGCTGCGGCCACCGTGGTTCTAATGTTAAGGGAAGCATCGCGTGCAGGCCTTTTTTGGCGGCGCACCGGTTTTGCTGCCGCAGGCCTGCTCACGCTTTCCGGGGTTATAATTCTTTTGGCCCTTTGGAGCAATGTAACTAAGATAGAGAGTTACGGTGCCCCAAAGATTTACTCTCCAGGTGGCAGCGAATATTACCATGAAAGGGAAGCCCTCATCAGGGAGAATGGATACCTTATATACTCATACATAGCTGAGAATGAGCTAAGGGAGGCATGGAACTCCAGGAGCGAATACGACTTTGATGACGCAGGCAGATATGGTGACCCGGTCAGGCCTGTGCTGTACAGGTATATGAGTTCATTGGGGCTGCGAAAAGATGCGCATTCTTTTGGCCGTCTTGATGGTAATGATATAGAGGCCGTCGAAAAGGGGGTGCCCAACTACCGCTATACCAGATGGCCCTGGATAATAACACGTGTTCACCAGAGCCTATGGGAGCTTAACAACTACCGTATTACCGGAGAGCCCCTGGGCCATACACTGGCACAGCGATTTGAGTTCTGGAAAGCTGCCATTGAGGCGATAAGGGAAAAACCTGTGTTTGGCTGGGGTACCGGCGACATAAGGGAGGCCTCATTATTCGGGCTGCAGCAAACAGGGTCTGCCCTGGAGTTTGAAAGGTGGATGAAACCACACAATCAGTATTTGTCATTTGCGGTCCTGTTTGGTATCCCGGGGATGCTCTGGATACTATTCGCATTGGTTTACCCTGGTGCAAGGCTTAGAAAGTTCGGCAATGCACCTTATCTGGCATTCTTTATCATCCTGTCAGTATCAATGCTTAATGAGGATACGATAGATACCCAGGCAGGACTATCTTTTTTCGTGTTTTTCAGCAATTATTTCCTCTTTTTGAGAGAGGAAAGTGAAGATCTGCACCCCTGAGGTTGTTAAGACTTATTATATGGAAGAAAAATTAAAAAAGTTCATTGAAGATTACATAAGCAAGACAGCGGGTCTTGAAAAACGCAAGCATAAGGCGTATTTCAATGCTGCAGTAACCGGAAGGAAGAAATATTATGACCTGTACTCACGACTTGAGTTTGAGCATACATCCATACTGGGCAACAGAAAAGACTTTGAGTTCCTCTCGTCGGTGCAGGATTCCGTTTCGGTCAGCAATCCGATGCTGAAACGCCAGGCCCGCCTGTTATACTTTGTTTTCAAGGCACATCAGGTTCCTTCAGACATACAGGAGGAAATTATCGGGCTAGAGACACGCGTGGCAAACAAATTTTCGCTTTTCAGGGCCGGGGTTGATGGCAAATCGCTTACCGACAACCAGGTTGACAGTATTCTTGAGTCATCTACCGACAGCCGGAAGCTGAAGCAGGTGTGGCAGGCATCAAAACTCGCAGGCAACCTGGTGGAGGAGGATGTGCGCAGGCTCGTTGATCTTCGCAACAGGACGGCATCCATACTGGGCTATCCAGACTACCATCATATGAGTCTTGAACTTAGTGAACAGTATCCTTTGGAGGTGGAAGCCCTCTTTGATCACTTAGACAGTGTTACTGCCGGAGGGTTTAAAAAAATAAAGGAGGATACAGACCGGCAGCTGTCTGAAAGGTTTGGTATAAAGGATGATGAACTTATGCCCTGGCACTATCAGGACAGGTTTTTCCAGGAAGCCCCTGCATACCCTGGTATCGACCTTGACCCGTATTACAGAAGCAAGGACATTGTGTATGCAACAGTTGAATATTTCAGGGGTATCGGCCTTCTTACAGAAGATATTGCCGGCCGAAGTGATCTTTTTGAAAGGGCCGGCAAGAACCAGCATGCCTTTTGTATCAACATCGACCGTGAAGATGATGTCAGAGTGCTTTGCAATATAAAGCCAAACAGGAAATGGATGAATACCATGCTGCATGAATTTGGCCATGCCGTATATGAAAAATATTACTCTGACAACCTCCCGTATATTTTAAGGGAGCCGGCGCACATATTTGTCACAGAAGCGGTGGCAATGTTTTTCGGCAGGCTGGCCTCCGACCCTCTTTGGATGAGGGAAATGGGCATTATTGACCATGATGCGGCCCAGCGGCTTGCATATGTGTCAAAAAGGGCTGCTTCAGGTGAGCAGCTTGTCTTCTCGCGCTGGGCACAAGTGATGTACCATTTTGAAAAGAGCCTTTATGCAAATCCTGAACATAACCTTAACGATCTCTGGTGGGGCCTGGCCGAAAAGTATCAGCAGCTTACCCCACCTGACGATATGAGTCCGGCTTACTGGGCCTCAAAGATACATGTTGCCTCTGCGCCTTGTTACTATCATAACTACCTGCTCGGGGAATTGCTGGCTTCACAGCTGGGTGCAAAACTGAAAATGATGATGCCAGGCGATGGTCATACATTCTGTGGTGATCCGCTCATCGGTCGCTATTTTAGGGATGAGGTGTTTTACCACGGGGCTGTACTTCCCTGGAAAGACCTTGTAAAGTCAGCCACCGGCAGTGAACTTGACCCTGCACACTACGCTGCCCAGTTTGCAGGTGGTTAATCCGGTGTGAGATTCTCAAGTTCAGAATTTGCAGATTCCCACTTTTTTTCCAGCCTCTCGATTCTGTCTTTTACGGATTTATAGTCGTCGAACAGGCTGCTGCTATCTATGTTTGCGGGTTCTGCCATAATTTTCTCAAGCCGTGCAGCATCTTTTTCCAGCTTATCTATTTCTTCCTCATACCCGGATATCTTTTTCTCAAGCCGCCGTATCACTCGCTCATACTCTTTCTTTTCCTCGTAAGATTTCCTGCCTCCGGATCCTGTATGCACCTGTTTGCCTTTATCCGGTCTTCCTGCTTTTTCAAGTGCATTGAGCGATTCTATGCTCCTGGCCGAGATGAAATCATAGATATCTCCGATGAACTCCCTTATCTTGCGGTTTTTAAACTCATAAACCTTTTCTGTAAGACCCTGAAGGAAGTCGCGGTCGTGTGATACAACTATCATTGTACCGCCAAACTGCAAAAGTGCATTTTTCAATATATCCTTCGACCGCATGTCAAGGTGATTGGTTGGCTCATCCAGTACAAGGAGGTTAACCGGCTCCAGGAGCATCCTGGCAATTGCCAGCCTTGCCTTTTCTCCTCCTGAAAGAACCTTTACCTTTTTGTCTGTATCCTCGCCACTGAAAAGGAAGCCGCCCAGAATGTTCCTGGTGTGTTTCCTGACTTCACCTGTGGCAACGTCGTCCAGAGTCTGGAACACTGTCTTTTCTCCGTCAAGGTAGTCTGACTGGTTCTGGGCAAAATAACCTATTCTGACATTATGCCCTGGCTTTATTATGCCGGAGTGGTCAAGTTCACCCCTTATGATCCTTGCCAGGGTGGTCTTCCCTTCACCGTTTTTTCCAACAAAAGCAATTCTTTCGCCCCTGCTTATTATAAAATTTATATCGCGGAGTACCTCTTTTTCACCGTATTTCTTTCCCACCTTTTCTGCCTCAAGGCATATTTTGCCTGATGGCGGTGCTTCCGGGAAACGGAAATGTATGGCACTTTTGTCAACCTCATCAACTTCTATCCTTTCCATTTTTTCAAGAAGCTTCACTTTTGACTGCACCTGCCTCGCTTTTGTTGCCTTCGCCCTGAAGCGAGTTATGAACCTTTCTATCTGGGCAATTTCCCTCTGCTGGTTGTTGAATGCAGACATTTCCCTCTCCATGCGTTCCTCCCTCATCAGCTCGTAGTCGGAATAGCAGGCCTTGTAGTCATATATCCTGCCGAGGCTGAGTTCGAGTGTACGGCTGGTTATGTTGTCGAGGAAAGCCCTGTCGTGCGAGACCATCATGACGGCACCCGGGTAGTCTGCAAGGAACTTTTCAAGCCATTGTATGGATTCTATGTCGAGATGATTGGTGGGCTCATCCAGCAGAAGTAGTTCTGGAAGTTGCAAAAGTAGTTTGGCCAGCTCGACCCTCATCTGCCATCCCCCGCTAAATTCAGCCAGAGGCCTTTTCAGGTCGTTCCTTTCAAATCCCAGTCCGAGCAGGACTTTCTCTGCCCTTGCTTCCTGGGTGCTGCCGCCCAGCAGTTCATACCTTTCGGTTGCTTCTGCCAGTTTCTGGGTAGCCTCCCGGTAAGAACCACTGCTGAAGTCGCTGCGGATGGTAAGCTCCTCTGTGAGACTGCCAATCATTTTTTCAAGAGTTCTAACCTCCGAAAAGGCGTTCATACACTCCTGCAATACCTTTTGCTTACTGTGAAAATGCATCTCCTGGGGCAAATAGCCGACATGGTTGCCTGATGGCATTGACACAGTGCCTTTTTCAGGTGCAAAACTGCCCGCAATGATCCGCATAAGGGTTGTTTTCCCGGCTCCGTTCTTTCCCACCAGCCCGATGCGATCCCTTTTATTGATGATAAATGAGACATCATCAAAGAGTATCTGGCCTGTGAATTGTACGCTTAGGTTGTTTACCGAGAACATAGTGCTGTTGCAGATTTTATCCTGCCTGTTCTTTGCTTCCCCCTGTAATTCTCAGGTGGAGTTCGTTTAGCTGGGTATGGTCTATTGACGAGGGGGTGTCAATCATTACATCCCTCCCTGCATTATTCTTTGGGAATGCTATATAGTCACGTATTGTTTCGGATCCTCCGAACAAGGCACACCAGCGGTCAAAACCGAATGCGACACCTCCGTGGGGCGGAGCCCCGTATTGAAATGCGTTCATCAGAAAGCCGAACTGCTTCCGGGCCTCGTCCGGGGTAAAGCCCAGTACTTCAAACATCTTTTCCTGCAGAGGCCTGTCGAATATCCTGATGGAACCACCTCCGATCTCAACCCCGTTAATGACCATATCATATGCATTCGCCCTCACATTCCCGGGGTTTGTTTCGAGCAGTGAAATATCCTCCTTTACCGGTGAAGTGAAGGGATGGTGCATTGCATAATAGCGTCCTGTCTCTTCATCCCATTCGAGCAATGGGAAATCGGTAACCCAAAGGCAGGAGAACTTTTCAGGATCTCTCAGGCCCAGAAGCCTGCCCATTTCAAGGCGAAGTTCTCCCAGGGCCCGCCTGGTTGCTGAGGCCTCACCTGCAATTATAAGCAACAGGTCACCTGGCTCTGCTCCAAATGCCTCTGCCCATGCACCAAGCTGCTGCTGGTCGAAGAACTTGTCAACTGAAGATTTAAAACTGCCATCTTCATTGCATTTGACATATACCAGCCCCTTTGCCCCGATCTGCGGCCTCTGAACCCATTCTGTAAGGGAATCAAGCTGTTTGCGGGTGTAACCCGCGCATCCCCCGGCACAAATACCTGCAACCAGTTCCGCACTGTCAAACACCCTGAAACCTTTCCCGCTTGCCAGGTCGCTTAGCTCCACAAAACGCATCCCGAATCGGGTGTCGGGTTTGTCGGAACCGTAATATTGAATTGCATCCCGGTAGCTCATGCGGTCAAATTCTATTCCTTCTATTCCCTTTACCTCCCTGAAAAGGTGACGTGCAAGGCCTTCGAAGGTCTCCAGCACATCATCGCGGGTAACGAAAGACATCTCACAATCTATCTGGGTGAATTCAGGCTGGCGGTCAGCCCTCAGGTCTTCGTCGCGGAAGCATTTTACGATCTGGAAATACCGGTCGATGCCCCCTACCATCAAAAGCTGCTTGAAGGTCTGGGGTGATTGCGGAAGTGCATAGAACTCACCGGGGTGTACACGTGAGGGTACAACGAAATCCCTTGCTCCCTCCGGTGTGGATTTTATCAGTACCGGTGTTTCAACTTCTATGAAATCCATGCCGTGAAGGTATTTCCTGGTTTCCAAAGCCATCTTGTGGCGAAGTTCCAGGTTGCGCCTTACAGTATCCCTGCGGATATCCAGGTAGCGGTATTTCATCCGCAGCTCATCGCCTCCGTCGGTATCTTCCTCTATTGTAAACGGCGGTGTCTGAGCCTTGTTAAGCACGGTTATACCGGATACGATAATCTCAATGTCGCCGGTGGGCATCTTTGGGTTCTTGTTGCTTCTTTCGGTAACAACACCACTGACCTGCAATACGTATTCACGGCCAAACTCCCTGGCCTGTTTGCAGAGGCCTGCATCTGTCTCCATATTGAACGCCAGCTGTGTGGTGCCGAAGCGGTCGCGCAGGTCTATGAAGGTCATTCCTCCCAGGTCGCGCGATCGCTGAAGCCATCCGCAGAGTACAACTTCCTTACCTGTGTCGTTTATGCGGAGCTCCCCGCAATTGTGAGTTCTGAGCATGCTGGTATATTTTTTTAAAGGGCAAAGGTATGAAGAAAGTTTATTAATCCCGGGTTGAGGTCTCCAGTATAGTGGTATGTTTTTTAATCAATTTAAAAATAAAATAGAATGTCCCGGTAAATATTGCGGCATATGTCCAGAAGTCCCAGACGGGGGCCGGTGATCCTGTATTTGCAATGTCCTCTCCATATTGAAACAGAAACACCAGTAAGAAGATCGCGAACAGTCCATTTTTCTCCTTCTTAACTACTTTATTAATGCTGAATTGAATTGATGGACTCCGAAAACCTCTGTATGATGGTATAAATGCCGGAGTTATGGATGACCATTCAAGAAATCTTTCTCCGAACTTGTGCCTTAAAAATTGCTCTTCGGCAAACATGATACGTTCATAATACAGCCAAAAGGCCAGCATGAAGACCAACAGAAACCATATATTCTCCGTAAGCATAGCTATCCCTATCCATATCAAAAAGTTTCCAAGGTATAACGGATGGCGTACTACAGAGTATATGCCTGTGGTATTAAGCTGGTCTGCTACCTGCCCCTGTTTTGTGTTGCGGCCAGATGTACCTTCCGGCGTATGCCCCACGGTATATATCCTGACTGCAAGTCCCGTCAGGGCCACAACAAGGCAAATGAAGGGGTAAAGGCGATCCAGCAGCCCTTCTGGTATGCCTATATTAAAATATACCTGATATATATGAATGCCGATACCAATAGGTATCAGCAATAATGGAAACTTACTGCGGTATTTGAAAAGAAAGTTGCCTTGTGATTCAAACTCTTCCTTAAGCGCCATAAGAATTGTATTGTTTAAAGTTCATTCTTTCCTATTCAACCAGCCTGTATCCATCGACCTTGCCTTTATGTGTTGCCGGCACCCCCTGCTTCATCCAAACCGGGACGGGTTCACCCTTAAGGTAATGGTCAAAGAACTGGTACATTCTGATGCTTAGATCCATCATATTCGGACGCCGGGTCAGGTTGTGTGCTTCATCGTTGTAATTCAGCATCCAGACGGGTTTACCCAGCCTCCTGAGCGCCATGAAGTATTCGATGCCCTGGTACCATGGTACTGCCCCGTCGGCATCATTGTGCATCATCAGAAGGGGTGTGTTGACCCTGTCGGCATGGAATACCGGGGAGTTTTCCAGGTAGAGCATCATCTTATCCCACAGTGTGCCGCCTATCCGGCTCTGGGTCTGTTCATACTGGTATATACGGCTCATTCCGGTCGACCAACGTATACCGCCATAGGCACTGACCATATTGCTTACAGGTGCACCAGCCATGGCGGCCCTGAACATATCGCTGCGGGTTATCAGCCATGCTATCTGGTAGCCGGCCCAGCTCTGTCCCTGCAGGCCCATATTCTCCCTGTCGATGAAGTCATATCTGTTAAGCATTGCTTTTGTTCCGCTGATTATAGCATCATATGCACTCTGCCCGGGATAGCCGGTCCTGTATACAATATCGGGTACAAACACTATGTATCCATTGCTGGTGCAATAGCTCCTGTTGATTGTTGACCGGCTCGGCGATGGTACCTGGTGCATGTGCAGACCGTCGGATGAGCGCTCATAGAAGTAGACTATCATTGGGTACTTTCCTGCCGGGTCATGATCTTCAGGCAGGTATAGCAATCCCTGAAGTGTATCATTTGCAAATGATACCCACTCAACCAGCTCCACACTTCCCCACAGGTATTTGTCCTGTTGAGGGTTTGCATGGGAAATCCTTCGCGGGTTGTTGAAGAACATATCACTTATGTGCAGGTCAGGGAAGTCGGTGAATGTACTCCTTTGCCACATCAGCACCTGTGCATCTGCAGCTTTTTGAGGCCTGAAATATCTTGCATCCTCCATTACCATCATCTCCGGCTGTCCGGGCATATGAACCCTTATGTTATAGAATCCGGCCTGCTTGTTGAGGGTATTGAATGCCGAGAGCATTATCCTCTCCCGCCTGCCTATATGGTCATTGTCAGGGTCAAGGTCAACATATCTTAAGCGGATATTGTTATCCCTTCCGTATCCTCCCGTAAGGCATACCGCCTGATCTTCGCCTGCCGGATCAAGCCTCCAGATGTCGAAACGGTCGTAAACCAGAATGGATCCGTCATTTTCAGTCCAGCCGGCTACTCCATAGGGGTCGGGTTCGTCAGGTGAGTCATGGAGCTCATCATATAGTGGCCGGGTTACCTCTTTGCTGATATTCACAGCTTTTCTGTCTTCGTCATCAAGTGCGACAGAAAACCAGTTACGTTCCTGCTGGCTGTAATAAACAAGGTAGTTGCCCCCGGGAGATATCCTGGGGTCGCCTGCACTGGAAAGGTGAACCGATCCCCTGTGCCTTTCCAGCAGAAGTTCCCTGTCTCCTGTATAAAGATCCACCAGATACACATCACGGTAATCGCCTGATTCGAATGAGTTTGGAATAAGATAGGGGAGTTTTGACCAGCCCATACCAAGGCGCCCATCACCATTCTGCACTGTTGTTACCTCAGGCATATTTTCTCCGGCAAGCTGGACCATTAATTCCTGGTCGAGGTGATAAACGGCCGAATATGTCCTTTTGAGTTCATTTTCTTTGTGAACCAGCTGCATGGGCTGTATCAGCGGGTCTTTGTAATGCCAGATGTCAAGCCTTGCTTTTTCATCCTCCATCAGCGTATCGGTGGGCTCCGGTTCTGCAACGGGTGCTGTGCCGAAAAAGAGACGCTGGCCGTTATCTGCAAATGAGATGGAAGTATGCCGGTTCACATTCCAGCCCTCTGGCATCCCCGGGCTGCCTGCCCCAGCGATCTCAGCAGAGAGCGCACTTCCTGTCTCCCAGTGAAAAAGTGAGTAATGGCCGGGTTCATTATCGTCAGGGGAGAAGAGAAATGCAGCCTGGTTTCCCTCCCTGTCTGTAGCTATGTTGCCTGTAGTGCCTTCTGCACTGAATATAACGGCAGTCTCCCCTTTAGATGTGTCCAGAACTATGAGGCTTTTGCCACTTTCATTATTTACGTCCATCAGCAGCAACTTGCCGTTGTCTGAAAGGCTGTAATCAACTACATTCCCGAAATTGAACTCCTCACCGCTTACGGGATTTAATGCAAGCAGTTCACTGCCATCCTTGCTGTCGCCCGGCTCCCCTTCCAGGTGATATACCATCCAGGAAGAACCTTCAACTGCAATATCGAAGGATTTGACATTCTCAACCATCTGTTCCCGGTAATCATGCAGCCTCAGTATATATAGATTGTCCCCGGGCATTTCCTCCCGGCTCCTTTCTTCGGCCCTGGCCTTGCGCAATGCCGCCTCCCCCGGTTTTACCAGGCAGGCCAGGAATTCTGATCCATGAGAGAATCTTGCATTTGTACCCCTTTCAACAGAGTCAAGCCTGTTTGTCTGAAGGTTGATGATATAGAGTAACCCGTCACCCTTTTGCGGGTTGACTTCATATGAAGCCCAACGGCCGTCGCCTGATAATTGTGGCCGTGAGATATTCTTCCACTGATCATAGACTCCGTGATTTAAAGGCTTCCTGTCAGGTCCTGCCGACAGTGATATTGTGAAAAGCAGTGTAATTGTAAAGAAAGCAAGTCTGTAGTTCATGTGTCTGATGTTTTTTTACCGTGTGTCTGCCCTTTTTTGCAGATCCGGCAGCAGCTCCTCTTTTATCCACAGGAAGCCCGGTTCGTAATCAAGTGCTTTTTCAAGGGTTTTGAACGCATCGGCAGCGTTACCGGTTTGACTGTAGGCGTTTGCAAGAAATACCAGAGTGCTCAGATATAACCACCTGTGGTTGTTTTGCAGGTCTTTTTCGAACATCTCCACGGCTTTTTTATAGTATTCTATTGATCCTGTTTTGGAACCACCCAGCATGGAGGGTGCGTAGAAAAGCATATTACCCTTTTCAGTAAAACCCCTTGGATATGAAGTCTGCATATCCAGGGCTTCGTCAATTAGCCTGCCGCTCGCCCGGCCAAACTGTATGCTTCTCAAAGGATTAATTGCGATTCGGTAAGCGTAGTAAGCCGCCCTGAAAAGTTTTGCCTCTGCCTCGTAGCCCCGGGTGATTTCCAGCTCCTTAATGTAGGAATCGCTTCTTTTTAAAAGTGCCGATGCTTTTGATGTTTCTTCTATCCCAAGATAATAGCCAGCCAGGCCGTATTGTGCCAGCACTACATCGTACAGCAGCTCACTGCCGGGGTTAATCCTGTATTCCTGTTCCATTGCCTGTAGTGTGCTTTCCCAGAGATGCATCCGGTTTTCGACATATGCCCTGTACAGCAGATCCTGAAAATTTTTCTGTACAGATGCCTGATTTGATGAGGCAACGGTTATTGATATCTGTGTAAACAGAATCAATATCAAAAGCATAGGCTTTATAATCAGTATTTTATTACTCTTCCCTTCCATGTTATCCTTCCTGATATCTTGTTTAAAATTGCCCTGATTGTTAGAACTATCAGAACAAATTGCTGAACCGGAGAGGCCAGTATGTTAAAGGCTACATCCTGTCTGCCTGATACTGAAACCATCCCCCTGATAAGCAATGCCGCAGCCAGGTAAACAGCCAGCCATAACGGGCCGAGGGCCAGATATACCGGAACTGCGCCAAAGCTGGTGGCAAGCATAAACGCAAAGGTAAGCATTGTGCTGCCACCAAAATATGCCGTGATATTACGCGAAAATCCATTTAAGGCCTCCTGAAGTGATGAATACATCCGGCAGCTCACCTGCCCTCCATCGAGCAGTGTGTGTATTTTGAGTTTCTGCCTCTTCATCTGCCTTGCAATTTCAATGTCTTCGGCCACACTGTCTTTGAAGGTGCTGTGAAACAGATTTGCCCTGTATGTTTTTGCATCAAACATCATAAACTGGCCGTTGGCTGCCGAAAGCGAAGGATAGGACGAGCTAAATGTCATTTTCAGCGGCAGTAAACTGACCAGTATCCAGTTCATTATTGGCACACTTAACTTCTCTCCCGCTGATTTCATCACCTGAGTCGGAAAAACTGACAAAAGATGCAGCCTGTTATTTCTAAGGTGGGAATGCGAATCAGTCAGCATTGTTTTACCGGCAATTACATCAGCATCAATAAAAAGCAGGACATCACCAGTGGCCTGCATTGCAAGGTTGTGACAGGCATGGTTCTTCCCGGCCCAGCCTTCCGGCAGTTTGCTGCCGCGTACAAGCTTTATGCGGTAGTCAGTTTTCTGGTACCCGGTTACTATCTCCGCAGTTTTGTCAGACGACAGGTCATCATATACAATAGCCTCCCAGTTTTTATACTCCTGGCCGATTATGCCTTCAAGCAGCATACCTATATTATTTTCTTCATTTCTGGCCGGTATCAGTATTGAGACCCTTTCATTATAAAATGCTCTGCCCGCCTTCAGCCACTGTCGCTGGAGAAGGTTTGCCGCAGCCACCATGAATCGCATGGCAGTGAATATCAGTATTGCAGCTGCAATGTAGGGCATTTGTTACTTATCTTTTATCCTGAAGGTCAATGGCTCTCTTGAGGAATTCATTATATTCATCTTCTATCTTTGCAGCATCGGGTGTTTTTTTGCTTTCCCCATTCAGCTTAAATGCTTTTTCAAGATAAATGTTTACTGTTGGCTTGCGGTTTTCAAAATAATCTGACAGGCACGCCATGAATATTACCTGGGGAGTGTTGTTTGTCTGTTCAAGTATCCTGCCCCAGCCATTATAGAACCTTAAAGGGTAACGGTGTGTCGACTGGAACCTTCCCTGGGGGAAAAGCAGAAGCATGTTCTCGTCCCGGTTCATTATCCCGGCTGCATATTCAATTGACTCGAGTGCATTGCGGTGGCCTTTCCTTATTGAGAAGGCCCCCGTTTTGCTTAGAAAGCGCCTCTTTTTCAGCTCTTCTTCCAGCATCATTACATGAAACCTGCGTTTTAGTATTTTCCTGTTCACCTTCTGCGCAAAAAAACCGTCCCACCAGCTGAAATGGTTTGCTATCAGCAGAACAGGTCCCTTTCCCAGGTTAAGCTCGTTTACAATGTTGACCTTCCTGAAATGGAAGCGGGATAATACCCAGAACAAACTTTGAAAGAAAAACAGGAATAATCTGTTGTGACGGTCCTTTATTATCATAGTTAAAACAGTCGGAGGGTTATGTTCAGACAAATAAGAAAAACAAACTGCACACCGAAGATCCATGGTGCAATCCTGTTACCCGTTCTAACCCCTGCAATGTGCATAAGTGTAAGGAAAATAAGTGATATAATGAACCATGCCTGGTAATTCTGCAGAGGCACACTGCCGCTTTCCCAGTACCACATACCGGTTCGTATTGCAACGGGCTCCAGTACCAGGTCGTATGAAAGCATAAGTATTGCTGCAGCAATTGCCTTAAGTGGCCAGAACAGCCTGGTATTTTCCATAATTGAGTATGTACAGTAGGTAAGCATCATCCAGTTTACACCAATTATAAGCGGAGTATCGAAGAGCTTTACACCCAGGGTCTCCCCGTACCAGTATGCACCGAAGATATTTCCGGAAAGCACTCCGACAGCTTCCACCAGAAAGCCCCCTGCAGCTATTATGATCAATACCGGGGCATCGTATCTTTTCCACTTGCGGTGAAAAAACAGCAGGATCAGAGTGCTAATTATCAGTGTAAGGGGCATCAGCTCTGTGAATCTCTCCCGTGCTGACGGAAGGCTCAGGCCTGCAAGCCCCACGGTATAATATATAATCAGAAGGTAAGCTGTGATCTTTTCTGCCCTGCGGGTCTGGAGAAATCTCATATATGCACTAGTTTATCCGTGGAATCTCCTTGTCGATAATCTTTGCCGATGCCAGGCAAAGCGGTATCCCTCCCCCGGGATGGACACTTCCGCCTGTAAAGTAAAGATTTTTTATTGATCCAGAGAAATTCGGGTGGCGGTAAAATGCCGAGAACCTGCTGTTTGAACTGGGTCCATAGAGCGAACCCCTGAATGATCCCGTCTTTTTCCCAATCTCCTGCGGTCCCATATAGTTCTCTGAAATAATGCTTTTCTCAATATCCTTCCCCAATACCCTTTTAATCTTTGACAATATGTTCCGGCGGCATTCAGCCCTTATAGCTTCCCAGTCCTGGCCTGTATCTTCTGGTGCATTGACCATTACATACCAGTTTTCTGCTCCTGCAGGTGCGTCACCCTTTACCTCTTTAGAACTGATAAAGACATATACTGTGGGGTCTTCGCTGATCAGCTTTTTTCTGAAGAGCATATCGAACTCATTGCGATAATCTGTTGAAAACAGGATGTTGTGCAGTTCAAGTAAGGGGTAATCTCCCTTTACACCCCAGTAGAATATCATAGCCGAACTTGACCTCTCCATCGACAGTTGCCTGCCGGGGATCCTGGTGCCCGGCAAAAGCTCCCCGTACAGGTTTACTATGTCGATGTCGCTTACGATAATGTCAAAACTTTCATTTACACCATTTACCCTTAGCGCTGCTGCTTTTTTACCTTCAATGATTATCCTTTCGGCTGAAGAACTGAAATGAAAGCGCACACCCATATCCAATGCCAGCCTATAAAGCGAGCTGACTATCTGATACATGCCCCTCTCGGGGAAAAACACTCCCATATTGTGTTCCAGATGGGGAATTATATTCAGGGTTGCCGGAGTGCGGTATGGGTTTGAGCCATTATATGTTGCATAGCGGTCGAACATCTGAACAATTTTCCCGCTGTCAAACCATTTGCTGTTTCTTCTGTGCATGGTGGTGAAAGCATCCAGCTCATGAATGTGCAGCAGTGTGCGCAGGTAGGGGGCGCTCAGGTAATTTGACTTTTTATGCAGTGAGTTGAACAGGAATACATCCTTTGTAAGATCATACAGCCTTCTGCTCTTGTCAAGGAATGCACTTATCCTTTCCTCCGGGCTTGCAGTTTTTTCACTGACCTCTCCGGCAAACCTTTTTTTGTCCTGCCAGGCAGTAATATCTGTGCCATCTTCCCAGAAGTACCTGCAGCTTTTGTCCAGGGCCCGGTAAGAGAAGCTTTTTTCCGCATCCCTGCCTGCCAGGGTGAACAACTCCGTTACGAGGGCGGGCATTGTAAACAGAGACGGTCCGGTATCGAACCTGAAGCCCCCGCATGAAAGCTGCGATATTTTGCCGCCGGGGCCTTTCTCCTTTTCAAAAACATCAACATCATATCCCTTTTCCTTAAGCCTTATTGCAGATGCAATACCTGCTACCCCTGAACCAATGACGGCACATTTTTGTTCCATACTGCAAGATATTCATTATTTTCACACAATCTTACAAAAACAGATAAATGCAAAAGGCATTGATAGTGGGCACCGGCCTCGGTGCAATGACTACAGCTATGAGGCTTGCAAGCCGGGGATATTCAGTACAGATGGTTGAAAAATACCATCAACCGGGCGGTCGCCTAAACCAGATAAAAAAGGATGGTTTCACATTCGACATGGGACCCACCTTTTTCAGTATGACTTATGAGTTTGAGGAGTTCAGAAAGGATGTGGGCCTGGAGAAGCTTCCTTTCTCTTTCCGCGAACTTGACATTCTCTATTCTGTTAATTTCAGGGGGTCTGACAGGAACTTTCTAATATATAAGGATCTTGACAAGCTTGCTTTTGAATTTGAAGGGGTTGAGAGTGATTTTCGAAGAAAGATGGATGGCTTTTTGTCAGGTGCAGGAAAATTTTTCCATGATGTAGAAGGCCTTGTTCTCAAAAAGAACTACAACTCGATTATTGGCTATCTGCTGACACTGCTGAGGGTTCCGCCCAGATATGCCCCCAGGCTCTGGAGATCGGTATGGTCAGAGATGGAGAGGCATTTTGAATCGCGTGAGGTAAGGGAGATCTTCTCCCTTGTCGCCTTCTTTTTGGGGGCTACCCCGTTTGATACCCCTGCTATTTATACCATCCTGTCTTATACCGAGCTGGTGCATGATGGTTACCATAATGTTGAGGGAGGTATGTACAGGATAGTGGAGGGGCTGAAGAGCGAACTTGAAAAAAAGGGGGTTGAGATGCACTTTAATACCGAGATCACCGGTTTTAAAAGTGACAAAGGAAGGCTAGTGTCATTTACAGACCAGAGTGGAAGGGAGTGGGAGGCGGATCTTTTCGTGGTAAATGCAGATGCAGCATGGTTCAGGAACAAGGTGTTCGGCAGGAAAAAGTTCTCGGAAAACAAACTCGACAGGCTTAAATGGACGCTTGCTCCGTTTACCATTTACCTTGGGCTCGGCAGAAAGCTGGAGAATGTTCCGCTGCACAACTATTTTCTAGGGAACAACTTCAGGGATTATTCCGGTAAGATATTCCGGAATGCAATAAAGCTTGACCAACCTTACTATTATGTAAACGTGGTGTCGAAGTCTGACCCGTCAAGTGCACCCGAAGGCTGTGAGAGCGTATTTATTCTTTGTCCTGTTCCTGATCTTCGTTTCAAACCCGACTGGAACGACCGTGAAGAGGTCGCCGGAGGTATTATTGCTGATCTTTCGGGTCGAATCGGGATAGACCTTGAGAAACACATCCTGTCAAAAACAATTATGACCCCCATTGAGTGGAAGGATAGTTTTGACCTTTACAAAGGAAGCGGGCTTGGTCTTGGGCATAACCTCGGGCAGATAGGGGGATTCAGACCCAAGAATTTTGATGAGCTGTTTAATAATGTATATTACGTCGGTGCTTCAACCGTACCGGGGACAGGGCTGCCGATGGCCGTTATAAGCTCGAAGCTGGTAACGGAAAGAATTGTTTCAGATCATGGACCTATACACACGTAATGCACTTGAATGCAGTGAGATCACAACCCGGAACTACAGTACTTCCTTTTCTCTGGGCGTGAGAACCATTGACAAAAAGTTGAGGCCGGCCATATATTCGATTTACGGATTTGTCCGGTTCGCCGATGAAATAGTCGATACTTTCCATGACCAGGACAAGGAGAAGCTTCTGGAGGACTTCAGGCACAATACATATAAGGCCATAGATGAGGGGTTCAGCACCAACCCCATATTGCATGCTTTTCAGTGGGCCGTTAACAGTTATGGTATTCAAAGTGATCACATAGAGGCCTTTTTTTACAGCATGAAAATGGACCTGGATCACAGGGAGTTTTCTCAGGAAGAGTACAAGAGATACATATACGGTTCGGCCGAAGTGGTCGGTCTGATGTGCCTGAAGGTATTCTATTCGGGGCGGGATAATGAGTTCAGACAGTTGCTGCCTGCCGCCCGCAAGTTGGGGGAGGCCTTTCAAAAAGTAAATTTTCTGCGGGACATAAGATCTGATCACAGCGAACGGGGGAGAGTATATTTTCCGGATGTTTCAATTGATACATTCTCAGCCTGCGACAAGCAGTTCATTGAAAAAGAGATATGGGCTGACTTCAGGGATGCACTGCCCGGAATAAGATCTCTTGACAGGAAAGTCAGGCTTGGCGTTTACCTTGCATACAGGTATTATCTTGAGTTGCTCAGGAAGATAGAGAGGGAGAACCCGGAGAATATAAAAACAATGCGGTTCAGGGTATCAAACCATCACAAGCTGCTGCTGCTGGTAAAATGTTATCTGAGGAATAAGTTAGGATGGATATGAGAGAGGATACCGGGAGTACAGACGAAAAGTATATGAAGGAGGCCATCAGGGAGGCCTTTAAGGCTTATGATGCCGGGGAGGTACCTGTTGGTGCTGTTGTGGTATGCAGTGGCAATATTGTTGCAAGGGCACACAATCTAACCGAGACCCTTGGAGATGTTACCGCTCACGCTGAAATGCAGGCAATTACAGCTGCTGCAAATTACCTTGGCGGAAAATACCTTGATCAGTGTACCCTGTATGTCAGCCTTGAGCCTTGCGTTATGTGTGCCGGGGCGCTTTTCTGGTCACAGGCCGGGAGATTGGTTTACGCAGCCGGTGATGAGAAAAGGGGTTACAGCCTGGTTGGCAGGAAACTGCTTCACCCAAAGACCAGGGTTACAAAAGGAGTGATGTCCGCGGAATCTTCACGCCTCTTAAAGGAGTTCTTCAGTGAAAGAAGAAAATAGGGCAGTTCAGTTTTAGTCAGTAAGCTACCTGCTGATAATACCTTCTTCAATGATCTCGTCCATTGACGGTATTCTCCGGTGTGCCCATTTGGCATTTATTATGCCGTCTTTCAGCAGCACAAGGCCCGGATTGGAGCGGATTATGGTCTTAAGTTCGATATCGTCTGAAAGGTAGAAAGGATAAGGTGTCTGGTATGAATGGCGGAACTGCTCTATGGCATCATGGGATGAACCCGTAAGCACTATCAGGGGTATTCCTGCCTGTTCTGCCTCCCTGGCGAGGGGCGTTATCCTCTGTTCAAAAGCCCTGGTGTTTGTTCTGTAAAGGTCGTGAGCCACCACAATGAAAAGGTAGCCGGGCCTGGTTATATAGAAATCAGTAAGGTCGTCACCGAACTCATCTTCGATGTAAAAGGCGTCTATCTCTGCCTCCTGGTACTCCTGTACCACTTCCCTTCTTTGATCCCGGAACTCCCACACTTCGGCCCACTCCGGATCGTCCCAGGGGTAATCGTCCGCAGGATACTCCCTTGTTTCACCTGTTTCCTGGTTTTCAAAGATCAGGTAGGTGTCGGCTATTTCCTCGGTAGGCATTACCAGCTCTGAAATATCATTGCCAACCTTCCATGGCCTGAAATCAATTACCGGTATATAGAAAAGGCAGTAGCCTGAAAGAAAGATAACACCTGCAGTAACTATAATGGCAAGCAGGTTGTCAACCTTTCCGGTCCAGGGCACCCTGATACGCTTTCTGTAAATAAATACAATTATTGCAGCGGCAAGGATAAATACGTTCTTGTAAAAGGTTTCCCAGTTAGTAATAATAATGGCATCCCCGAAGCAGCCACAGTCGGGAACAGGGTCGGTTATCGCTATATAAAGGGTAAGGGGCGTAAAAAAAGCCATGAACAGCAGTGCCCCCATTGCAGAGAGCCGCATCCTGATACCTGTCAGCACGCCGATACCAACAACAAACTCTAGGGTACTAAGGAGTATTGCAGCAGGAAGGGCTAAGAATAACAGTCCCTCCATGTTGAATGCAAGGAAATAATCCTGGAATTTATAGGCAGAACCCAGTGGATCTATTGCCTTGACAAAACCCGAAAAGATAAAAATGCCTCCGAGAACTATCCTGGACAGCCAGAGTAATAACTTCATAGGGTGCTATTCGCGTTCCACAATTTGCCCCATGATCCTGTACCTTACAGTCGGCTCTTCAGGATTATTGTATGTTACCGTAACCGTCCTGCTTATTCGCTGTGGTCTTTGTGCCAACCTGAACTCCACAGAAATGGTATCTGCCTGGCCGGGCATAATTGGTTCCCTGGGCCAGCCGGTAACCCTGGTGCCGCAGCAAGCCCTTACGTTTGTTATTACGAGTGGTTCGTTCCCTGTGTTGGAAAATCTAATGTCCAGTTTCGTGTCGGGCATTTCGTCAACATAAACGGTACCGTAATCGTACCGGTTGGGCTCGAAAGTGAGTTTTGGCCCGTTTTTCTCTTCGTCGCCGGCAACGGCCATAAAGCCGACCAGTGTTATCAAAACTGCCAGTGATAAGACTTTACGCATCATAAGGCATTAAGTTTTTAATGTATGATTCAATTAATTCATCGTAAATGTACGATATTTTTCTTGTTTGTCAAAAAGACCTGTAAATTTAATTAATTATTGATTTACCCGTAAAGGGATTAAATCAGAAAAAATATTAAAAAAGGCTTAATTGTTATTCAAGGAACATTAACAGGCTTTTTCGCAGATTTTCCCAGTTATCCCTGTTGATGCAGTACTTGATCTGGGGCGGGGTTATATTCCCCTGTATTATCCCTGCGGTTTTAAGTTCCTTCAGGTGCTGTGAAACCGTCGACTGGGCCAGGGGCAACTCTTTTACTATATCCCCGCAAACACAGGAGTCCTTGGAAAGCAAAAGCTTTATAATGGTTATCCTTGCAGGATGGGCCAGGGCCTTGCAGTATCTTGCGACCTCAACGTTATCGCCAGGATATTGATCTTTTTTTGTCATCTGTTTCGTCCTAATGACATCTGTTTAGGCATTCTATCATCTGGCTCAGTGCCTCGTGCTTCAGGAAATAAAATGTGTTCTTCCCGCTCCGGCGCGAATCCAGGACTCCCTTTGTCTTCAGAATATTCAGGTGATGGGATGCAGATGCCTGCTCTATATTAAGTGCCTCATAGATCTGGGTTACATTCATCTGCTCCTGGCTTTCCAGAAGCCCGATAATGGCAATACGCATTGGATGGGCTATCGCCCTTAATTTGCTTGCTGCTTCCTCGAGCTTTTTTGGATCAAGTTTTGGATTTACCATAATTATATAGTTTAAATTCGTTTAAACAACTTTTTTTACAAATGTAAGAAATATATAAATATATTTTAGCATGCGCTATAATCTGATAAACTGTGGTGTGAGTCATATCATCATGCGCGGAGATGCGGCATGCTTTTTACTTTAAGATGAAAAGACAAAGTAGTACCTTACACCTTTCTGGTGTACCTGCCGGGAATTTGCCTGCATACTTTTGATGAGAAGAACTCCCTGTTCATAAGTGCTATGAAGTCAATAGATATGCCTTTAGGGCAGTCGAACTCACAGCCGTAAGTGTTGGAGCAGTAACCGAAGCCTTCAGCATCCATCTGCCTTACCATTTTGTCAACCCTCTCCTTTGCCTCTGCCTTGCCCTGGGTTACCAGAGCATACTGTGCGATTTTTGCAGCGGCAAACAGCATGGCAGAGGAGTTCTTGCATGCAGCAACGCATGCCCCGCATCCTATACAGGCTGCAGCATCGAATGCTTTGTCCGAATTGTTTTTGCTTACGGGAAGGCTGTTTGACTCCGGAGCGCTTCCTGTGTCGACGCTTATGAACCCGCCTGCATGCATGATGCGCTCAAAGGAGCTCCTGTCAACCACGAGATCTTTTATAATGGGGAATGCCTTTGAACGCCAGGGTTCTATTACGATTGTATCGCCATCTGTGAATTCCCTCATATGAAGCTCGCAGGTGGTCGTCCTGCGCATTGGTCCGTGTGGCCTGCCGTTAATAAATAAACCGCAGCTGCCGCATATACCCTCGCGGCAGTCGTGCTCAAAGGTAACCGGCTCGCCGCCCGATTCAATTATCTGCTTGTTAAGGTAGTCAAGCATTTCCAGAAAAGACATTTCCGGAGATACGTCATTTATGGGGTATGTCCGGAAGCCCCCTTTTTCCCGGGCGTTTTTCTGACGCCAAATCTTTAGCTTGAAATCCATCTCATCAAAATGTTAGAGGATTATTTATAACTCCTTTCCTTCAGCTCCACATATTCAAATTTCAGTTCCTCCTTGTGCAGCCCGGGCTTTTCACCCTTTCCACGGTATTCCCATGCACCCACATAGGCGAAGTTCTTATCGTCCCTTTTGGCTTCGCCGGTTTCTGTCTGGTGCTCCTCGCGAAAATGTGCGCCGCACGACTCCTCCCTTTGCAGTGCATCTTCGCACATAAGCCTGCCGACCTCGAAAAAGTCAGCCACCTTCAGTGCCTTTTCCAATTCCTGGTTAAGCTCACCCTCGCTGCCTGGTATGCGTATATCGGCCCAAAACTCCTCCTCCAGCTGGTCAAGAAGCTCCAATCCCTTTTTGAGGCCTTCGGAATCACGTTTCATTCCGCAGTGATCCCACATTATCTTGCCCAGGCGTTTATGGAAAGATGATATGGTTTGCTTGCCCTCGACTGACATTATCTGTTTAATTCTTTCGGAAACATTCTCTTCAGCCTCTTCAAAGGCTTTTTCATCAACCGGTATTTTACCGGTTCGTATGTCATCGGCGAGGTAATCGCTCAATGTGTTGGGCAGTATAAAATATCCGTCACCGCAGCACTGCATCAGGGAGCTGGCGCCAAGCCTGTTGGCCCCGTGGTCGGAAAAGTTGCTCTCGCCGATGGCAAACAGACCCGGGATAGTTGTCATAAGATTGTAATCCACCCACAGTCCGCCCATTGTATAATGGCCGGCAGGGTATATCCTCATGGGTTGCCTGTAGGGGTTGATGCCGGTGATCTTTTCATACATTTCAAACAGATTCCCATACTTGTCCCTTATCTTGTCTTCTCCCTGCTTTCCTATGGCATCCTTGAAGTCGAGATAAACCGACAGGCCTGAATCCCCTGCACCGTAACCGGCATCGCACCTTTCCTTTGCCGCACGTGAGGCAACGTCCCTGGGAACCAGGTTACCGAATGCCGGGTATCTCCTTTCCAGGTAGTAATCCCTCTCTTCCTCGGGTATCTCAGTCGGGTGGCGTTTGTCACCCTTTTTCTTCGGCACCCATACTCTCCCGTCATTCCTGAGAGATTCCGACATGAGCGTAAGCTTGCACTGATAATCGTTGAGAACAGGTATGCTTGTGGGGTGTATCTGGATAAAGCTCGGATTGGCAAAAAGTGCCCCCTTTTTAAAGGCACTCCATGCAGCTGTGGCATTACTTCCCAGACCGAGGGTGGATAGGTAGAAAACAGTGCCGTAGCCTCCTGTTGCAAGTACAACTGCATGCGCCGAATGCCTTTCCAGCTGCCCGGTAAGCAGATTGCGGGTAATTATACCCCTGGCTTTGCCGTTGATAACAACAATATCAAGCATGTCACGCCTGGGATACATTTTTACCGTACCCTTGGCGATCTGCCTGTTTAGTGACGAATATGTGCCCAGAAGGCATTGCTGTCCGGTCTGGCCCCTTGCATAGAATGTCCTGGAAACCTGCACTCCTCCGAATGACCTGGTGTCAAGTGTACCACCATAGTCACGGGCAAAAGGAACCCCCAGGGCGGTAAAATGGTCGATCACATCATTACTCACTTCAGCGGCCCTGTAAACATTTGCCTCCCTTGCGCGGTAGTCTCCTCCTTTTATCATATCATGAAAAAGCCTGTATACAGAGTCGTTGTCGTTACGGTAGTTCTTGGCTGCATTTATGCCTCCCTGCGCGGCTACCGAGTGTGCCCTTCGCGGGGAGTCCTGGAAACAGAAAACCTTGACCTTATATCCAAGTTCGCCCAGTGAGCTGGCAGCTGCTGAACCGGCAAGGCCGGTCCCTACAACTATTATCTCGATCTTTTTCTTGTTCGCAGGGCTCACCAGCCGCAGGCCGGCTTTATAGTTTTTCCACTTTTCGGCCAGTGGTCCGTCAGGTATTTTAGAATCAAGCTTTTGCATAGCTTTTTGTTTTTATCTGGTAGCGGTCAGTGTTAAAAAATAAAGAGAAAGTAAAGCGGTATAAGCGAGAAGCCAATGCTGATTGCAAGGGCATAAATGGTGCCTATCACCTTTATTGCAGGGGTGTACTTCGTGTGGTTGAGCCCAAGCGACTGAAAGGCCGACTGGAACGCGTGCTTAAGATGAAACCCCAGGAAAACAAATGAAACTATATAGACAAGCGAATACCATGGGTTTTGAAACAGTACAACGGCCATGGAGAAGAAATCATGCCTTGACTCTGCATGGTCAGGAACTGCAACCCAGCCGAGCCGTATAAAGAAAAAGTTCATAAGGTGTATTACAAGGAAAACCAGGATTATCACACCCGTATGTATCATGTAGCGGGAAAACTGTGAGGTTTCGGTCTGCAGCCTGCTGTGGTACCTTACAGGGCGGGCCCTGTAGTTGTGAACCTGCAGAATCACCCCGAGAATTATGTGTAAAAGGAAGCCTGCAAACAGAATATACTCCATAATCTTTACAGCCGGGTTTTCCGTCAGGAAGTTCACGACATTGCCGAATTGTTTGCCTCCGTCACCTGCCAGCATAAGGAGGTTGGTCGCAAGGTGGAATATCAGAAAGAGCATGAGGAATATGCCCGCCACGGCCATAATGTATTTCTGACTTAGCGAGGGGAGAGTTGTTGCTTTCTTCTTCATGGGCTTGATTGTTGTTGAAAGAACTTTCAATAGGCGATACTAAACAAATGTATATAACCTGTCTATATTTTCCAAGTAGCCTGGTAATTTGGAAAGCTTACAAATAGCGAAGGTCTTAAAAAACCCAAATTATACCTGCAGTGCTTGGAGCAGGCTGGCAAAAATTGTACTTTTGGCTACATTCGTATAAACCCAAATAAAAAGAAAACCATGTTCGACAAACAGATCTATAAGCAAAGGAGGGAAAAGCTCCGCGGGAAACTTAAAGGTGGTGTGGCCCTTATTTTAGGTAACACCGATGTACCGATGAATTATGCAGACAATGCTTACCGCTTCCGGCAGGACAGCAATTTTCTGTATTTCTTCGGACTGGATCAGCAGAACCTTGCCGGGGTTATCGATCTTGAAAGCGGAGAAGACATATTGTTTGGTGATGACTTTACGCTCGATGATATAGTTTGGATGGGCCCCCAGCCTACCCTGGCCGAAAGGGCCGGCAAGGCAGGTGTTGAGAGGACCCAGGAGTTTGGAAAACTTCATGATTTACTTGCACAGGTCATGAAAGCGGGGAGGAAGATCCACTTTCTGCCACCTTACAGGGGCGAGAATATGATACTGCTTGAAAAATTGCTGGGTATCAAACCTGATCAGCAGCAGGCAAAGTCTTCCGCCGATCTGATCAGGGCTGTTGTGGCTCTTCGCTGTGTAAAGGATGAAGGTGAGGTAAGGGAGATTGAGAAGGCAGTTGATACCACTGCACTGATGCATACCACTGCGATGAAAATGGCCTATCCCGGTGTCTATGAGTATGAGATCGCAGGGGTCGTAGAGGGTATTGCACTTTCTGGAGGCGGCAGGCTTGCATACCCGCTTATTCTGTCAATACACGGTGAAACACTGCACAACCACTCACACCACAATAAGCTGAGAGAGGGCAGGATGGTTATTATGGACGGAGGAGCAGAATCTGAAATGCATTATGCAGCCGACATAACCCGCACATTTCCGGTAGGGGGTAAGTTTTCACAAAGGCAGAGAGATATCTACGAGATAGTGCTTAAGGCAAAACAGGAAGCCACCAGGGCCATTAAGCCCGGTATCCCGTTCAGGGATATACATATGCTGTCTGCTGGAGTAATAGCCGAAGGGCTCAGCTCGCTGGGCATAATGAAGGGTGATACCCGGCAGGCGGTGGAGCAGGGTGCTCACGCCCTCTTTATGCCGCACGGACTTGGTCATATGATGGGTCTTGATGTCCACGACATGGAGGACCTTGGCGAGGACTATGTAGGATATGATGATGAGATAAAGCGCTCGGATATTTTCGGTACAAAGGCGCTCAGGTTTGGCAGAAAGCTTGAACCCGGTTTTGTATTGACAGTTGAACCCGGCATCTATTTTATTCCGGAACTTGTTGACCGGTGGGAGCAGGAGGGCAGGTTCAGGGAATTCATAAACTACGAAAAGGTAAGAACATATCTTGATTTCGGCGGTGCAAGGCTCGAGGATAATATACTGGTAACCGATGATGGATTCAGGGTTCTTGGACGTCCGATACCCGACAGCCCTGATGATGTTGAGAAGATGATGGAAGCCGGCAGATAGGGGCTGGCTGAAAGGAAATAAAAAAACCCCGGAGCCGTTCAGGACTCCGGGGCTACCAATCAACTAACCAAAACAACAACATGAAGAATAGTTTTTCTCTCTTTTTCCTTTATAATTGAAACTCGAAATTCTCCAAATTGTTTCTAAAGATAATAAAAAATTCAATAAAATATGTTAAATCACCCCTGTTTTTTCAATACAGTAACTGATTTTTTCCCAACTCCTTTCAATATCATGGTCAAGGCCTACTGAAAACCTTATCAGGCCTTCAGACAACCCCATCTTTTTCTGAACATCTTCGGGCACCTCACTGGAGGTACTCTTGCCTGAGTTGCTGAAAAGTGTCTTGAAATACCCGAGGCTTACCGCCAGGTAACCCACACCCTCTTTCTGCATATTCTCCATCAGGGTCGCCGCTTTTTCGGAAGTGCCAAGGTCAATTGCTATCATACCGCCAAAGCCGAAATCGGGATGCATGAGTTTTTTCATCAGTTCGTGCTGGGGATGACCGGGCAGGCCGGGATAAATTGTACGCAGGCCTGTTTCGCTGAACTTTTCTGCAAGGTACATAGCATTGCGGCTGTGCTGCTGCATCCTTATGTGCAGAGTATGCAGGTTTTTTTGTATGCCTGAAGAGCGCAGAGGCTCCAGAATAGGCCCGAGCAGCATTGCAGAACCCGTATTGACATCTGCAAGTGCATCTATAAACTCCTTTTCAGCGCATATTGCGCCGGCAACGCAATCGTTTTTACCGTTTATGAATTTCGTAAGGCTGTAAACCACTATATCTGCCCCCAGTTTTGCAGGTGCAATTATCATCGGGGTGAATGTATTGTCAACCACCAGTTTTACATTGTGTTTACCGGCGATTTCTGAAAGTGCAGGCAGGTCTGAAACCTGCAGCAGGGGGTTGGTTAAGGATTCGGTATATATAAGCTTAGTTTCGGGCCTGATTGCCTTTTCCACCTCTGAGGTGCGAGTTATATCCACGAATGATACCTCTATATTGAACTTTTTCAGGTAGTTGGCAAGGAATGCAAAGGTGCCTCCGTAAGTGGTGATACTTGACACAATGTGATCGCCTGAGTTACAAAGCTGCAGTATTGTAGTTGTTATGGCTGCCATGCCAGAGGCGGTTGCCCAGGCACCCCCGGTGCCTTCCATTGCCGCAAGGGCATCTGCAAGGTATTTGTTTGAAGGGTTCCAGTGCCGTGAATACAAAAAGCACCCCTCATGTTCACCCTTGAAGGTATCGAGCATGGTCTTGGCCTCCATGAAGGTGTATGTTGCCGAATCGGTTATTGAGGGGTTGACGTCGCCGAACTCCCCGAACTGCAGCAAATCCTGGATCTTGGATGCGGGATCGTGATTTTTCATAATTGGTCTTTTTATGGTTTTGCAACAAATGTACACGAATTTTCTCAAGGTTAACCGGGTTTGGTTTGATGAATATATGTCTGGCAAAAAATGTACTTTTGTAGCCATTCAGGAATCAAAATGTTATTTCTTATGTTCACAGGGATAATTGAAACAACCGGAAAGGTTGTCAAAATAGAAAAAGACAGGGGAAACATCCATTTTACCATAAAAACCCCTGTTGCAAAGGAACTGAAGGTTGACCAGAGCATTTCCCACGACGGGGTATGCCTTACCACAGTTGCAGTTGACAGGGAGAAGGAGGAGTATACCATTACTGCCATCCAGGAAACTCTCGACAAGACCAATATGCGCAGCTGGGAGGAGGGCTATGAGGTTAATCTCGAACGCTGCATGAGGATCGACGGCCGTCTTGACGGGCATATCGTCCAGGGTCATGTTGACCAGACCGCGATCTGCACCAGGGTTGAGGAGCTTGATGGAAGCTGGAAGTTCTATTTCGAGTACGATCCGGGCCCCCGTAACATTACCGTTGACAAGGGCTCCATCTCTGTAAATGGAGTAAGCCTTACCGTTGTGGACTCAGAGCCCAATATGTTCTCGGTTGCCATTATTCCCTACACTTATGATGTTACCAACTTCAGGAACTTCAGGCCTGGTTCGCTGGTAAACCTCGAGTTTGACATTATCGGCAAATATGTAGCCCGTCTCCTGGAACTCCATTTCGAGGCCAGGAAATAAAAAAGGCCGGGTTGTGAAACCCGGCCCCTTATAAAACCAAAAGGGTTTTATTATTCAACAAGTCCACGCTGGCGCAGCAGTGGTCCGATTACCGGTTCGCGCCCGCGGAAGTTCACATACATATCCATTGCATCCTTTGTATTGCCTCTTTCCAGGATGTTTTCCCTGAATGAAGCAGCAGTAGCACTGTCATATACATCCCCGGTTTCCCTGAAAGCCTCGTAAGCATCGGCATCCAGCAGACCAGACCAAAGGTAGCTGTAATAGCCGGCAGCATATCCGCCGGAGAATATGTGATTAAAGTGGGTGCTTGCATGGCGGAAGTGGATCTCGGGTATCATGCCCTTTTTCTGTATCGTTTGCCCTTCAATGATATCTGCCACATCATAGAGTATCTCTTCATCAAATGGGGCGCTTATTGTGTGGTATTCCATATCAAGGTATGTTGACATCAAAAACTCCACAGTTTCAAACCCCTGATTGAAGTGGGCACTTTCAACTATCCTGTCCATTAGCTCATCCGGCATTGGTTCACCTGTTTCATAATGGATGGCAAAGGTCTTCATCACCTCGGGTTCGTTGGCCCAGTTCTCCATTATCTGTGATGGAAGCTCCACAAAATCCCTGGTAACGGATGTGCCTGCAAGGCTCGGGTAGTGCACATCTGACAGCAGCCCGTGCAGTGCGTGTCCGAATTCATGGAAGAAGGTTGTCATCTCGTCATAGGTCAGCAGTGAAGGCCTGGTTGAGCTGGGAGGAGAGAAGTTGCACACTATGGTTATCACCGGGTGGATGAAGTTGCCGTCGCGGTCAACCTTCTGACTGCGGTAGCTGCTCATCCATGCGCCCCCCCTCTTTGAATCCCTCGGATGGAAATCCATATAGAGGATACCTATGTGAGAGCCGTCAGCCTCCTCTACCTCAAATACCTGCACATCCTCATGGTATCGTGGTACATCCGGGCGCTCAACAAAGCCGAGCCCCCACAACTTTTCAACTATCATAAAGATGCCGTCGCGAACCGTGTTAAGTTCAAAGTACTGCCTTACCTCCTGTTCGTCAAGGTCATACTTCTCGCGGCGGACCTTTTCGGAATAGTAGCGCCAGTCCCACTGCTCGAGTGCGAAGTCAAAGCCGTCCTCGTATATCATCTCCTGAAGCTGGGTCGCCTCCTCCTTTGCAAGGGCGATTGCCGGCTCCCACACCTGGTCAACGAAATTCATCACCGTTTCAATGCTTCCTGCCATGGTCTCCTCCAGGCTGAACTCCGCAAAGCTGTTGTAATCCATGAGCTGTGCCCTTTCAAGGCGGAGGTTTGCGATGCGTGCCAGTATCTCCCTGTTATTGTAATCATTGTCGTTGTTGCCGCGGTTGATGTATGCCTGCTGCATCTTCTGCCTCAGTTCCCTGTTGTCGGCATTGTACAGAAATGGCATCACACTAGGGTTGTGAAGTGTAAATACCCATTTTCCTTCGAGGTCCTCCTGGGCTGCCCTGTCGGCTGCGGACTCTATGGATGATTCCGGAAGCCCGGCAAGGTCAGCCTCATTCTCAACGACCATTTTAAATGTATTGGTCTCTCCCAGAACGTTCTGCCCGAAATCCAAAACCAGCCTTGAAATCTCGGTGTTTATCTCTCTTAGTCTCTCCTGCTTGTCGGCCGGAAGGTTTGCCCCGCTGCGGACAAATCCCTTGTGCGTTTCTTCCAGAAGACGCATCTGTTCATCATTCAGGCCGAGCTGGTGCCTCTGCTCATAGACGGTTTTTACCCTGTCGAAAAGCTCGAGGTTTAACCGGATATTGTCAGAGTGTTCCGACAGTTTTGGTGACATCTCCTGAGCTATCTCCTGTATCTCTGATGAGGTAAGTGAGGAATTGAAGTTGTAGAACACACTAAGCACCCTGTCAAGCATCTCACCGGAATACTCCAGTGCCACAATAGTGTTCTCAAAATTTGGCGGTGTGGGATTATCAACAATTTCCCTTATCTCCTCCTCATGCCGGCTTATCCCCTCAAGGATGGCAGGCTCAAAATGAGCGTTCTCGATCATATCGAAGGGCGGAACGCCAAACGGGGTGTCGTAGTCTGTGAAGAAGGGGTTCTCCTCTTCAGCAGGTGCGCATGATGCCAGAAAAAAAAGCGGCGTGATCATAATAAGAAGGTACTTTTTCATGTTTGTTAAGTTTTGTTTTTTTTGTTTAAGCTTTACGAGTATCAAATTTACATGATTTTTTTTTCATCTCAACCGCCCCCGCTAAAACTCACCTGCTTATTTGTGAATAATACATGTACATCGGCATAATTCTTGGTATATTTACTGTAAAAAGGAGGTGCCTCATGAAATTCTCAGCATTATTATTTGTTGCAGGTCTTCTGTTTACCTTTTCCTCATATGCCTCAGTCCTGCCGGGCGATACCCTGGAGCTTGCACCTGCAGGTGACGGAGATGGGAAGGAGTATGAATTAATTATTTTTGACACCGGTTTTGACAGCTGGTTCAACAGGGTGAACAGGCCGGAGTGGTTTTACAGTGAAGGTTACCTGGAGAACTGGAACATTCAGCTTGTTTCGCAGTGGAACCATTTGTACCATACCGAAGGGGGTGCAGACTGCATGCCCGGGGTTTACGTAAACTACGACGGCAGCGTTGATTACGGCAAGCCACTTAATTACAGGCTTTTCTATTATTTCAGGTATATGCATGAGCGCTGCGGCCTGTTTTCTGTCCACCCGGGTGGCTGGTAACAGTCCTGAATAAAAAAAACATATATATTTGCATGGCTCATTACTAAAAATAAATCACAACCAACAACATCAATTCCCATGAAGAATTTAATTATGTTTTTTCTGGCCTGTGCACTCTTAATTGTCACGGGCACTTTATCCTATGGCCAGGATCTGGAGTATAACGAACCTGGTACGGGCAACCCCCTGGTGCCCGGTTATTTTGCCGACCCCACCCTTGTGGAGTTTGACGGCACCTATTACCTGTATGCCACCACCGATGGTGTTAGGCTTGCATCGGGCGACCCCCAGGTATGGATAAGCTGGGATTTTGTCAACTGGTACAACCAGGCAATTGAAATCCCCTACTCCATACTCACCAATATATGGGCCCCCGACCTTGTGCAGGGACCTGACGGCCGCTATTATTATTCACACGGCAACTGCGAGGCCGGCTGCAACATTTACAAGTATGTTTCAGACACACCTGTAGGACCCTGGGAGAACATAGCCGGCGACAATGAACCGGTTATCCCCGTCGGCCTTGTGGCTGACAACCTGCCTTCGCTCGACCAGCACTACTTCTTTGATGACGACGGTTCGCTCTATTCCTATTTCGGCACGTGGATGCATCTGTTCGGAGGCCTTGGCTGGGCAAAGATCGACCCCACAGACATGAAGACCATTCTTGATACCGGCCAGATACCAATGGAGGAGGTTCCGGAGATATTTGAGGCTCCCTTTATGTTCAAGAAGAACGACAAGTACATCATGATGTACTCCTCCGGCTCATGCCACGACCATACATACAGGGTACAGTATTCATATTCGGATTCACCGACAGGGCCCTTTACCTTCGGCGAGAATAACCCCATACTTGAAACCCGCCCCGATGGCACGGTACACGGCCCCGGCCATCATTCGGTATTTACCCACGAAGACACCCACTTCATAGTATATCACAGGCACGACAACCCCTTTTCGACAGGCGGGATGTTTCGCCAGACAGCAATCGATACCCTGGTATTTGAGAATGACAGCACAATCAGGAAGGTAAACCCCACGCACAGGGGTGTTGGCCATCTTGAGGAGCCTGAGAACCCGCTGCCACCGAACCTTGCTTTTGGTGCGGATGCAACGGCATCTTCATCCTACCGTCTTGTTACCTATGACGAGGACTACAAATATTACCCTCGTTATGCCACCGACCACAACTACGGTACGATGTGGCGCTCGGCCGATAACCATCTGCCGCATCACCTCACAGTAGACCTTGGAAGCGTGCAGAACGTAAAGCGTGTAATGACCAATTTTGAATATGCCACCTATTTCTACCAGTATTTAATAGAGTATTCAACTGATGGTATTGACTGGCAGGTTTATGCCGACAGGACTGCTAACAGGACATGGGGCAGCCCTATGATTGATGACGGCGATGTGCAGGCGCGATACTTGCGCATTACCATTACCGGTACAGAGAAGTCCGGCATGTTTGCCGCCATCTGGGAGGTTAAGGTATATGATGAGCTGTTTGAGGTACCTGAGATAATACCGCATGTGTCAGACAATGAACCTGCGGCAGAAAGCACCCATACAAAGCTTGTGGAGTTTGTTGCGGCTGATATGGCACCGGGCAGTGTAGGTGCCGGATTGCCCAATACCGGAAGGCTGGGAGGACAGTTTACAGTAACAGGCAATCCGGTAGTAGAGGAAGTAGAAGGCGTACAGGCCATAACGCTTGGCGGCAGCGAATTTCTTACCCTAAGTGAGCCCGCCCCCCTTAGCCTTAGCTGGAACTCCCCGTTTACGGTATCTGCCTGGGTTTACAACCCCGAGGTGGGTGATTCCGAGTGTATAATATCCTGGTCAAGGCGAGGAGGTAATCTTATGGGAGAGTTTGCAGCCCTTATGTATGGCACAAACCCAACGCACGGAGCAGCGGCACACTGGACTGCATGGCTTGACATGCCTTACAACGAGGTGCCTGAAGCAGGTAAGTGGCATCATATAGTACTTACCTTCGATGGCATGGTCGAGAAGATATACGTTAACGGCAAACTTGACAACAAGAGCCAGAGAAACCTCTTTGTGCATGAGAACGGAACCATAATGATAGGTTCATCGGGTTCTCCTGCTGAGCTGTTCAACGGGTCGATAGCTTCAGTGAGGCTGTATGATACATACTTCCCTTACGAAAGCATACCCTACCTGATGAACATGGACGGGATAAAGCCTGCAAGATAACCTGAGGCTAATCCCCGAAATACTCCAGTACCCTCTCAAGCTCATTGCGGCTTACCATGAATACAGAACCGTGGTTGGCACCCTCCGGGAAGCTCAGCTTCCCGGAGATGTCTTCCCAGTTTTCAAAGTCTGATGAGCGCACGGCACCCATTGTGCCCTCTATATACTTGTCGAAATATACCACACAATCACCCTTTACAAATGTCGCAGTCGGCCCCTCGGCCCAGTAGTCGCCGGTGATCGGTCCGCTTGCTTCTGACCAGGGACCTTCTGCAAATGTTGATGTTGCAAGTCGTATGTTCTTCTCGGGAGGGAAGCGTGTTTCATCCTTGATGAAAAGGTAGTAAATATCTCCGTGCTGCAGTATTGATCCGTCTATTACATTGAAGCCGTGATCATGGAACACCATTACCGGGCTGAACTCCTCAAAGTCGGCAGTGGTTACATAGTACATTCGGTGGTCCCAGCCCGGGTCGGCCATGGCCTCTGTTTCAGGGAAAAGGCCGGTGATTGTGGTTGACCATATGATCAGGTATTGCTCATTTTCGCTGTCATAAAACACTTCCGGGGCCCAGCAGTTTCTGGCATCGGGCTCATGTTCCATAAGTGGTATGTACTTTTGCTCCGACCACTCTATAAGGTCAGGGGAGGAGGCATAACCTATCCCCCTTTCATTCCAGCTCACCGTCCATACCATATGGAACAGACCGTCGGGGCCCTTTATGATACAGGGGTCGCGCATAAGTTTGTCGTTACCTGCTTCAGGACGAAGTACTGAACTGTTGTCATTGACAGCATGGAAGTTGTAACCATCCTCACTCCATGCCAGGTGCAGGCCGTCCTCACCATTGCCCCTGAAGTAGGAGTACATGTAAACCTCATCTTCAGGGCCCTGGCAGCCAAATAGTAGGGCAAAAGCAAACAATACTAGTATTTTTTTCATAATTAAAAGCATAAAAAAGGTTTATATACAGGTGCTAATTTAAAAAAAGAGGAGTTTTCCGGGCATTTAAACTGAAAATATGTCCGGAAAAGGATGTTGTTAATAAATAATTAAAAAT
>SLKR01000067.1 GCA_007134525.1 Bacteroidales bacterium | reverse complement strand
TAGAGGAGAGTCGATTAACTTGATACGGTTGTAAACTTCCATATCCTTACCTTCAATGTGCTCTTTATATTCCAGTTTCCTTATGTCGGTCTCATCCAGGACCTTCCTTACCTCATTCGGATCAACTTTTTTTCCTTCAAACTTGCTTAGATTTTGTATAAGGTTTTTCATAATTATATATAGGTTTGTATTTGTCGGGATTACGGAGTGATTCCCGGTACACATCGGGAGTATAAATATACGACAATCTGCCGAAACTATTAGCTATTGTTGCTTATAACTTAAATTTAACTTAGGTTTGCCGGATAAACTCCATTAAATGGAAAAGAAGACCTATTTCGTTTCTGACAGCCATCTCGGTGCAGGCGGGAAGGTTTCAAGCCTGGAAAGAGAAAAGCTCCTTGTGGAATGGCTTGAAACGGTAAGGCAGGATGCAGCTGCAATTTATCTTCTGGGGGATATTTTTGACTTCTGGTTTGAATACAGCAAGGTTGTTCCAAAGGGTTATGTCAGGATACTGGGGAAAATTGCATCTGTCTGCGATTCTGGTATACCCGTTCATTTCTTTCCCGGTAATCATGATATGTGGGCTTTTGGTTATTTTGAAAGCGAAATTGGGATGCAGCTGCACAAGGGGGCTGTCAGTAAATCCATAATGGGCAAAAACTTTCATCTTGGCCACGGTGATGGTCTTGGCCCGGGCGACAGGGGCTATAAATTACTCAGATCAATATTCTCATGCCGCTTCTGTCAGATATTGTTTGCCTTCCTTCACCCGGGACTCGGGGTTAGGATGGCTATGTGCATATCAAAAAAGAGCCGGGCTTCCAATAATGCCAGAGAAGAGGAGTTCCTGGGCAAAGACAGGGAGTGGCTGATACAGTACTGCAGGAAGCGTCTGGAGAGCGAGGATGTTGACTATTTCGTATTCGGCCATCGCCATCTGCCGCTGGATTTAGAAATAAGGCCGGGGGTGCGTTATATCAACACCGGCGACTGGTTTAAACACTTTTCATACGCTGTTTTTGACGGCAATGAACTCAGGCTGGAGTATTTCAGAAAGTGAAAACAGCTACCCGGCCTGCGGAATGCTTACTGTGAAGATTGTGCCTGAGGATTTTCCGGAACTGAAACTAACCTTACCTTTCAGATATTTTTCGGTCAGTATCTTTATGCTGTAGGTACCCCACCCCCTTCCGCTTCCTTTCGTGGAGAAAGATTTTTGGAAGAGTTTCAGCTGGTCTGCCCTTGGTATCACCTGAGGGTTGCTTACCGAGAATTCAGCCCTTTTGCCGGCCTGGTCCATCCGTGCTGAAATCTTCACAATGTCATTGCCATCGGATGCTTCCAGCGCATTTTTTACCATATTGATCAATACCCTTCTCAGAAGCGTCCTCTCTGTATATATATTTCCCCTGGTTGTGGTGATTGTAATATTCCTTTGCCGGAACTTTTGCATCCTTTGCATCGATTCAGCAACCTCACTTACTATCTCCTCTATATCAACATGAGTATAATCAGGTTTTATCTTCTGGTTTTCGGCATTGCTTATAAGTCTGTAAGACTGAACTTCGTCCCTGATGTTCTCGGAAACATCACTCAGCATTGATCTTGCCTTCTGTTCTCCGATGCTATCGTAGGCCTGGCTCAGACCCCTGAGTATGGCTGCAGTATTCAGTATATCGTGCAGGAATACAGATTCCAGCATCTGTCTGCGCTTTTTCTCGCTTATATCCTCCAGTGCGCAAAAGGTGAATTTCTCGTTAAAACATGTAAAAGGCCTGGTTGAGACACTCAGAGTAAGAGTTGAGCCGTTTTCCAGATGAATATTGCATTCGTTGCTGCCGTTTTCGCCATTCTCGCTGGCACTAATGGCAAGATTAAAGCCACATACCATGCAAAACTCCGAGGAACCGCACCCTTCATAATGCGAATTTATACACATAAGGCATTCGCCTGGCCTTGGCCCGGCAGTTGTGTCTGGCAGGGATTCCCGGTTTGCAACCGGACTGCGGTTCAGGTAGACCACCTGCCGGTATTCATTCAATATCATTATGATATTGGGCGCTGTACGCAGCAGCTCTGCAAACATATCGCTTTTAAGGATCTTTTCAGATTGCAGCTGTATAGTGGCCGGATCGTTTCTTAATGAAGGTTCAAACATATACGGGCTTAGTCCTCTGGTTCCCTGCTAAATTACAAAAAAATGCCGATGATTTTTCTGCATTTGCCTGCCGGTTTTGTTTCTGTATAATTTTTAATATATTTATTCTCTGTGTTATTTAGTAATAGGCAAAAACGGATAATATGTTGAACGAAAGGGATATCAGGCAACTGCAGGAGAAAGGAATAAGCAAGGAAGAGTTCCTTGAACAGATAGAACATTTTAAAAAGGGGTTCCCTCCGCTGGAACTTGACAGACCTGCAACCAGCGGGGATGGTATAAGGGTAATACACGGCGGGAGGCAAAAGGAACTGGTTTCGCTATTTGATGCTGAAGGTGATAATTTCAGTATGGTAAAGTTTGTTCCTGCAAGTGGTGCGGCCACCAGGATGTTCAAGGATGCCTTCAGGTGGCGTGATCTGTTAAGGGCAGGTGTTGAAGCAGACAGCCTGCTTGAGTCCCAGCCCGAAGCTGCTGCATTCTTCTCAGGTCTGAGGGATTTCGCTTTCTGGGATGATCTGAAAGTTGTTATGGACAAAGACGACCTGGATGCCGGTCATCTATTGGATGACGGTAACTTCCTGCCCCTGCTTGATTATATGATGTTTGACCCGGGGCTGGGCTACTCCTCACATCCAAAGGCCCTTATAAGCTTCCACAAATACAAAGAGGAGGTAAGGACAGCCATGGAGGAGCATATGGTCGAGGCAGCAGATTACATCAGGGGGCAGAATGGCAGGGTGAATATCCACTTTACCCTTTCTCCTGAGCATATCGGGGGTTTCCGGAACAAACTGGAAAAGGTAAGAGAAAAGTATGAAAAACGTTTCGGTGTGGGTTATGACATATCCTGGTCAGTCCAGAAACAGTCAACCGATACAGTTGCAGTAGGGACTGACAACCTGCCTTTTCGTGAAAAGGACGGCAGCCTGCTTTTCAGACCGGGAGGCCACGGTGCCCTTATTGAGAATCTCGGTGAGCTGGAAGCAGAACTTATATTCATTAAAAATATTGACAATGTAGTACCCGACCGGCTCAAAAGTAAAAGCACCCAACACAAAAAGGTGCTTGGAGGCCTCATGCTTGAAATGATAAATGAAACCAGGCGATGGATGAGAACAATTGAGAAGGGCAGGCTATCGCATGATGAATACATAAGGGCAAGGGATTTTGCCTGCAATGCCCTTAATATTGACAAGGCTGTATTCCCGGATGACCCGGGTAGCGGGACTGAGGTAATGATCGAGATGCTCAGCAGGCCCCTTCGAATTTGTGGTATGGTCAAAAATGAGGGAGAACCCGGCGGAGGACCATTCTGGGTCAGGGATAATAAAGATGGCAGGCTTTCATTGCAGATTGTCGAAGCCTCACAGATCAACATGGATGATCCAGGGCAGGCAGGAATTGCAGGCAAGGCCACCCATTTTAATCCCGTTGATCTGGTTTGTCATATCAGGGATCACAGGGGGGGGAAGTTCAGACTTGAAGAATTCATCGATGACAATACGGGATTCATAAGTCATAAATCCATAGACGGCAGGGAGATAAAGGCGCTTGAACGGCCGGGGCTGTGGAATGGCGCCATGGCAAGGTGGAATACGGTATTCGTGGAGGTACCTTTAATCACTTTTAACCCGGTAAAGACCATAAACGACCTTCTTAGGGAAAAGCACCGCCAGGAGGCTTAAGATCACCTGCCTGATGCAATGTGCTGCCGCAGGAAGTCTTCTATGTTTTCCGCGCCGATATCCTTTGCGATTATCCTCTTTTCACTGTCCAGAATAAATATCTTGGGTATGGCATATATGTTGTAGGTATCGAGTATTTCAGTGTCGTTGGCATGTATCCAGGCGGAAGGATACTCTTCGAGCGCCCTTTGCCATCTCAGCCTGTCGTTTTCAGTGTTGACGGCAAAAACCCTTACCCCTTGGCCGGCAAGCCTTTCTGAAGCTTCACGTACCAGCGGCATTGCTTCCCGGCAGAATGCGCACTCGGAATCCCAGAAGTACAATATTAGATATTCTGCGTCTATTTCATGTAATGATATTGACTCACCTTCTCTTCCTGTTATTGTGAATTCAGGGGCTGTATTACCCATTGTCAGGGGCCTTATATCTTCCACCATCTCTCTGAGCCGCTCAAGTCTTTCCTCCTCCACCCAGTCAACTTCATCGGTAAGATAGTAGTTGTCAACCATATGGACAAACAACTTGTCCATACCCATTACCTGTGATGACTCTGCATTATTTGTTATGAACCAGACGGTGTACCTGATCACCTCCCGATTGGCCCTTGCCTTGTCGATGATCCGGTCTGCCTCCCTGATCAAACTGTCAGGGTGCTGTATCAGTACATTGTTGAAGAATATTCTCAGCCTGCTGTGATATACAGGTGTATACAGCAGGCTCGGATCGGAAAAGTCGATATTGTCAAAGAATCTCTCCTTGTACTCCATGTACATCCGGTCGGTATCGGCCTGACCGTATTCATCCAGGGGCGGTTCCGGAAGGTCTGCATCCCTTTGGGCAAGCAATATTTTTGACAACAGGGCTCCGGGCGAATTCTCTATTATCCTGTCCTGTTCCGCCCTTACTTCACTGTCCAGCCTTTCGAGCTCTGCCCGGATCTCAGCCTGCCTTTGGGGTCCGGCTTCATCACTTCTTAACTCCTGTTCCAGTAACCGGCGCAGACTGTTTTTCTCCGAAAAAAACCTCAGGTAAGCGTAAAATTTGCGGTTGGATTCTGAGCCCTCAAACCTTGCTGTGCCGCTCAGGTCTGCCGGGTCGGCATAAATTGTAAAATCCTGCTCTCCCTGATCAACTATTACTTCGAAGTTGCTGTGGTCTTCAAGTACAATTATATACATGCCGGGGGGTAGTGTTTCTTTACCCTTAAACAGGGCGTATCCCTCGCTGTTGACATAAGCAGTATCCCTGAGGTATTGCCTGTTGCCGAAGTGATATGCCAGATAGACTTCGGTGTCTTGCATACCTTCCAGGTTAATCTCTATTCTGTGGCCGTCAATGAAATTGTTGTACGAGAACAAGCTGCCGGTAAAACAAAGTAAAAGGGTCAGTAATATTAACATTTTCGCCAGACTGACCGATATGTTAAATGTCATAAAGCATTGTTTTTGTGTGGTTACCGGAGTTTCAATCCCAGGTTACATCGTCAGGAAAGAGTCCGGGGTCGATGTTTTCCCTGAACACAATATTATGTACAGCACCCAGTGCCGATAGCAGTGCAGGGCCCCAGCGCCACTGATAGAGATCACGCAACAGGGATACGGCATTTTGCCTGGCCGCAAGTGTGTTTCTCTGGTAAAGCATAATAAAATCCTTCATGTCCTGATATATATCGGCCATGTTGTCTGAAAGGCTGGCCTGTACAGAATCAAAATTATGGTCATGTTCGTAATAAACATCAGCATCACCGAATTGTTCCCTGAGAGTTTTGAAGACCCCCTCCCATTGCTCCTCGGTAACGAACCTTTCGGCTACCCTGGAATCGGTTACGTTAGTACCTGGCAGTAAGGCTCCTTTGAGGTAAATCAGTGGTGCTATCTTTCGGAAGTATTCCATGATCTGTTCACTGCCGTAGCTCTCTGCCTTCTCAAAGAACAGGCAGTACTCATTTGCGACTGTAATCATCTCAATAACCTCCCTGGAGGCTGCCGGATCTTCTGTTAAATGCTCTTTCATTATAAGATGTCTTTAGGTCCATAAGTTTTGGGTGCAATCGCATTCACAGTCAGCATTTTTTGCCGGATGGGGCACTTTATACTTACAAAGATTGCCTTTTTTGGTGAAACTGAAAAAGATTTTTTGTAGTTTTGCCCACAAATTGCCCAGGTGGTGAAATTGGTAGACACGCTACTTTGAGGGGGTAGTGGCCGTAAGGCCGTGCAAGTTCGAGTCTTGTCCTGGGCACAATAACTAAACGATCTTTTTAATCTGATCGCCCGGATGGCGAAATTGGTAGACGCGCTAGTTTCAGGGACTAGTGTTGGCAACAACGTGCAGGTTCGAGTCCTGTTCCGGGCACTTTAATTGCCTGGCCTCCTGAGTAAAAAACTTCAGGGGGCTTTTTTATTGTATTATCTGCCTCTGCGAAGCTTAAACAAAAAAGCTTCCCCCTAAAAGAAAAATGATTTATTTTGCCTATTATAGCATACTATTATATCCAATAATCATTAACTTTTATTCAATATTTTATTTATGAGTTTT
>SLKR01000111.1 GCA_007134525.1 Bacteroidales bacterium | reverse complement strand
TGATAAAGGAAGTCCCTTGCCCTGAAAAGTTGAGCCTTGACGGTTCCGATAGGAAGATCAAGTTCCTTGGCTATCTCAACATATGAAAGCTCCTGAAAATACCGCATGGATATCAGTGTCCTGTAACGCGGCTTCAGGGTCTGAACTACCTGCCTTACAAGATCAATTTTCTGACTGCGGATAAAGCTATCCTCAGGATTGACCATTTCGGCAACGAACCCAAACTTGTCTTCAGGGTCTTCTATACCTTCATTAGCCTCAAGATTAAGCACATTCTTCTTCTGTTTGCGTATAAAATCTATGCAGTTATTTGTTGCGATCTTAAACAGCCAGGTGCTGAAGGCATATTTGTCGTTGTACTGCTGTATGTTTGTGAATGCCTTTCCGAAGGTTTCAATGCACAGATCTTCTGCATCGGCTGGATTGCCGGTCATCTTAAGCAACATATAAAAAATTGTGTCCTTGTAAAGCCTCATCAGCTCGGCGAAAGCGTGCTGGTTGTTGTTCTCTGTGGCCTCCTTCAACAGAGCCAGGTCCCTTTTTGCCTTGTCCGTATGACCTGCATTACCTCCCATAGGGACAAAAATACCATAATCTAAGAATAATACTTGCTATCTTTGAAAAAAAATCAAGCGCCTGAATGAAGTTTGAGATAAAGGGGACTGACAGCAGCAGCAAGGCAAGGGCAGGTATATTGCATACTGATCATGGCCCAATAGAAACCCCCACATTCATGCCTGTTGGAACGGCTGCAACAGTTAAGGCGGTTCACTTCAAGGACCTGGAGGAGGAGGTCAGGCCCGATATAATACTGGCAAACACCTACCATCTATACCTCAGACCAGGCCTGGACATCCTAGGCAAAGCCGGCGGTATTCACCGTTTTATGTCCTGGAATGGCCCGGTACTAACCGACAGTGGCGGATATCAGGTCTACTCACTTGCTGAACGCAGAAAGATAAGTTCAGACGGTGTAACATTCAGCTCTCATATTGACGGATCACGGCATTTTTTCTCCCCCGAGAAGGTTATCGATATACAAAGGCAGATAGGTGCCGATATTATTATGGCATTTGACGAATGCACTCCGTACCCATGTGAATACAGCTATGCAAAGGCGTCAATGAAGCTTACACACGACTGGCTTGACCGCTGCTGTTCACACTTCAGCAAAAACCCCGGATTATACGGTTACAGACAGTCACTGTTTCCGATAGTACAGGGAAGCACTTTTAAAGACCTGAGGAAAGAGTCAGCTGAATATATCAGTGGGGCTGACTTGGATGGCAATGCGATAGGGGGTCTGTCGGTAGGCGAACCTGCAGAGTTGATGTATGAAATGACAGAACTGGTATGCGATATATTGCCACCCGGGAAACCCAGGTATCTTATGGGGGTAGGTACCCCGCAAAACCTTGTCGAATGCATGGCACTCGGGGTAGATATGTTCGACTGTGTGATGCCCACAAGGAATGCACGCAATGGAATGCTCTTTACCCGTGAGGGCATTATCAACATACGTAACAAGAAATGGGAAAGCGACATGGGAGAAATTGACCCGGAGGGAGGCAGCTTTGCCGACCACAGATACAGCAGGGCCTACCTAAGGCATCTGTTTGTTTCTAATGAAATGCTCGGACCCATTCTGGCAACCATCCACAACCTGCGTTTTTATACCGACCTCATGAAAGAAGCCAGGGGGCATATCCTTGACAATACCTTCGCCGGATGGAAGAAGAATATGAGTGAAAAGCTGGCATGCCGCTTGTAAAATAAGCGTATATTTGCCGCGTTATTCCCTATAATACAAGAGTTTTAAAGAAAAGGGCACACCCTTCCCCCTTCTATGCTGAAGATACTGGACATATACATAATGCGTAAATTCCTGGGGACCTTTGTATATGCTATATCCCTTATAATTCTGATAGTCGTTGTATTCGATCTCTCTGAAAAAATTGACAACTTCATTGAGAACAGGGCCCCGCTCTATGATATTATCTTTGTTTACTACGCAAATTTCATCCCTTACTTTATAAACCTTTTCAACCCGCTGTTTACCTTCATTACTGTGGTGTTCTTTACTTCCAGGATGGCTTTCAATACCGAGATAATTGCCATTTTGAGCTCAGGGGTGAGCTTCAGGCGGTTGTTAAGGCCCTATTTATACTCTGCAATTATCCTGTCACTTCTGTCGGTATACCTTTCCAATGTAGTTATACCTCCGGCAAATGAGAAGAGGCTGGAATTCGAGAGCCAGTACGTAAGGAAGCCGGAAACTTTCAGGGGCAGGAATATCCATATGCAGATCAGGCCGGGGGTATTTATATACCTTGAAACCTTCAATGAAAGAACCCTGACAGGATACCGCTTCACCCTGGAAAGGATTGAGGATGGTGAGCTCAACTACAAAATGCTGGCCACACAGGCTCAGTTCAACGAAGATGAAGGGCACTGGACCATCAGCAACTATAACATCAGGGAGCTGGACGGAACGAATGAAAAGCTGAGCTTCGGAAGGCAAATGGACACCATCCTCCCTTTTACCCCGAACGATTTCATACAGAACCTCAAGGACATGGAAACAATGAACTACAAGGAACTGAATGAATTTATAGCAAACGAGAGGCTGAAAGGTTCTGAGGCAGTTAGCTTCTACGAAGTCGAAAAACACCGTCGCCTGGCATTCCCTTTTGCAACGCTGGTGCTGACTTTTATCGGAATGGCCCTCTCAAGCCAGAAGGTAAGGGGAGGGATAGGATTACATCTGGGTGCAGGTATAACCCTGAGTTTTACATTTATACTCTTTATGCAGGTAACAACTACATTCGCCACAAAGGGGAACCTGCATCCGATGTTATCGGTATGGATACCCAATATAGTATACGGGCTACTAGGCCTGTACCTGCTTAAGGTTGCACCAAAATAGAGACAAAATTACTCCTTTTCTCTCTTTTTGACCACGAAGTCGGGAAGTAAAAACCCCATCACACCACCCCACACCATACTCATGTATGGGTTGGAAGTAATTGCACACCCACCCGAGTTACACCCTATCAGGGCATAATATGCGTAGCCTCCGGCTACTCCAATCAGGGTAAAGGCCCCCACAAGCCAGATATAACGGGACGGGTCAACCCTGAAAGGGAAGACCCGTTTTTGATATTCTTTTCTCTTATCTGCTTCCATATAGCATCAGTTTTTTACACCGAGTACATCCTCAATGGCTTTCTGAAGTGCATCCTTGGGCAGGGCTCCCGTAGCCATCTGGGGCTGTCCTTCGCTGGGCACGAAAAGAATCGAGGGAATGCTTCTGATACCGAACATGGCAGCCAGTTCCTGTTCCTTTTCGGTATCGATCTTGTATATATCTACCTTGCCTTTGTACTCCTCCGAGAGTTCTTCCATAACAGGGGTAAGCGTACGGCATGGCGCACACCAGTCGGCATAGAAATCAATTATACAGGGCTTATCACCTGCAAAACTCCACTCCTTGTTATTTTCGAAATCGAATACTTTTTCCTTGAATACTTCCTTGGTTAAATTTTCCATGATAAATTATAATGAATTATGTATGTTAATAAATATATTAATAATTAGACTATAAATGTTCTTCTATTGCTGCCATAAGGGTTTCTTTCTGCTGTACTCCCACAAAGCGCTCTACTATCTCACCATCCTTGAAAAGCAGAAGGGTGGGGATACTCCTTACACCAAACCCGGCAGCTATATCCCCATAATTATCAACATCCAGCTTGGTTATATCTGCAAACTCATGCACTTCGGCTGCAAGCTCTTCAAGAATCGGGTTCTGGATACGGCAGGGAGGGCACCAGTCGGCCCAGAAGGCAACCAGAACGACTCCTTCTGATACAGCACTCTCAAAACCCCGGGAATCAAGGTTAATAACATAACTATACTCCCCGGAAGCCTCAGGACGGGGTTCAGCTTCTGCAGCAGGTTCTGACCTTCCGTATAGTGATACAAACAGAACGGACAATCCTATAACACCCACGGCTATCAGTGCCGGAAGCAGTTTTTTGCTCTTTTCAGATCTCATTTTTTACCCTCGTTTAGTTTTTTTACTTAGTTATTTTGCTTAATGCCCTTTTAATAAGTACTTAACTACCAAACAGCTACATTACAAAAAAGTTCATTTTATATTTGGTATAAAAGTATATAGATATTTTATTGTGACAAAATACAAAGAGTTAAAAAATTTTAAATGGCTGTAATCCGGGTGGCAGAGGATCTATTCTATTCCGGCAAAGTGTTTCATGAACTGAACCCTCAAAAAAGCGGCTGGATCGTCAGTCATCTTCTGGCTCATTTTACCACGAAACTCATCAATGGTGCTGTAACTGTTTTTTTCCATCCACTCCTTTATCTCCCTGTGAATAAGGTCAAGATGACCAATGCCATTTTTATACAGGGTAGAACACACCTGCACCGCAGTGGCCCCTGCAAGCAGTTGCTTTATAACACCTTTTCCGTCGTGCACACCTGTCGAAGCACAAAGGTCGGTCTGCAGCTGCCCCGACAAAATGGCCATCCATCTGAGTGATGCAGATATTTCTTCAGGATCGCTGTATAGGTGAGCCGGTTTTATACGCATATTGTCAATGTCAATATCAGGATTGAAAAACCGGTTAAACATTACTATTCCCTGAACACCAGTCCAGGACAGTTTCTTTACCATGTTTGCAAGGCCTGAAAAATAGGTAGATATTTTAAGGGAGACAGGGATGCCGGTTTCTTTTTTCACCTGTTCCGTAATATCGAAATACACCTTCTCGTATTCAGCCCCTTCCCTATTAGCATCAGAGGGAAGCAAAAACACATTCAGTTCGATAGCGTCAGCCCCGGCCTTTTCAATATTCCTTGCAAACGCAGGCCACTCTTGTGCACTGGTACAGTTTATGCTTGCAATTACTGGTATTCTAAGTCTTTTCTTAGCATCCTGAATAAGATCCAGGTATTCGTCCAGGGTATGTTCCCTTGCATAGTTCCTGATATAGTCCTCTGCTTCAGTATATGAACTGTGAGCTTCTTCATAGGAGAACACTCTGCGTACCTCAAACTTAATCTGTTCCTCGAACAGGGACTTCAGAACAACTGCACCGGCACCCATTTGATCAATCTCTTCAAGGTTCCGGATATTTTTGGTCAGGCCAGAGCTGCCGGCAATAACCGGGCTTCGGAGCTTAAGCCCCATATAGGTAGTGGAAAGGTCAGTCATGCCAGGTAATATTTATTGTTTGCGGATTGGTTAATAAATATATTGCCTGACAAACCTACAACCATTTTGCCAAATTCACAATAAAAAACATCAACATAACCACCGGCAATTATAGCTATTGGTAATAAATTATAAATTAATACCTTTGCTGGCCCGAAAATCAAAACAAACCCACTCACAGCATGAATGGCAGCAACAGCTTCAAGGGCTCACCAACCGGGTATCAACCCGAAGCACTCAAAGCCTCTTTCAGAAACATAATGGAGCCATTACTTGTGCTTTTCAACAAGGCAGCTTCGCTGGTTCTGAAGGGCCGGGATTTTTACATTGCTTACAGCATACCTGGCGGTGTTTATGGTTATTTCACGGATTACCGGATAAGCAGCGAGGAGCTTGAAAAGATATCAGCTTGCATAAAGGATTTCATAAGCAGGGGTGAGAGATTCAAAAGTGAAACGCTTTCGAAGCAGGATATAGAAAAATACTTCATGAATACCAACAGGCAGGATGTAATCCATCTGCTGGAATCAAAGAAATCGGGGAAACAGCCCGACAAATTATACCTGGCCCGAGTTGACGGATATGCCGAACTGCTGCTGAACCAGGTCAACGAAAACTTTGATAGATTAAAGCAGTTCAGTCTTCAGCAGTTTAACGGCGGCTTCTTTCTTATAGCAGATCCCGGGTTTTTCAGCAGGGTTATGCCTGAATGTCCTTCGAAAAGTAAATATTTCGCTGGTTTTGATGAAACCGAAGCAACAATGAAACATCTTGGCATAACAAGCTTTGCCGAACTCAATGATGTAGTAACACGCGAAAGGCTGCCTGAGTTCATAAAACTATCGGAAGCATATCAAAACAGGAGGATATCCCATATAGCAGATCAGATAATAGACTCATCAGCAGCTTCACGCCTGGTCTTCCTTGCTGGCCCTACTTCATCGGGAAAAACAACATCAGCCAACAGGCTTGCAATCGAACTCAGGGTTATGAAGAAGGAGGCGATCATACTCTCACTGGATAATTTCTACCTTCCTCACAGCGAAATCCCGGATGATCCCGAAACGGGGATGAAGAACTTTGAACAACTAAGCGCCCTTGATCTCGGACTTTTCAAGCGAACTATAAATGAACTGCTGGAAGGCAGGCCGGTCAGGCTGCCTAAGTACCGTTTTGACGGCAAGGGTGCAATTCCCGGTAAGCAGAGCACCACGATCACAAATAACACCTTTGTTATTGTAGAAGGAATACACGGGCTCAACCCCGGTTTATGGAAGGAGAATATGGATACCGACTCATACAGGCTTTATGTATCTGCCCTGAGTACTCTAAACATCCACGATCACCTTCCGTTCTCAACATCTGATCACCGGCTGATACGGCGCCTTGTAAGGGATCATCTCTTCAGGGGATACAGCTTCAACGAAACAATACAGCGATGGCCTGATATAATGCAGAATGAATACCAGAGCATATTCCCATACCAGGAGAGTGCACATACGATATTCAATTCCGCCCTTATATATGAACCTGCCGTTTTCGCCCACTATGCTCCGGAAATTGTACGTGAGAGTGAAGCAATGAACGAAAAGATAAGAACAGAGGTAAGACGTATCAACCGCATCCTTTCACTGCTTGTACCAATAGACCCAAAGGACATCCCTCCTACATCAATCCTCAGGGAGTTTATAGGCGGAAGCAGCTTTCAGTATTCCTGAATATTTTCGTAAACATTTGTTTAACATTTCTTGATTTTTTTTTATCTTGCGCTGATTTTTATAAATGCCTGATTAATCTACATTCATTAACCAAAACTTCTTTAGCATGAGACAATCTATAATCACTGCCGCGCTGTTTCTGTTTCTTATAAACAGTGCCGATGCCGGTGGATACCAGGTCAGCCTGCACGGACAGAAACAGATCGGTATGGGGTTGATCGGCACTTCGCTGCATCTTGATGCCAGTGCTGCATTCTACAATCCGGGCGCACTGGCTATGATACCGCAGCAGCTGAGCATACAGGGGGGAATGAGCGGGATCTTTGCCAGCACTGCTTTCAGTCAGCAACAGCCTTCACTTTACCAGGCAAAAACCGACAACACCCCGGGCACCCCTTTCTATTTCTATACAGCCTACAGGATAAGCGACAGGCTTGTTGCAGGTATAGCCGTCAACGCACCCTACGGGAACAGCCTTTCATGGGAAGAAGGTTGGATCGGACGTTTCTTGATACAGGATATTTCGCTCAGGGCCATTACTATACAACCAACACTGTCGTACAGGATCACAGAAAGTCTTTCCGTGGGCGGAGGATTCGTTTATGCCAATGGAAATGTTGATATGCAAAGGGCGCTCCCACTGCACGGATCCGAAGGCGAAGCGAGTGTAGGCATAGAAGGTGGTACCGCAAACTATGGTTTTAACATTGGGGTTCAGTTTTCGCACCATTCGGGTTTAAGTGCCGGACTTGCCTACCGCTCACGTATCGACATGGAAGTTGATGATGCAGATGTTGTTTTCGGCAATATACCCCCGTCACTTTCCGGATCATTTCCCGCCGGTAACAGCGTGGCCGTATCACTTCCCCTGCCCGCAAATCTAGATTTCGGATTATCTTACCAGTTCACACCCGACTTTATGGCGGGGATCGCACTCAACTATGTCTTCTGGGACGCTTATGATGAACTGAGTTTCGACTTCAAAACCAATACCGCAAACCTTCATGACAGCAGCAATCCCAGGCACTACAGCAACACGCTTATTGCAAGGCTGGGGGCCCAGTACCGTGTAAACGAAGGGCTATATGTAAGGGCCGGATCATATTTCGACCCGTCGCCAAGCCATGAGGACTATTTCTCACCGGAAACCCCGAGCCTTGACAACCTTGCATTTACGGGCGGTTTCTCCTATATACCAATCCCAAACCTGAGCATAGATATTAGCCTTCTTTACGTAATGGGAATGGAAAAAGAGATGATGTACACGCCTGAGAACTTCGGGGGAACCTATAAGTCCAGGGCCGTGATCCCCGGACTCGGCATAAGTTACAGCCTTTAACCTAAACTTCTAAATAACTGGACATGAAATACATTAAGCTTAACACAATATTTTTCATTGCTGTATTAATCCTGGCCGGATGCGAAGCCGAAATAGACCAGTACACACCTGACAGCGGGGAAGCCGACCTTAGCTCATATGTTGCCATCGGCAATTCTCTCACAGCAGGGTATACCGATGGCGACCTGTTCAGGTCAGGGCAGGAAAACTCGCTTGGGATGATTATTGCCGGCCAGCTAATGCATGCAGGCCTGGAAAACTTCAAACAGCCGATGATGAAAGACGAGAATGGCTTTGGTAACCGTCTTGTTCTGGCCCAGGTTGACGGATCTCCACTTCCAGTACCCAGGCCGGGTACTCCTGACCCCGGTAACTTTGAGAATATTTTTCAGCAGGAGGGCCCCTTTCACAACATGGGTGTGCCCGGAGCAAAAACTTCCCACCTGTTATTTGAGGGATACGGAAGCCTCAACCCATACTATGGGCGTTTTGCCTCAGATCCTGTGTCGGGTAGTGTAATTAAAGATGCACTGGCTCTTCAGCCAAGTTTCTTTACACTCTGGACAGGCAGCAATGATATACTTGGTTTTGCACTTGGCGGCGGCGAAGGAGAGGGTATAACACCGACAGAGGAGTTCAGTGCAGCCCTGCAGACAATTGTGGCACAGCTGACGGCCAATGGAGCCAGAGGTGCAGTGGCAAACATAGCGGATATTACCAGGATACCTTTTTTCAGCGCCATACCATACGATGCACTTGCACTTATGAGCCAGGGGCAGGTTGATATGCTCAATGCAGGCTATGCAGAGGCCCCGCATATTGAATTCTCATTTGGAAGAAACCCGATTGTTGTTGCCGACCAAAGTCATCCTGCCGGAATCAGGCAGATCGAAAGAGGCGAGCTGGTGCTCCTGACAGCAATGCAGGGGATGACCGCAAACGGATGGGGAAGTTCAGTGCCGCTTGCACCTGAATACTACCTTAACCTGGAGCAGGTAAGCATGATAAAAGAGAGCACAGGCGATTACAACTCAGTTATCGAACAGTTAACCGGATCTGCAGGCCTGGCTCATGTTGACGTTGCATCATTGCTCAGGGCTGCTGAAACCGGCATATATTTCGATGCCATAGCCTTCAATACTCAGTTTGTATCGGGAGGTTTGTTTTCTCTTGACGGGGTGCACCTAACTGCCAGAGGCTATGCAATTGTTGCAAATGAGTTCATTGCTGAGATCAACAGGGCTTATAATGCATCAATACCAAAAGTGGCCGTAGGAAACTTCCCGGGGATAGTTTTCCCATAAATCAGTGCAGGTTAATCATCCTCCTGGTTCATGAATCCCTGATCTTGTAAGACATCCAGCAATACTCTGCTGAAATGCAGATTGTCTTTTTTGGTATACCGCTTGAAGGTAAATATTTGTGCCAGGTTTTCCAGCTGGTTTTCCTCCAGCAATCTGGCAGTAAGCGGAAGGCTCTCCTTTTCCCTGTAGATCCTGTCAATGTCATCCGGGGTGTAATCCGTGTATTTTTCTTGGTGAATTACACCGCCGGCAGGAAGCCTGTCGACCTGTTCGGGATCTTCACCGGGATATCCGACCACAAGTGTAGTAACCGGAACCACTCCTTCAGGTAGTTCAAAAAACTCTATCAGTTTGTCTGCCTGGTATGTGGTGGTGCCCAGATAGCATATACCAAGCCCGTGTGCCTCAGCTGCAACAGCTACATTCTGTGCCACCAGCAATGCATCGATTGCGGCGGTAAAGAACGAGAGGAAGTTATCGTATCCGGGGTCAGCATCCCTCTGTTTGCACCATTTATTAAACCTGTTGAAATCAGCACAAAATGTGAGCAACACAGGTGCCTCTTCTACCATATTCTGCCCGAAATGAAGCTTGCATAGCTCTTTTCTCTTTTCCTTATCCTTTGATACAATTACCGAATACACCTGCATATTGCCAGTTGTAGATGCACGGAAGCCTGCATTGAGTATCTCATCCAGTACCTTCTCATCTATCGGGTCATTCTTGTATTTTCTGATGGTTTTGTGCCCCAGAAGTGTCTTTATGGTTTCCATATTTGTATTGTTTTTCAGCTGCCACAAATTTAACTCATAGCAGATGGCTTTGCAAACTAATTACACCCTTTATCGGGAAATTCCTTCATCTCTTTTACAGAAAAACACATCCATTGCCACCAATATGGCCATCATACCCCAGAAAGGCACCGATGCCTTATCTGTATCCAAAAAGTTATTAAGCATACCATGCGTAAAGTATGTGATGAACCCAAGTGAGATGCCCAGGGCCATCAGTCTCATTTCACGGGTCGGAGCTTTTTTGAACAGCTTCACACCGGTGGCAAGCACTGCAAGGGAGAGTGCCAGCATTCCAGCCATTCCTGGAAGACCACTTTCGGCAAGTGGTCCGATATATTCAGAGTGCGCGTTTCCAAGGTCGCCAAAGTGGGTTGTTATGATTGTATAATCCTCCGAACGCTGGAATGGCGCGTAAAGGAACTGATATGTGCCGGGTCCCCAGCCAAGTAACGGCCTGTCTTCATACATCCTGTAAGCCGACCTCCACCTGTTGATCCTTTCCAGGTTGGAGGCATCAGAGGTAATATTTGATACTGACTGCAGGTGTTCGCCAAAGTCACCGGAAGATTCCTGCTGATTGCGCTCAAGGTGCATTATGATCTCGTTCTGAAAAAGGTAAAGGCTGCCAACAACGAGTATAATCCCGGCTAAAATAAAGCGGAACTGTATGCGAAACACCAGAATTACAAAGCCGGCTGCCGCCACCATAAGGCTGAGCCACGAAGCACGGCTGTAGCTGAAAAGTATTCCCACGCAGAATACCACAAAAAATATCATCGCTACCCTTTTCCGCAGTGCGCTGTCCGCACGGTTAAATGACATAACCGCAAAGAAAGGAGCAACAAGGGCTAGCACTGCTGAATAATGAGTGTGGTCATTGAAAAACGGTCTTACTGCCCAGTATCCGAGATTACGTTCAAAGCCTACAGTGTAATGCTTATAGGTTACAACCAGAACAACAACGGCCAGTGCAGTTCCGAAAAGCCATAGAAACCTTTTCATATTTACCTGGTCACGGAAAAGATAGATCCCTGCAAAGAAAAATGTAATAACAAACCAGAGCCTGGATACGAAGAATTTAAATGAGACCATTGGCAACTCGCTGCTGACAGTTGTAATTAACATCCAAAGCAGATTCAGCAACAGGATAATTGTTACAGGATGTTTTATAATTCGAAGATCATAGCTTCTTTCATAGATCAACCGGAAAAAAAACAACAGCATTATGGCAACAATTACCGGTTCTGTGGGCAGGTCAATGGTAAATCCAAGCTCCTCGTGCCTGTACTTTATGGTAAAAGGTGTAAGAAAAACCAGAAGGAGTATAAGCTTATCCATCGAAAAGAACAACAGCAGCATCATTGCAAGCGCCAGCGGCAGTGCAACAAGCCAGTACACATCCTGAATTATCAGGAAGATGTTGAGCGCCGTAAAGATGGCACTGCCGCCATATAGCCACTGCAGTTTTTTATCCTTCAGCACGGTAATGTCAGGCCTTTTTGGGTTTCGTAGCTTTAGTCTTGATTATGCCTTTTTCCATCAGGTTTTCGTATACCATCAGTATCAGTACCGCCATGAAGCCCGCAGCGAAAGTGGTCAGAAAAACGATAAGCCACCTTACGGGGTAAACCTTCCTTTCTGCCTCAAATGCACTGTCGAGTACAAACTTAAACGGAACAAAGCTTTCAAGATCCGATTTTGCCTCCTGATACCTTCTCTGTATCATAATAAGGTGCTCGCTGACATTTTCCAGGTATGCCGTATTAAAAACATATGATCCCCCATGATCACCAAGCAGCCCAAGACGTTCCTCTATGCTTCTTACACCCTCGGTATGGTTTGCCGAAATATCCTTTGCAAGTTGACGGGTAAACATTGCAGACTGGCCTTCAAGGTCGAATACACCAAGCCCCATAATGTATCTTAGGGTATCTTCGGCATGCTTTACCTGCTCCCTGAGGGTTTCGTACTGCTGCCTGGCAACTTCAAAGGCAAGCTCCGCCCTCTCAAATCTAAGTTCGTTCTGCACAGTGTCCGCAAGTGCTGCGATCTCGTTTGCAATATCTGCCGCCATAGCAGGATCCCTGTCCCTTACGTTGATCTCTACTGCTCCGTACTGCGTCCTCCTGAATGAGATATTAGACCTGTACTCCTCGGTAAGCTGGGTCTGTTTGTACCTTGCATCCTCCGGTATCTCATAATGCTCCAGCAGGTTGAATCTTTCAACGATGCGGTCACGGATATTGCCGGACTCCAGCACCTGTAGCAGCCGTTCTGCGTCTTCGACCTCACCAAACTCCAGAAAGTCCTGGCGGGCAGCTGCCCCGGTCAGAACAGCACGTGAAAGGCTACCACCCGTAGCGGGAAACATAGTAACCGACGACTGGAATTTGGGTGTGATAAAGGCAGGCGAGGAAAAAACAGCCGCGCCTACTGCCGCAACGGCACAGATGACAAATAGTTGTTTCCACCAGCGCAGTAAGAAAACAAATACGTTGGTTGAGTCGAAAGCATTGTTGTTACGCTCCATGTTTGTAATTATATATTATGAATAGTATTGATCTTTAAGACATCACACCGCCCGGGCAAACAATAAAAATGGCGTCAAAGTTAATTATTTTTACAAAGGTTTCCGCTCTTGCTCACCATACCTGGTTAGCTGATAAATTTGCCGCAGGCTTATAACCCCCGATATCAGCGCAAAACAGAGGCTTACGGAGGCAAACAGTAAGAGACTCAGCTTCCAGTCAAAGGGCAGCATCAGCGAAAGTCTGCCAAGCACAAGGGTACCAGCCATAAAACTGAACAATTTCAGCAAAAAGAAACGGTTTATCCTAAGACCGAACATAGACCTAACAACAAATACCTGTATGATTGCCACCAGCATCTGCGTAAACAGGCTTGCTACCGCTGACCCGCTTGCATTATAAACAGGGATCAGCAGAAAGTTGAGTAAAATGTTCAGAACCATGCCTGAAAAGGCAATCAGGTTCAGTTGCTTCAGGCTGCCGTTTGCCGTAAGCAGTGTTCCGAATATATATGTAGTGGAGATGGCCATAAAACAGGTCATCAATATGCCGAAAACCTGCGCAGATTCAGTTATCCTGTAATCGAACATCTCAAGGGTTTCACCTGCATGAATCGGATACAGGAACTTCATGATATTTTCTGAATAAAAAAACGCCCCGGCGGCTATGATTACAGCAGGTGTTATTATTAGCGAGAAAGAAAGTTTCATCAGCTCCTCGATCGACTGCTGCTGTTTTATCATCCTGGCAAATATCGGCAGAAGCAACACAGAGAAGAGGAAGGCTATCATATTGGTGGCATCCAGAAGGCGGTAGGCAGATGCGTATATACCACTGTAGCGGGCTCCGTTGTCAAGCAGCCGTTCAAGCATTACGCTGTCGATCCTGTTGTAGAAAGTCATCAGCAATACCAGGATAGCGAAAGGGAAGCTCTGCCTTACAACAGCCAGCAGAAAAGGAAAGTTCCATTTAAGGCGGAAAAGATCCTTCCTGGCATACTTCATTACCAGTGCAAAGGCTATACCCGATGTAACAAGATAACCTGCAGTCTGGGCATATATATAATACTGGATCCTGAATTCATCAACAACATTGCCCCACAACAGCAACCCGCAAATAAATATCATAAGCAGGCGGTCTGTTACCGATATTACTGCATCTGTACGGAAAAGATGCAGGCCTCCAAGGTTGGACCTGAGGTACAGGATGAAACTCAACAGAAACTGGTTTATGGCCAGAAAGCACAACAGGCTGATCTGCTCAGGGCTGTAACTGATAAACAAGGCTGATCCGAATGTTATCGTAATATAGAATAAAAAAAGAAGCAGTTTCAGCACCAGGATATTCGACAGGTATTTGGTAAGCAGGTGCTTGTTCTGGGCAATATTCCTGTTGTTGAAGTTGGTAATGCCAAGGTCCAGAAGGATGTTGAACAGGAATGAAAAATTAAAGACAGCGAAATAAAATCCATACTCTTCAGCCCCTACGGTATTCTGAACCGTACGGTCAATCCCGAGTATCCAGAAAGGCTTGACCAAAAGGTTCAGGACCAGCAGCAATACCAGGTTTTTGACAAATTTGCCCTGCATAAAGATTTAGGCCTTGACATTTATAACAGCTGATACAAAATGATAATTGTACTCTGAGAGTTTATCTCCGCCCCAAAAGTATAAACTTTTAATATGAAGCGGATCAAAGAAGCAGATAATATATACTGATATTATAAATAGACAACGCCGGATCAAAGCAATATATTTAATGGGATTTGTATTAATTTTGCATATTATTTGCAATAGTTAAATAAATACGCATACAGTGCGTTATCAAAGGGAATTCAATATTCTGGCAATGAAGTTCAAAGAAGGAGATAAAGTATTGTTCCTTAATGAGAAAGGTGGCGGAATCGTTACCCGTGTGGTTGACGATGAGATTGTCCATGTTTCTATTGAGGAGGGGTTTGAGATACCCTATGCGGTCGGCGACCTTATAAGTGCAGGCAGAAGCGAAAGTAATGAAAAAGAAGATATCAGCGGTAAAACCAGCCGCAGCCCCCTTATGCTGCTGACACACCAGGCCTCAGGCGTTAATGAGGGGCTTTACCTGGCAATGGTACCGCGCAACCAGGAGAAGGTGCTTAACAGCCCGCTTGATTTCTATATACTGAACCATACCGGGTTAACGGTTTGCTTCGCACTGTTTATGAACAAATCAGGGCATTACAGCGGCATTTATAACGGCACTGTTGAGGCCAGCTCCAAACAACACATCTTCAAGGTAGAGCGTACAGAGATTGAAGACTGGAACAATGCACTGTTTCAGGCTGTTTTTTATAAAAAGGGAAAGACTGAAACATTAAAACCACTTTCAGAACATATAGTATTCAAACCGGTCAGAATATACAAGGAGGAAAGCTTTGCTTTCTCTCCCCTGCTTAACCAGAAAGCCTTAAATGTGACTATCTGGAGAAGACAGGATGATAATTGAAACAGACAATATCGTTCATTGAAAAACGGGGCAGGCCGTCCTGTCGCGTCCTGCTACTGGCAGGATGAGGAAAGTCCGGGCAACACAGAGCAGCATACTTCCTAACGGGAAGCCGGGCTACCCGGCAGGGTAGCCTGAGAGCAAGTGCCACAGAAAATAACCGCCAGGTGCCGTGTTAACGGCCCGGGTAAGGGTGAAAACGTGAGGTAAGAGCTCACGGCCTGTCCGGGTGACCGGGCAGGAGGGTAAACCTTATGCGTTGAAAGGTCAAATATACCGGGGCTGAGGGCTGCTCGCCCAATCCCGGAGGGTAGACCGATAGAAGTAATGCGTGAGCATTATTCCAGATAAATGACAGGAAGCAACCATGGTGTTGCTACAGAACCCGGCTTACAGGCCTGCCTCGTTTTGTTTTTTTAGTGATACAAAACATGAAAAAAAAATCTTTCTTATTGTTATTGCTGATAGCAGTTGCAGCCCACCTGCCTGCAAGATCCCAGCAAACAGCAGTTTATGATGACCCTGATGCCAGTTACAGGCAGGCACTCAATCTTTTTGAAAAGGAAAAGTATGGTGCCGCAAAGGAGATGTTCCTGGAAGTGACCGGACAGATCAGCGACCCAAAAGACGAGTTGTATGCCAGCGCCAGCCTATACGCAGCGATATGCGCAACGGAACTGTTCAATCCGGATGCAGAGTCAATGCTAATGGAGTATATGAATAACCACTCAAGCCACCACGGGCAAAAACTCGCATGGTTCAACATGGGTAACATAAAATACCGGGACAGGGACTACGAAGATGCAGTGGAATGGTACGGGAGGCTGGCATCACGCGACATACCTGAAGGAATGCGAACTGAGTTCATTTTCAGGAAGGCTTACAGTTATTTTATGACAGAGTCTTACAACTTTGCCCTTCAGCTTTTCGGCCAGATAACCGACGCAGGGTCGGGTTACTATATACCAGCACGGTATTATTACGGGCACTCGGCTTATCTTACAGGACACTACGATGATGCAATGAACGCATTCATGCAACTGACAGGCGACAGAATGTTCGGTCCTGCAGTGCCTTATTACATAGTTCACATATACTACCTGCAGGAGCGTTTCACTGAGCTTCTGGAGCATGCACCTGAACTACTTGAGGAGGCCAGCCCCCAGAGGTCGGCAGAGATCAGCAGGCTGATTGGTGAGGCATATTACAACCAGGAAGAGTACCTTGAGGCAATACCCCACCTCGAGGATTATATAAATCACTTCAGGGGGGCCGCAGGCAGGGATGACCACTATCAGCTCGGCTACTCCCTTTACATGAACAACAGGTTTGAGGAAGCTATCCCCCATCTGGAAAGAGCTGTCAGGGATGATGACGAACTGGCCCAGAATGCCAGCTATCACCTTGCTTCAGCCTATATACAGACTGGGCAGAAACGTTTCGCGCGGAATGCCTTCATGCAGGCGCACCAGATAGGCATAAACGAGGAGATAGCGAGGGAGTCACTGTTTAATTATGCAAAACTTTCATTTGAGCTGTCGTACGACCCTCACAATGAAGCCATACTCTCTTTCCAGCGTTATATAAATCAGTATCCCTCATCCCCAAGGACTGAGGAAGCCTATGCCTACCTTGCAGACCTATACCTTACCACCCGCAACTACAAGGATGCATTAGAGTCGCTTGAACAAATACCTCATAACACATCCCGTCTGAGGGAAGCATACCAGAGGGTAAGCTTCTACAGAGGCGCAGAACTTTTCAACAACAATGACCTTAGGGAAGCAATAAGCCATTTTGAAAAGACACAGCGATACAACGACAGCCCCACCATGTATTCAGCAAGCCTTTTCTGGAACGGAGAGGCATTTTACAGGCTGGGTAACTACGACAATGCAATATCAATGCTCGAAAGATTTTTGTCGGCGCAGGGGGCTCGTTCGCTGGACTACTACAGCCAGGCACACTACTCCCTGGGTTATTCACACTTCAAGAAGGAACAGTACAGTAATGCAATATCAGCATTCCGAAGGTTTATGGATGAAGGGAGCAGTGAGGAAAGAATGCTTAATGATGCGGTTCTCCGCCTTGCAGACTCCTATTTCATCACAATGCAGTACCAGATCGCCATGGACCATTACAACAGGGCAGTAAGCATGGGTGTTATCGACACCGACTATGCAGTGTTTCAAAAGGGTCTTGTTTACGGCATAACCGGAATGTTCACCGAAAAAATAAATACGCTTCAGTCACTTATAAGAGACTATCCATCATCTTCCTACCTGGACGACAGCAAGTATGAAATTGCCAATACCTGGCTTTTGCTTAATAATAACGCCCAGGCCAGGAACTATTTTGCAAGGGTCATAGATGAGCACCCGGCAAGTTCATATGCCCAGAGTGCGAAGCTAAAGACCGGCCTGATACATTACAATGAAAATGAAGATGAAAGGGCACTTGAGATATTCCGAAGAGTTGTTGAATCATATCCCGGAACTGCTGAGGCCGAAGAAGCATTGTCGGCAATGAGGAATATCTATGTTGACCTTGACAGGGTTGATGAGTTCGTAAGGTTTACAGAGGGAATGGGTATCGCCGATTTAAGCAGGGCCGAGGAGGACTCACTTGTTTATCAGGCTGCAGAGAACAGATACATGCAGGGTGACTGTGAAGGTGCTGTTACCAGCTTTAACAATTACCTCGACCGCTTCCCAGACGGAGTATTCGCACTGAATGCCCACTTTTACCGGTCTGAATGCCTTTTCAGGGCAAACGAACATCAGCGGGCGCTTGAGGGCTACCGTTTTGTTATCGACAGCCAGAGATCAATGTTCCTGGAAAACTCACTGCTGAGGGCTTCCAGTATTGAATTTGCAATGGGCAACTATGAAGATGCCCTTTTATATTTCTCCAGGCTTGCGCAGATGGCAGAATACCCCAACAACAGACTGGTGGCCCGTACAGGCAGAATGCGTTCCCTCCACAGGCTGGAAAGACACGCTGAGGCCGTTGAGGCTGCACGGGAGGTACTCACAGAGGACAGACTCTCCCAGGATCAGCAACAGGAGGCGCACCACATTAAGGGGTTGTCGGCAATGGCCATGCAGGACACCGGCCTGGCCAGGGAGGCTTTTAAGAGTGTAAAGGATATAATCACAAACCGCCGCTCTGCCGAAGCAATGTATAATATGGCCCTTATAACATTCAGGGAAGGCGATTACGAAGCTGCCGAAGAGGAGATATTTGAATACATAAATAGTTTATCGGCATACGACTACTGGCTGGCAAGGACATTTTTGCTTCTTTCTGATGTATACATAGAAAGCGGCAATACCTTCCAGGCACGACATACACTTGAAAGCATCATCGAGAATTATGAAGGTGAGGAGATTGTAACGGAAGCACTGGGAAGGATTGAGTTCATTGACAGGCAGGAAGAAGAGGAGAGCGCTTCAACAGGCAATGACGAAGAATAGCACATGCCGGAAGAACTTAACAGAAAAAGTAATACAGACCAAACAACACAGAAATATGACCTGCAAATATTTTTCATTAAAGTCACTCCTGATAATTTCAATACTTAGTATGGGATCATCAGGTATAATTCAGGCACAGCGCATTCTGGACATTGACGAGGTACAGGTAGTAGCTCCCTATGAACCTACAATATCAGATGCATACAAGATAAATCTCAACCCCCGGATAGATGACACCATCAGCGTCAACCTTGATTTTGACTACAGGATACAGCCCCTGATGGCCTCAACCAGCTTTGAACCCGAACCCATTACCCCCGCACGTATGAGGGGAGAACCTCTTGCAAGGCTTTACCGTGCCCACCTGAGGGGAGGATACGGAAACTACCAGACACCATATTTTGAGGCTTTTTACAACAGTCTGAGGAATGACAGATATTCACTCGGCCTTCATCTTAAGCATAAATCATCAGGTGACGGGGTTGAGGATTATCCCTTCAGCATCTACAGCAGGAATATGGCAAATATTTATGGGACTCGTTTTTTTAGTAATACAGCATTAAAGGCAGATGTGATGTATGAAAGGGATGTAGTTCACTATTACGGAAATCCCGGCGATGTTGCTGCCATTGCTGCAGGTGACATACGCCAGAGATATGAATTTCTCTCATCCGGTTTTGATTTTTACAGCCTGAACAACGGCCAGGGTTCATTCGCATACCAGGCCGGGCTGGGACACAACTGGCTTACCGACAGGTTTGACGGAAGTGAGCACCATTTCACCATATCGGGAAAATTGGGAAGTGAAATAGCTGCAGACCCTTTTGGTCTTGCTGACAAACAGTATTTCAGCATGGACTTTTCGGGTGACTATTTCTACAACACCAGCCCTGCAGACACCTCAAATACCGGCATATATGCAATTAAACCTGTTATAAGCTCTACTATAGACAGGCTCAGATTCCATATCGGAGTAAACCTTGGTGTTGAGGACGAAAATGCAAATTACCAGATTAGGGCCTATCCACTTGCCGGCTTTGAGATGGATATTATACCGGAAAGGATGACTGCCATCATGGATCTGTCAGGCGGCCTTGAAAGAAATTCATGGCACAGCCTGTCAGAAACCAATCCATTTGTGATGCCATCACCGGAAATGAGGTTCTCCAATGCAAGGACAAGATTAAGCGGAAGGCTCAGAGGCTCTGTAGGTGACAGGCTAAGCTATAACTTCGGGCTTACCCACAGCAGAATAGACAACTACCCGCTTTTCGGCAAGATTTACGAAGATACCGGCATCCAGTGGAGTATGATAAACGATTCATTCAACGTGATCTATGACAATATTGACAAACTTCATATTCACGCTGAGTTATCCTCAGAATTCGGGAGGAGATTTTCAATGCGGCTCAGGGGAGACTTTTTCGACTACAGCCTGGAGAATCAGCAGAGGGCCTGGCACCAGCCCGACTATAAGCTTTCACTAAACATGAAGTACAACATACAGGACAAGATTATCCTTACAGCCGATATTTTCGGACGTGGTCCGGCATACGGCCCGCTTTTCCTGGGGAGTACAGAAGTGGATGCCGGCAATCTGACTGAAGAGTTCAAGCTGCATGACTTTTTTATCGACGCCAATGCGGGCATAGAATACAGGTATACAAAGAGGCTCTCAGTCTTTTTAAATTTCTCCAATCTTCAGAACGAATCCTACGAAAGATGGCTGCAGTATCCTACCCATGGATTCAACTTCCTTGGGGGAATCAGTTACTCTTTCTAACAGTTTCTTTTTCAGTTTCTTAAATCACTCCTCCTGCCATTGTTTTTTCTATGAAAAGTCGGCAGAAATAGCTATCTTTGCACGTTATATAAAATGAACGATTATGAAGGCACCATTGAAGCCAACTGAGATTGAAAAAATAAATTATGATGCCGCAAGCATACAGGTTCTTGAAGGGCTTGAAGCCGTGCGTAAACGCCCGGCAATGTATATCGGAGATGTAAGCAGCAAAGGCCTGCATCACCTTGTTTATGAAGTGCTTGACAACTCCATTGACGAAGCAATGGGAGGATATTGCGACCAGATAGACGTTATTATAAACGAAGATGGTTCAATTACTGTAATTGACAACGGCCGGGGAATACCGGTTGACATGCATGAAAAGGAGGGCAGGAGTGCACTGGAGGTCGTAATGACGGTGCTTCATGCCGGAGGGAAGTTCAACAAGGATACCTATAAGGTTTCAGGAGGGTTGCACGGAGTCGGCGTTTCATGCGTAAACGCGCTGTCGGGCAATATGGCAGTAGAGGTGCACCGCGACAACAAAATATATATCCAGGAGTACCGTAAGGGTGCTCCCCTTTACCCGGTAAAGGAAACCGGAACTACCGACATCAGGGGTACCAGGGTTACATTTACTCCTGACAGGGGAATATTCCAGATAACTGACTTCAACTATGAAATACTCACAAACCGGCTTAAGGAATTGTCATTTTTGAACAAAGGTGTAAGGCTCAGCCTTACCGATATGAGGCAGAGGGACGACAACGGACAGCCGGTAAAGGATGTTTATTTCTCCGAAAGAGGCCTGGTGGAATTTGTAGAATATCTTGACGACACAAGGGAAAAGCTTATTGAAAAGACAATATGCATGATGTCTGAAAAAATGGGCGTCCCCGTCGAAGTTGCAATGCAGTACAACTCATCCTTTACTGAAAATGTACAGGCCTATGTAAACAATATAAATACTATAGAAGGAGGAACCCACCTGGCCGGTTTCCGTAGGGCACTTACACGCACGCTGAAGAACTATGCCGAAAAGTCAGGCATGTTGGCGAAGCTGAAATTTGAAATAAACGGTGATGATTTCCGGGAAGGTTTGACGGCTGTGATATCGGTTAAAGTCGCTGAACCACAGTTTGAAGGCCAGACAAAAACCAAGCTTGGAAACTCGGAAGTAAGCGGGGCGGTTGATCAGGCTGTAAGTGAAATGCTTACCAATTATCTGGAAGAGAACCCCAGGGATGCCAAGACAATTGTAAACAAGGTAATACTGGCGGCAACCGCAAGGCATGCTGCAAGGAAGGCAAGAGAACTTGTCCAGCGCAAGAGCGTGCTTACCAATACGGGGCTTCCGGGTAAATTGTCAGACTGTTCTGAAAATGATCCGGAAAAATGCGAGATATTCCTGGTAGAGGGTGATTCTGCGGGAGGAACTGCCAAACAGGGAAGAGACAGGCGTTTTCAGGCAATTCTCCCATTAAGGGGTAAGATACTGAATGTTGAAAAGGCAATGCCTCACAAGATATTTGACAACGAAGAGATAAAGACCATATTTACGGCACTGGGGCTCTCGATAGGAACCGAAGACGACACCAAGGCACTTAACCTGGATAAACTGCGCTACCATAAAGTTATAATAATGACTGACGCCGATGTTGACGGAAGCCATATAGCAACACTGCTGCTGACATTCTTTTTCCGTTATATGAGGGAAATGATAGAACGCGGGTATATATACATTGCTACGCCCCCTTTCTACCTGTTAAAAAAAGGGAAGGAAGAGCGCTATGCCTGGACAGAGGAAGAGAGAAAGCAGATAGTAGGCGATTTCTCAAAGAACGGTAAGGAAAGTGGTATACATTTACAGAGGTACAAGGGTCTTGGAGAGATGAATGCCGAACAGCTTTGGGAAACGACCATGAACCCTGAGTTCCGCAAATTAAGGCAGGTTGATATTGAAAACGCTGCCGAGGCGAACCGCACATTCTCAATGCTTATGGGCGATGAAGTACCGCCCAGGCGGGAGTTCATAGAGAAAAACGCCAAATACGCCAATATAGACGCATAACCTACTCAGGTTCACCAGACGTGATCCAGGAGGTTATCCTTTCTGACAGAGGGCTTTCACGGGGGGGAACCATATCAATCAATCTCCCCTCCTCATCAATGAGGTATTTCTGAAAATTCCAGCCAACCTCCGAATCCATCCTGCCGTTAAGCTTTTTATCAGTAAGCCAGCGGTATATGGGTGAAATATCATCTCCCTTAACGGATATCTTGGACATCATAGGGAAAGTTACCCCGTAGTTCTCCTCACAAAATGTAATGATATCCTCATTTGTGCCGGGTTCCTGGTTCATGAAATTATTCGCTGGAAAACCAATTACCGTAAAACCATAGTCTGAAAATTCCCTGTATAGCTGCTCCAACTCCTCATACTGCGGGGTAAGCCCGCAACGCGAGGCAGTATTAACAACCAGCACTTTTTTACCCCTGAACTGAGATAAATCAAACTCGTCTCCGTATATATCCTCTGCCACAAAATCATGCAGCCTGCCTGAACCGTCCTCCATTGGCAGAATCATTGCCATTGCAAGCAAAATAACTGAAAGTATCATATCAACATCTGTTTTATTTAAACTTTATACTACTATGTTTTCATAAACAAATATCTGAATGCAATTGTTCTGATAATAAGAAACTCTTTTTGTCTGGAGTTAATTCCTGTACTTTTACAAGCTAAACAATAAAAAACTGCCATGGATATTAAGCGGTACAACTACCTCCGGGCCACCGCCCTTAAAGCCGCATTTGCGGCGGCCGAAAAAATAATGAAAATATATGGAGGGGATTTTGTTACAGAGATCAAGGATGACGGAAGTCCGGTTACCACGGCAGATACAATTGCAAACACGCTGATAGTTAATCTGCTTGGCCAGACCGGTCTTCCAGTTTTAAGTGAAGAAAGCAGTATCCCGGGATTCAGTATCAGGAGATCCTGGAAATATTACTGGCTGGTGGATCCACTTGACGGTACAAGGGAGTTTATGGCCGGTAACGGAGAATTTACAGTCAATATAGCATTGATAAAAGAGTCTCAGCCGGTTATGGGTGTAGTGCTTGCACCGGCACTGCAGAAGGCCTGGTACGGATCATTTATTGACAATACCTCCTGGATTGACGGACAGGAATTCTGGGAGGCATCGCAAAGGGATGACCCCTGGGATGTTTTTGAAAATGCTTTTCCAGGGCAGGGGACGAAAGAAAATAAAAAACATATTATTGCGGTAAGCCGCTCTCACGTGGATGACAAGACCTCGGAAATCATCAGACAGATAAACCTGAAATATAATGGCAGCAGTTTAATTAAAAAGGGAAGCTCCCTGAAATTCTGCGATCTTGCTGAGGGTACAGCAACTATATACCCCCGTTATGCATCTATTTCCGAATGGGATACTGCGGCAGGGCATGCCTTATTAAATGCGGCAGGCGGAGGTGTCTTTGATATTGTCACTGAAAGGGAAATGCAATACAATGGCGAGACCCTTAAAAATCCTCCTTTTGTTGCATTTGCAAACAAGAGTGAAGCTGACCGGTTCTTCTCGGAAATAAGTTAGATTAACTCCTCCTTTTGTCTGAATCTGCGCTTTAGAAATGGATAGCTGAAGACCGAAACCAAAATTATAAGAGTTCCGAGATAAAAGCCTGCCGACATCTTCTCTGCCTCAGGGAAGAAAATGTGTGCCATTATTATCCCGTATACCGGCTCCAGGTTAAGGGCAAGAACAACCATATACGCTGATAAAACCTTCATAACATTTACTATTGCTGTGAATGCATATGCAGTACAGAGGAACCCCAGTAAAAACAGGTAGAATGTATCTGCAGCCGATATACTGAAAAAATGCATGCCGAATCCTCCCGCAATACCAAGATATAAGGTAATGAACAGAAAACCCCCTATCATTTCATAGAAACTTATCACCGATGGGAAATGGCGCAGGCTTATATTACGGTTCAGCACAACAAAAAGCCCGTTTAATAATGCCGAAAGAAGCGAATACAGAATCCCTTCGAGGTATTGGAACTCATATTGGAATATAAGATATATGCCACATATGATAACCAGGCCAATCAGGACCTCAAGCCAGAAGATACGCCGTTTCTGGCTAATGGGCTCAAGAAAACTGGTAAAAAGCGTTGTGGAGGCAAAAACCCCGAGTGTTACCGAAACATTAGAGACCTTGATCGCGTGAAAGAAGGTTATCCAGTGAAGTGCAACCACCACCCCAATTCCAAGAAGCGGAATGATGTGCCTGATACTTAATCTGAAAGGTATACCCTTCACCATAAAATACAGCCACAGGCCCACGAATGCCAAAAGCATCCTGTACCATACCAGATCAATTGCAGGTAAGGTGATCAGGGCCCCCAGTATAGCAGTAAAACCCAGAAGTACGACAACCACGTGAAGGTGGAGCTGGTTTTTTACTATTGATGCGTTCATTACTTACCAGCTTTAAAAAATTCCTCAATCTCCGCTACTGCGTTAGCAAGCCGCTGCTCCCTGTTTCCGCTTATTATCCTGTAAGGGAGTCCGTATCTTTTGAGCTCTTTTTTGAACCAGTTAAAGAAAAACCCCCGCATATGAGGGTATTCCCTCAGCGGATCAGGCTCCCAGGGAAGGTCAATATTGCATAGCAGATAGAGGTCGCAGGGATTGCTCTTTATCTGCTCCAGTATCCAGGGATGGCACTCGCCATATTTGTATACCTCCCATATCTTGGAAACTATAAGCTCCGTGTCGCAAAACAGGTAACGCCGGGCACTGGTCAATGCCTGCTTCTCCCTTCTTATCTGCTCCCTGGAAATGGCAATTATGTCATCCTGCCTGTAGGGGCGGTCAAGCTGATTTACATATTCCCTTGCAAATTCGGGCACATAAAGTGTGTCGTAGTGCCTGGCAAGTTTTTCGCTCAACCAGCTTTTGCCTGTTGACTCCGGACCGGTAACCGCTATCCTTAACACTTTATTCAAAACCTGACCAGGCTGGTGCGGGCTTCAGGTATCATGACCTGTACAAAAGCAACATCTTCCATTTCATGGCAGGTATTGCAACTGGCTGCAAGCCTTGAAAAATGTTCCAGGAAGGCCTCACTGTCGCCGGCTTCGATTGTCTCCATAAGCCTCGGTGCGGTGGAATTTACAAACTGGGAGGCAGAGGCCTCACGTGCAGGCCTGCGGACAAACCCCTTTTCCATGCTTCCTAGTATCTTATCAAGCTGATATTCCGCATATCCCCAGTTTTCGTCCTGCCCGGCCCAATAGAGTTCATTGTAGCGGTAATTTGTCTCCATCATTGTCTGGTCAAACCCTCCGAGCTGATCTTCGAAGCTGTCAATTATTGTTTCAAGCTCCGTACCGGCCCATCTTGTCTCGTAGCTCTTGCCATTCTCTGTCTGGCATGCGAAGATCACTACAGCAGCCATAACAGCTGCAAATACTATTAATACTGTTCGTTTCATGATAGCACTGTTTTGGTTTATATAAATGTAACCTATATCTCTTCTGTAAGGTCCAGTAAAAATGCATATTGCCGGGCAAGCTCCCTAAGCCTCTGAAAACGGCCGGACGCGCCCCCATGCCCTGCCTGCATATTGGTATAAAGCAATATTGACGAATCCCCTGTATTGTGCTGCCTTAGTTTTGCCACCCACTTGGTTGGTTCCCAGTACTGCACCTGTGAATCGTGCAGGCCTGATGTGACAAGCATATTCGGGTAATCCTGGTCGCTGACGTTATCATAGGGCGAATATGACAGCATATATTCGTAATACTCCTTTTCGTTGGGGTTACCCCATTCATCGTACTCAGCGGTAGTAAGAGGTATTGACTCATCCAGCATAGTGGTAACAACATCTACAAAAGGAACTGCTGCTATAACCCCTTTGAAAAGATCCGGCCTGTCGTTTATAACAGCTCCAACCAGAAGCCCCCCGGCACTTCCGCCGGAAGCAAATAATCTGTCAGGAGCAGTGTAACCACCGGATATCAGAAATTCGGCACAATCAATGAAATCATTGAAAGTATTCTGTTTCCGGAGCAGTTTGCCATCTTCATACCAGCGGCGCCCAAGCTCCTGCCCTCCCCTGACGTGTGCGATAGCATAAACAAAGCCCCTGTTGAGAAGGCTCAGTAAATTGATATTGAAGCGCGGATCGGCACTTGATCCGTATGAGCCATAGCCGTATAGCAGCAATGGATTATTGCCGTCCATTTCAATACCCCTGCGGTAAACAACGGTCAGGGGCACCCCGGTGCCATCCCTTGCCTCAACATAATACCTTCTGGTCTCATAATCATCAGGGCTGAATTCTCCCAGCACCTCCTGCTGCCTTATCAGTGTCATCTCACCAGTTTCCATATTGTAATCATAGTTGGACATCGGGGTGGTAAGGGATGTGTAGTTAAAGCGCAATACCGGGGTGGACATCTCTGCATTTATGCCAATGTGAGCAGTATATGCCTGCTCTTCAAACGGAAGGTAATGGCTCCTTCCGGTAAGCAGGTTTCTGATATATATCTGTCGAAGGCCCCTTTCCCTTTCCTGCAATACCATAAAGTCATCAAAAAGCTCTACCCTTTCCAAAAGAACATCATCACGGTGAGCTACCACCTCCCTCCAGTTATCAATTCCCGTATTGTCAGAACCGGTTTCCATCAGCCTGAAGTTATCTGCCTGGTAATTGGTAAGCACAAAAAACTTCCCGTTATAAGAAACCGGAGTATATCTTAGCTCGTGCCTTCGCGGCTGAAACACCCTGAACTCCCCTTTGGGATCATCAGCTTTGAGCAGCCAGACTTCGTTGCTCAGGGTCGCATTTGCATTGATCATAATATAACGGTTATCCTTCGACCTGGAAACACCGATATAGTAGAATGTTTCGTCCATCTCCTCATAAACGGGTTCAGGATTTCCGCTTCCCCTGGTATCAAACCTGTTTATCCTGTAATAGCGCAATGTACCCGGGTCAATTGAGGTGTAGAAAAACGTGGAGTTGTCGGCAGCCCAGACAACATCACCCCCTGCATACCTGATGCCGGTTTCAGTGATATCCCCTGTTGCAAGATCCTTTACCATTACGGTATACTGCCTCCGGCCTACAGTATCGACAGTAAATGCCATCCAACGGTTGTCGAGGCTTATGTCGTAAGTGCCGACATTGTAATATGGATGGTCTGCAGCCAGTTCGTTGACATTCAGCAGGATTTCCTCTCCGGCGTCGAGGCTCCCTGACTTGCGGCAGTAGATCGGATATTCCTGCCCCTCTTCATACCTTACATAATAAAAGTACCCGTTGCTGTAAAAAGGGGCAGATTCATCATCCTGCCTTATCCTCGATTTCATCTCCTCAAAGAGCTCCTCCTGAAAATCCGAGGTATGTGCCATCACAGCCTCAAGGTAATCATTCTCTGCCTCAAGATAATCAATAACAGCCGGGTCATCCCTGTCGTTCATCCAATAGTAGGGATCAATACGTGTATCGCCGTGGATAACCAGCTCTTTTTCATGCTTTGGTGCAACTGGGGGTTCATTATCAGTATCCTCCCTGACTGGGCCGCAGGATGCAGCAAAAGCAATTAGCAGCATAAAAACAATAATTTTGTTCATTTGTTATCTGTTTTATAATAAAAATAACAGGTTCTGTATGAAAACACTCAAAAATACAAAAAACAAGTTTTATGGACCCTGGTTTTTTTTACTGTGTCTGTTTGCATTAAATTTACATTTGCTATGGAAAGATATGTCAGGATCACAATATCAGGGAAGGTACAGGGCGTAGGCTTCCGATATTCTGCACTGAAAAGGGCCGGATCTTTGGGTATCAGGGGTAGTGTCAGGAACATGCCCGATGGGAGTGTTTATATAGAGGCCGCTGGCAGAGACCAGGATATAGGGAAGTTCCTGGAGTGGTGCCATCAGGGTCCGCCACTGGCCAGGGTCGACAAGGTAAGTATTGATGAAGGCTACGATAATAATTACAGGGGTTTTGTTATAAAATAGCCTCAAGTAAAACCACATTTTCAACATGGTGGGTATGCGGAAACATGTCGACAGCCCGGGTACTGCTAACCTTATAGCGGCTGCCGAGCCTCTCTATATCCCTTGCCTGGGTTGCCGGATTGCAGCTGATATATACAATGCGGTCTGCTCCGCTTGCCAGAAGCCTTGAGATCACTTTTGGGTGCATCCCGGCCCTGGGCGGATCGGTTATAATAACATGCGGATAGCCCATTTTGTCCATGAGGATATCATCAAAGACCTCCGACATATCCCCTGCAATAAAGCTTACGTTGTCTATGCCGTTGATTTCGGCATTCAAACGGGCGTTGTCAACTGCCTCTTCCACATATTCAATTCCGACAACCCTGGCCGCATCGCCGGCAATAAAGCATGCTATCGTTCCCGCACCGGTATAGAGGTCATAAACGCATTCGTGACCCTGCAGGCCGGCAAAATCCCTGGCTATTGAGTAAAGCTCACCAGCCTGACGGGAATTGGTCTGGTAAAATGATTTCGGACCGACTCTGAACACGAGATCTTCCATCTTCTCTTCAATATATTCCTTACCCTTGCAGACCACAAACTCGAGATCGGAAATATTGCTGTTTTGCTTTTCATTTATGATATAAGAAAGAGAGTGCAGGTCAGGGAAAGTTTTTTCGATAAAGGATATAAGCTTACCAATCCCGTCATCGCAACGTGAACCGAATACCAGCACAACCATTACCTGACCTGAAGGTGTGTTCCTCACTATCAGGTTGCGCAAGAAGCCGTAGTTCTTTTTAAGATCGAAGAATTCAAGTCCCTCCCTTAGGGCAAAATTTTTCACTGCCAGCCTGATCTCATTTGAAGGGTCATCCTGAAGCCAGCACTTTTCAATATCAAGTACCTTGTCAAACAAACCCGGAATGTGAAACCCAAGGGCTTCCTTGTCGTGAAGCTTCTCCCCCGACAGGATCTCTTCTGAGGTAAACCATCTGCTGTTGCTGAATGTAAACTCAAGCTTATTCCTGTAAAACCTGGTCCTTTCGGATGCAGCGATCTGCAATACCTCCACTCCCTGAAGGTCTATGCCCCCTATTCGCTGAAGGCTGTCGCTTACCTGCTGCTGTTTGAATGAGAGCTGAGTCTTGTAAGGTATATGCTGCCATTTACAACCGCCACAGGTTCCAAAATGACTGCAGAACGGTTCTTCCCTCTCTCCTGACAACCTATGAAACCTAACCACCCTGCCTTCCATGAATTTGCGCCTGGACCTGGTAACCTGAATATCAGCCACATCGCCCGGTGCTGCAAATGGTACGAAAAGCACCTTGTCATCAACCTTTGCAATTGCCTTGCCTTCAGCTGCAATTCCACTTATCTGAATATTCTCGAGCAAAGGGTGTTTGTTCTTTTTTCTTCTTCCCACTACAATAATTGATTTTTCTTTCGCTGATGAATGCCGCGGACCAAAAGTACAGGTTTTTTCCCATATTGTCCCGGTCGGACAATACTCACATTTTCCTTACCTTTGCTCTTCCATTTACCAGAAAAATGAAACAGAAACTAAGCGAACAGGAGGCAATTCGCCGTGAAGCACTTGCCAGTTTAAGGGAGTTGGACATAGATCCATATCCCGCCGAAGGATATGATATTAATGCCAGCTCCAGGGAGATAAAGGAAAACTTCCCGTCAGACAACAGTCTCTTCCAGGATGTAAAGTTAGCGGGACGCATTATGGGCAGACGCATAATGGGAAGCGCCTCATTTGCAGAAATCCAGGATGAGAGCGGCCGCATACAATTATATTTCAATCGTGATGAAATATGCCCCGGAGAGGATAAAACAATGTACAACACCGTGTTCAAGCGTCTTCTTGACATAGGTGACATTATCGGAGTAAAGGGATTTGTATTTACCACAAAAATGGGTGAAATCACCATACATGTAAAGGAGTTCACCATACTTTGCAAGTCGCTCCGCCCTCTGCCGGTCGTCAAAGAAAAGGACGGCAGGGTATACGATGCATTTACCGACCCCGAACAGCGATACCGCCACAGGTACCTTGACCTGATAGTAAATCCTGAGGTCAGGGAGGATTTCCGGAGAAGGGCACAGCTAATCCGGAGCATGCGTGAATTTCTGCTTAACCGAAATTATCTGGAAGTAGAAACACCAGTGCTGCAACCTATATACGGAGGCGCTGCCGCAAAACCCTTCAAGACCTATCATAATAAACTTGAGACCACGCTTTACCTGCGCATTGCAAATGAGCTTTACCTCAAACGCCTGATTGTCGGGGGCTACGACGCAGTGTTTGAATTTGCAAAAGACTTCCGTAATGAAGGCATGAGCAGGTTCCACAACCCCGAGTTCACCCAGATGGAATTATACGTTGCCTACAGGGATTATGAGTGGATGATGGGGCTTGTTGAAGAGATGATAGAGAAGATTGTACTTGATCTGCACGGCACTACCAGCGTAAAAACGGGCGAACATATAATTGATTTCAAAAGGCCCTGGAAAAGATTTACAATGTACGGAGCCATAGAGCATTTTACCGGACAGGATATCTCTGAAATGGATGAAGGTGAAATGAGGGCCTTTGCAAAAAGGGAGGGTGTAGAGACAGACGAAAGCATGGGGCGCGGCAAGCTGATCGATGAAATATTCGGCGAAAAATGCGAGCCCCACCTTATTCAGCCAACCTTTATTACGGACTATCCGGTTGAAATGTCTCCACTGGCCAAGAAACACCGCGAAAAGCCAGGTCTGGTAGAACGTTTCGAGGCAATATGCAACGGCAAGGAGATATGCAATGCATTCAGCGAGTTGAACGACCCGGTAGACCAGAGAGCCAGATTTGAAGAGCAGCTGGAGTTAGGACGCAGGGGTGATCCGGAGGCGATGGTTCTAGATGAGGATTTTTTAATGGCAATCGAAACAGGGATGCCGCCCACGGCGGGCCTGGGTATCGGAATAGACCGGCTTGCAATGATACTCTGCAACAAGCCCAGTATCCAGGACATCCTGTTCTTCCCACAGATGAGGCCCGAAAAAACGGGGGGCAGTGATGAAGGCAAGGAGGAATTCATAAGGGCAGGAGTACCGGAACAATGGGCCGGGCTACTTGTACAGGCAGGGATCCCAGGGATTGATGCACTCAAATCAGCCAATCCGAACAAGGTTTTTAATCAGCTGTGCGGTCTAAGGAAAAAACTGAAGCTCGACATACCTCCGCCCGGGCCCGAAGAGGTAAAAGATTGGATAAAGGGTGAAAGCCAATAATAAATAAAAATACATCAACATGCCGATCTTAGGTTCTGTGATCAAGCGGGCAATAGCACTGCGCAGTAAAATGCCGGTATTTTTTCAAACAAAGGAAGCTGAACGCTCCCAGAGAAAAGAACTTAAAAAACTGTTAAAGAAAGCAAACAGTACGGCATTTGGAGAACATTACGGGTTCCAGGAGATCCTGAAAAAACCTGACCCGGTGGCCAGTTTCAGGGAAACAGTGCCGGTACACGACTACAATGATATCTTCAAAGACTGGTGGTACAGGACACTAAATGGAGAACCATATGTCTGCTGGCCTGGCAGGGTAAAATATTTTGCACTGAGCTCAGGTACATCAGGTGCATCAAGCAAGCAAATCCCGGTTACTGCTGCCATGCTGAGGGCCATCAAGAGAACCAGCATAAAGCAGATCTTTTCCCTGGCAAGGTTCAAGTTTCCGAAGACCTTTTATGAGAAAGGGATATTAATGCTTGGCGGAAGCACCCACCTACAGTACAACGGCACTTACTATGAAGGGGATCTCTCAGGGATAACCACCAAAAACATACCTTTCTGGTTCCAGCATTTCTATAAGCCGGGCAAAAGAATATCCAAGGAGAGGGACTGGCCAACCAAGCTGGATGAAATTGTTGCCAGAGCCGCAAGCTGGGATATCGGGGTTATAGTGGGAGTACCTGCATGGTGGCAGATTCTTATAGAGAAGGTAATTAATCACTATAAAGTAAAGAATATACATGAAGTATGGCCAAACCTGTCAATTTTTGTTCACGGGGGTGTATCGTTCGGGCCATATAAAAAAGGTTTTGAAAAGCTCCTGGGTAAGCCAATTACCTATATTGAGACATACCTGGCCTCTGAGGGTTTTATTGCTTTTCAGAGCCGCCCCAACACCAACGGAATGCAGATGGTCCTTGACAACGGGCTTTTCTTTGAGTTCATTCCATTCAACCGGGAGAACTTTGACCCCCACGGCAGCCTTCGCCCGGAGGCAAAGACACTGGGTATAGGAGAGGTAAAGGAAGGTGAAGATTATGCACTGTTGCTAAGCACATGTGCCGGTGCATGGCGTTATATGATCGGAGATGTAATACGGTTTTCAAATATCAGCAAAAATGAGATCATTATAACGGGCCGCACCAAACATTTCCTGAACCTATGCGGAGAGCATATGTCAGTTGACAACATGAACTCTGCAATAAAGATGGCCGAGGACCAACTGAATATTGAGATACGTGAATTCACCGTTGCCGGGGTCAAGCATGGAAGCATGTTTGCCCATAAGTGGTTCGTTGGAACTGACAGCCGGGTGAATGAAGCAGAGCTCAGGGAAAGTATTGATGAGAACCTGAAAATATTGAATGACGACTACCGGGTTGAAAGGATAGCCGCCATAAAGGATGTTATTGTAAAGGTGCTGCCATCGGAGATATTTTACGGGTATATGAGAATGAAGGGCAAGGAAGGGGCACAGAACAAATTTCCCAGGGTGATCAAGGATGAAGTGCTTGAGGAGTGGGAAGAATTTATTTCAAAACAACAATAAAACAGATAAAGAATGAGTGTCAGGGTAAGATTCGCACCGAGTCCGACAGGCCCCCTTCATATGGGAGGTGTGCGCACGGCTCTATATAACTATTTATTCGCCAGAAAGCACAAGGGAAGTTTTCTGCTCCGGATTGAGGATACTGACCGTAAAAGGTTTGTCAAAGGGGCAGAGGATTATATTATGGATTCCCTCAGGTGGTGCGGTATTGAATGGGATGAAGGTCCGGACAGGGATGGTGGTATGGGGCCATTCAGGCAGTCGGAGAGAATGAAAATATACAGGGAATATGCAAATATTCTGATCGGAAAAGGTTACGCCTACTATGCATTTGATACTCCTGAAGAACTCACGGAAATGCGTACCAGGCTCAAAACCGATAAAAACCCGAACCCTCAGTACGACATCCACACCCGGGTGCAGATGCAAAACTCCCTGAGCCTATCGGGGGAAGAGGTAAAAAAAAGGCTGGATTCAGGACAGGATTATGTTATAAGGATCAGGATCCCGGAAAATGAGGAGATAATTGTTGATGACATTATAAGGGGCAGGGTAAGTGTTGAAAGCAGGCTTCTGGACGACAAGGTACTCTTTAAAAGTGACGGAATGCCGACATATCATCTGGCCAATGTGGTTGACGACCACCTCATGGATATAACACACGTGATAAGGGGTGAGGAATGGCTACCATCAGCACCCCTCCATGTGTTGCTCTACCGCTGCCTTGGGTGGACAGACAGTATGCCTCGTTTCGCCCATTTACCGCTGCTGCTTAAACCGGACGGCCAGGGAAAACTGAGCAAAAGAGACGGAGACAGGCTGGGGTTCCCGGTTTTTCCGCTTGAGTGGAAGGATACACAAAGCGGCGAGATCATCAGGGGTTACCGTGAATCCGGCTATTTCCCCGAAGCCTTCGTAAACATAATAGCTTTACTTGGCTGGAACCCGGGAACAGAACAGGAATTATTCTCACTTGAGGAGTTAACAGAATTATTCTCCCTCGACAGAGTGGGCAAGGCAGGTGCAAGGTTCGACCCCGAAAAGGCAAGATGGTTCAACCACCAATACCTGGTAAGGAAGCCAATTAAGGAGGTTGCCCTTCTTTTTAAAGACTTTCTTGCAGAGAAGGGGATCAGCCAGCCTGAAGAAAGACTCGGCAGGATATGTTCCCTTGTCCGGGACAGGGTAAGCTTTGTGCACGAACTTTGGGAGGAGAGCTATTTCTTTTTCCAGGCACCCTCATCATATGATGAGAAATTTGCAAGGAAGAAATGGAAGGATGACACTCCCGCTTTAATGACGGCACTTGCAGAAAAACTTGCAAAAACCGGGACTCTTGAAACCGAAAGCATAGAAAATGCAATGAACGAAATCATGCAGGAGTCGGGGGCCGGAGCAGGAAGGATAATGCCCCCGCTGAGGCTTGCCCTGGTGGGTGCAGCCCACGGACCTGATGTAAAAGAAATCATGAAGATCCTTGGAAGGGACGAAACTGTTGAAAGGATAAAAAGGGCAATTGAATCTATATCATCAGGCCGGACTGAGTAAAGTACTCTTCCAGCTCCCGGTACCATTTTTCCCCGTATTTTCTGACAAGTGCCTCACGCAGGAACCTGAACACTCTCACTCCCCCTGCCCTGCCACATTCACGCGCAGGGTCACAAAGCGGCCATCTGTGGTAGTTGAGTGCATCGTAGTGTGGGTATTTATGGATCCTTACCGGGTAAAGATGACATGAGATTGGTTTACGGAAATCCGTAAGACCCTTTTCAAATGCTTTTTCAATCGCGCAACCGGCAATACCTTTTTCGTCAAAACAAGAATATGCACACTGCTTCCCCTCAACAAGAGGCGTGGTAATATCTCCGTCCTCATCCCTTACCCAGTGACCCTGGCTGTCAATGGCAGATATACCTTCATGTTCCATAAACGGGGTAAACTTGTCCGAGATTGATTCCAGAATTACGGTTTCTTCCTCATCAAGCGGGGCGCCAGCATCTCCCTCAACACAACAGCCGCCTCTGCAGGCATTAAGATCACAAGTAAAAAATTCGGAGAAAAGCTCGTCCGACAGCAAGCAATTACCAAGTATTATCATTTTCTACGCCCTGCGGGCACCATCTCCCCTGAACATTATGTATACATAGATACTGAAAACAACGGAGGTGAGCAATTGCAAAAGCAGTGGGATACCGACAACAGGCTCCGATGGCATTATCGTCATTATTGCCAGATACTTGAGCCCATAATAAAGAAGCTTGCTCAGCCAGATACTGGCAAATATCGCGGCAAAGCGGTGAATCCTCTCTACAAGGAAGTAGAACAGGAAGACCATTACACTCAGCTCTATGGCAATGAGTAAAGACTTAATAAACATTGGATGAGCCGATATCAGGTAAGATACAATAGGAAGTGTCAGCGCCAGTATGTATGCATTTTGTTTACGGGTATGCATCAATGCCAGTATAAGCATTATGCGCATTGGCTCAAACATATATACCGGGAAGCTCAGCATATGCGATATCGCCGGCATAAAATAGATAAAGGCAACCGCCAGTGCATCGAAAAGTATAGCCCATGCCTTTGACCCTGTACTGAAAGTTAACGCGCCTGTTTGTTTGCTGCTCATGAGTCTTTTTTTTGTGTTTCCTTGCTTAAACTTATTATAAATAAGCCCTGTAAGTGAATTATTCGGCATCAAAAATAATAAAAAAGAACATGAAAATTATACTTTTGTAAACATTAAATATAAAACCATGGACAGAAGACAGTTCTTAAGAAAAGGATTCATTTACTCTACACTCGGAAGCCTGTATGCATCAACAATCGGAAAGATACCGCTGTTCGCTTCCCGCAGCACCACTTCCTTAAGTGGCAACTATGATCTGGTTGCCGTCAGGGGCGGAGAACCCCTGGAGCTATACCGCAGGGCCATGGACGAAATGGGTGGCATGGGCGTTTTTGTAAAGCCGGGGCAGACAGTTGTTATCAAGCCAAACTCAAGCTGGGACACCCCTCCTGAAAGGGCTGCAAATACCAACCCTGAAGTTGTCGGGGCCATAGTAAGGGACTGCCTGGAAGCCGGTGCCAGCAGGGTGCTTGCCTTCGACAATACCTGCGACAACTGGGAAAGAAGTTATGAGAATTCAGGTGTGGCTGATGCGGTTCGTAGTGCAGGCGGCCAGATGCTGCATGCCCATCTTGAAAGATATTATACTGAAGTCAGCATCCAGGGTGCCAGCAGGCTATCTTCTGCAAAGGTGTTTGAAAGGCTTATCAACAGTGATGTTTTTATAAATGTACCGGTGCTGAAACACCATGGTTCGACAACGGTTACAATTGCAATGAAGAACCTGATGGGGGTTGTCTGGGACCGTGGTTACTGGCACCGTAATGACCTGCATCAGTGCATCGCAGACTTCTGTCTTTACAGAAAGCCAGATCTGAATATTGTAGATGCCTATCTTGTGATGACACAGAACGGTCCAAGGGGAACCTCTGAGGCAGACCTGAGCCGCATGCGAAGCATTCTGATTTCTCCCGACATTGTCGCAGTTGATGCTGCTGGAGCACTTATGCTAGGGCACCAGCCTGAAGACATAGGCCATATCCGGATTGCATCGGAGATGAATATTGGCAAAATGGATCTTGACAGCCTCAATATCCGAAGAGTGGCATTATAGGCCGCGTTAAGCAACCAGCATTAATCTTAAAATCAATCTGTCAGAATGAAACTATCCAGCCTGAGGAGGATACGTATTGCAGTATCGTTAATACTGTTTTTGTCGATGCTTTTCCTTTTCCTTGCAACAGGATACGGCATCCTGGACCCTATAGCCAATGTGCTTCTTCACCTGCAGCTTCTTCCTTCAGTTCTGAGCTTCTTTGCTCTTTTCTTCAGCATCAGCACACTGGGATTCCTGCTGGTAATATTGCTTACCCTTGTTTTCGGGCGTGTATACTGCTCCAGTATATGCCCGATGGGCACGCTGCAGGACATTGTAACAGCCTTTGCACGCCTTTTCAAACCCAGGAAAAAGAGGAGGTTTAACTTTTCTTCAAACAGGAAAAGGATACTTAGATACAGCATACTTGGAATAACACTTATACTGTGGATTTCAGGCAGTCTGTTTCTGGTCAACCTGCTTGATCCCTATTCCAATTTCGGCAAGGTCTCGGTCAGTCTCTTCAAGCCTGCATATATATGGTTTTCAAACTCAATTGCATTTTTGTTCGAAGGCCTTGATATATTTATTCTTTCCCCACGAAGCATGCATACACTGCCTTGGGACGTAGTGCTTATATCGGCCGTAATATTTCTGACAATTGCCGTCATGGCAGCCTGGCGGGGAAGGCTCTTCTGCAACACATTATGTCCTGCAGGCAGTATACTGGCATTATTCTCTTCAAGGCCGCTGTTTCGAATCACCTTTAATAAGCAGGAGTGCACCTTTTGCAAAAAGTGTGAATGGGTATGCAAGGCCGAATGCCTCGACAGCAAGACCCACCAGGTCGACCACAGCCGTTGTATAAACTGCTTTAACTGCTTCAGTGCATGTCCGAACAACGGTATAAAATACCAGCCGCTGCCCGCTGTCGTAAAAAAATCAAAAAAAGCAGTCGAAAGCTCAGGAGAGAAAAGGCAGTTTATGCTTACAATGGCCTCCGGCCTACTAAGCATACCACTTATCACCAAGCTTGCACGATCGCAGGGAGCCAGCAGTCCCGGTATGGTTCCGGTCGAGAACCAGAAGGTTGTCACACCTCCGGGATCCTTAAGTCACGAACATTTCACAAATCACTGTATAGCATGTTATCTGTGCGTCAGTGCTTGCCCTACAAAGGTCATAGTACCTTCGTTTTTTGATTACGGCCTTGAAGGCTTTATGCAGCCAAAGCTGGATTACCACAAAAATTTCTGCAATTTCGATTGTGTGCGTTGCAGCGAAGTGTGTCCGACAGGTGCCATCACCAGGCAGAGTGAGGAGGAGAAGAAGCTTATAAAGATAGGAGAGGTGAAATTTTTAGCCGAGAGCTGTGTGGTTACCGTAGACAGGAACGATTGCGGGGCATGTTCCGAACACTGTCCTACAAAGGCTGTACAGATGGTTCCCTATGAGGACGGCCTGTTCATACCGGAGGTGTACCCGGAAATATGCGTCGGGTGCGGCGCATGTGAATATGCCTGCCCCACCGGTCCATATAAGGCCATTTACGTTACAGGCCTGCCTGTACACCAGGTGGCAGTGCCGATCGAAGAAGCAGACGGCCCGAGGGAGGATGAGTCAGATGATTTTCCGTTTTAATTTGCGGCCACAAGATCCAGTGTAAGACCAAAATCGTCGTGAATGGCGCTGTCACCAAGATCATCAAAAAACCTCCCGGAACCAAACCGAACATTCCACTGGGTACGGTCAAGGTCAAAATCAGCAAAAGCCACCATACGATCTTCCTGAAGATCTATAACTGCATCAAAGGCTATGCCATGGGTAATTCCGCGTATGGTCATATTGCCAAATACCCTGTGGGTCATCTCAGATTCTTCTTCAATTTGTTCCACAACTGTAATCTCAAAATGTGCTTCAGGGTACTGTTCAACGGCAAAGAAGTCATCTGACTCCAAGTGAGCCTGCAAACGGGCATTGTTTCCGGGGTTTTCAATATCAAGCACAACTATCTGGTGCATGTCCATAACAATCTCGCCCCCAACCATATCGCCTTCAAAAAAATAGAACTCACCACCTTTGATGCCGATAGTGCCATCATGGCCACCCCCAATACGGCGGCCTTCCCATGCAACCTTGCTGTTGCCGGCATCCAGAATATACACGTCTACCGCTTCAGGGATCTCACCTGCCTCCAGGCGCTCCATTACCTCTGCACGATTTTCGCTCTGGCCGCCACATGCAGCCAGAATGAACAGCAGCGCAACTGGTACTACAAATTTTATCCGTTTCATAAAATCTTTATTTTTTGTTATAAATAATACTGTATGCTTTACAAACACCCCTGAACAGAAATTGTTTAACCATTTAGGATCCATTCAGTTAATAAATTTTAGAGTTGTGAGTTTTGTAACAAAGCAAAAAAATAGTAGTTTTGCAAATTGTTAACCAAAGTGACAACAAAAAAGGCATGTTAAGTGGTAATAACAAAGCATTTTTCCTAAATTTGCATCCATCTAAAAAGGAAATATTTCAAATAAAACAATACCGCAATGCAGAAAAAACTTCAGGAGCTGACCGATAAAATATATCAGGAAGGTGTCGATAAGGCCAACAGGGAAGCAGATAAGATCCTTGCCGAAGCAAAAAAGGAGGCCGGTGAACTACTTGACAAGTCCAAAAAAGAAGCCACCTCCACAATAGAGACTGCAAAAAAAGAGTCTGAAGATCTGAAGCAGAAGGCTCTTAATGAATTGCAACTTGCGGCCAGGCAGGCGATCTCCGATCTAAAGCAGGAGATAGTTGAACTTGTTCAGGCAGAAACCATCGGGCCTGAAGCTAAAAAAACCATGAAAGATCCAGGATTTACAGGTGATATTATAAAAACCATAATCAAAAACTGGGATCCAAAGGAGAGTGATAAGGTTGACCTTTACGTGCTACTACCAAAAGACAAGCAGAAGGATTTTGAATCATACTTCCAGAACAAAGCCAAAGAGCTCCTGGAAAAAGGCCTTAAGGTCGACTTCAGCGACAAAATCAAGGGTGGTTTTAAAATTGGGCCTAAAGACGGGGGCTACCTTATATCATTTTCTGACGACGATTTCGACAATTTCTTCAGGATGTACCTTCGTCCGAGGCTGATTGAAATGCTTTTTGACAAAAGCGGCAAAAAGCAGGAGAAAACCAAAAAGAAAGACTCAGGCAAATAAGGCAGTAATTAATTGACAGCCTGCAGGGCCATTTGTCTTTTATGCAAATAAAAAAAAAAGCCCGTGAAACGTAATTATTATTATCTGGTAGCAGGACTTCAGGATATAACACTCGATATACACAAGTTGACAGTCAGCCAGCTTGCGTTCAGGGATGAGCTGCGCACAGAACTTCACCCCAGCGATTACAGGCTTGTGGAGAAACTATTCCTGCCATATGACAACAAGAACCTTCTTAACCTGCTCGAAAAAAAGGGTGAAGAGTTCAGCGAGAAGGGCAATTATTCAAGGGAGTTTTTAGAGGAGAACATTAAAGAGCCTGCGGAATTGCCGTCATACATGAAGCGCTTTATAACCGCATTTAAGAGCAAGGACCCGATATACCCCGATATGAGCCCTGAAAACGAGCTCACTACGCTTTTTTACGATGAAATCACAGAAAGTGTAAACAATAACTTTCTGTTCTGGTGGTTCAATTTTGAACTGAACATAAAGAATATAATGCTCGCCCTTAATGCCCGCAAATACAAAGTACCATTCGAACATCAGATAATTGGCACTGGCGAGGTTTCCGAAACAATCCGCAGGAGCCATGCGCGCGACTTTGGGCTGGGCAATGACCTCGACTATATGGAAGACCTTACAGGCATTGCCCGCAAGGAAGATATAAAGGAAAGGGAACAGGCAATAGACGAGCTAAAGTGGAAATATCTTGACGAAGAGACCTTTTTTCATTATTTCACTATTGAGAAGATTCTGGCCTTTATCATCAAGCTTGGAATGATAGAACGCTGGCTGGATATAGACAAGGATCACAGCAATAAGCTTTTCAAGAAACTCCTCAGGGAGCTGCAGGAAAGCTATGAATTACCTGAAAAATTTACAGAAAAATAGTATAATATGAATACAATTGGGAATGTAACCGGCATTATTGCCAACCTTGTAATTGTAGAAACCGAAGGTACTACCGCACAGAATGAGATCTGTTTTATAAAGCATGGCGGCACAAGGCTCATGGCCGAGGTAATTAAGGTTGTGGGCAACAAGTCATTTATTCAGGTTTTTGAAAGCACACGCGGGCTTAAGACAGGAAGTGAGGTTGAGTTCATGGGGCATATGCTTGAGGTGACACTCGGCCCCGGTATCCTGTCAAAAAACTTTGACGGACTGCAGAACGACCTCAATAAAATGGAGGGTGTGTTCCTGAAGAGGGGAGAATATACCGAACCTCTCGATATGGACAAAAAATTTGAGTACAAGCCCCTGGCAAAGGAAGGTGATAAGGTACAGGCAGGTTCATGGCTGGGGGAGGTCAGGGAGAACTGGATCCCACACAAGATAATGGTTCCCTTTAAGTTCGCCGGAGAATACACGGTAAAAAGCCTTAAAAAAGAGGGTAAATACACACCTGATGAAACTATTGCAGTTTTAACAGATGGTGATGGCAAGGAGCATAAGGTTACAATGATACAGAAGTGGCCGGTAAAGGTGCCCATAAAAGCCTACAAGCATAAACCACGTCCATTTAAGATAATGGAAACCGGCATCAGGGTGATGGATACCCTGAATCCGATGGCAGAAGGCGGCACAGGTTTTATCCCTGGCCCTTTTGGCTCAGGAAAAACAGTATTGCAGCACAACCTGTCGAAAAACGCGGAAGCCGACCTGGTGGTGATAGCCGCCTGCGGTGAGCGTGCAAACGAGGTTGTTGAGATATTTACCGAGTTTCCGGAACTTGAAGACCCCAGGAGCGGTCGCAAGCTGATGGAGCGGACCACCATTATTGCCAACACTTCAAACATGCCTGTAGCCGCCCGTGAAGCATCAGTATACACGGCAATGACTATTGCAGAATATTACAGGGCAATGGGCCTCAAGGTATTATTGCTCGCAGATTCAACTTCACGCTGGGCACAGGCGCTCAGGGAGATGTCCAACCGTATGGAAGAGCTTCCGGGTCCTGACGGATTCCCCATGGACCTATCGGCAATAATTGCAAACTTTTATGCTAGGGCTGGCTTTGTTTACCTTTCTAACGGAGAAAGCGGTTCTATTACTTTTATCGGTACGGTATCTCCTGCAGGTGGTAACCTGAAAGAACCTGTAACCGAGTCTACCAAAAAGGTTGCCCGCTGCTTCTATGCCCTATCGCAGCAGAGAGCCGACAGCAAGAGGTATCCGGCAATTGACCCTATTGAGAGCTATTCAAAATACCTGGAGTATCCCGAGATCTCGGAATACCTCAACGAGAATATTTCTGAAAACTGGACCGACAGTGTTTTGAAGGCGAAGGACATCCTTTTAAGGGGCAAGGAGGCATACGAACAGATCAATATCCTGGGTGATGATGGCGTACCTATGGATTACCATATCCGCTACTGGAAATCTGAGCTGATAGACTTTGTAATACTGCAACAGGATGCCTTTGACAAGGTGGATGCTTCTTCATCCCTTGAAAGGCAGGATTATATGCTCCATAAGACACTTAAGATTACTGACTTTGACTTCTCATTCGATTCATTTGAGGATGTGGGCCCGTACTTCAAGCGTCTGATTAATGCGCTCAAGCAGATGAACTATTCCGAGTTTGACTCCGACAAGTTCAAGAAAAACGAAAAGGAGCTGGAAACCATGCTGAAAGAGCAGGAAAAGGAAGAAGCGAAAGAGGAAGCGTAGTAAATAATATTGGAAAAGATACTAAGCAATGGAAAAGGACACAAAAGCATTTCAACGCGTATACACAAAGCTGTTCCAGCTGACCAAGGCAACCGTATCCCTCAGCGCAAAAGGCATTGGATATGATGAACTTGCCATAGTTGACGGCCGACTTGCCCAGGTAGTAAAGATCATGGGAGATATTGTAACCCTGCAGATATTTGGCGGCACCGAAGGGATTGCAACAAATGCAGAGGTAATTTTTGCAGGCAAGCCTCCCAGTCTGAAGGTAGGTGAAGACCTTGCCGGAAGGTTCTTTAATGCATACGGCGAACCCATGGAGGGGGGTGATATAATGGGCGATGAAAGGGAGATAGGTGGTCCGAGCGTTAACCCCGTACGCAGAATGCAACCCTCTGAGTTCATCCCTACGGGTATTGCAGGGATTGACCTCAACAATGCACTGGTAACAGGACAGAAGATACCATTCTTTGCCGACCCGGATCAGCCCTACAACCAGGTTATGGCAATGGTTGCACTGCGTGCAAAGGCTGACAAGATCATACTTGCCGGGATGGGGCTTACCAGGGACGACTACCTTTACTTTAAGAACGTATTCGACAATGCCGGTGCACTCGACCGAATAGTTGGCTTTATCAATACCACCGAAGACCCGCCTGTTGAAAGGCTGCTGGTACCTGACATGGCCCTTTCTGCAGCAGAATACTTTGCTGTTGAAAAGAATGAGAAAGTGCTGGTCCTGCTGACAGACATGACACTGTATGCAGATGCACTGAGCATCGTATCAAACAGAATGGACCAGATCCCCTCGAAGGACTCTATGCCGGGCTCTCTATATTCAGACCTTGCGAGGCTTTACGAAAAGGCCGTACAGTTCCCGGACGGGGGCTCAATTACAATAATAGCAGTCACCACCCTGTCTGGCGGTGACATAACACACGCAGTACCCGACAATACGGGATATATTACCGAGGGACAGCTATTTTTGAGGAAGGACAGTGACATAGGCAAGGTAATCGTTGACCCTTTCAGGAGCCTTTCTCGCCTTAAACAGCTTGTTATCGGCAAAAAAACAAGGGAGGATCATCCCCAGGTAATGAACGCAGCAGTGCGTCTTTATGCTGATGCAGCAAATGCAAAAACAAAGCAGGAAAATGGTTTCGATCTGACTGATTATGACGAAAGGAGCCTTAAGTTTGCCAGAGATTACTCTGAAAAGCTTCTCGCTATTGATGTTAATATCGATACCGACCAAATGCTTGAAACCGCTTACGGGCTGTTCAGTAAATACTTCAAGCCTGCAGAGGTCGGTATCCGTCAGGAGTTTGTTGACAAGTTCTGGGAAAAAGAAAAATAAAGGGTTAATTCTTTTATGGCAATCAAGTTTCAATATAATAAGACCTATCTTCAGCGTCTAAAAAAACAACTGGAAGTAAGGGAAAAGGCACTGCCCACCCTTAAGAACAAGGAAGCAGCCCTCAGAAGCGAGGTAAAAAAGGCCAGGGAAACAGCTGAAGAGTTCGATGAGAAGCTGGAAAGGCAGCTTAAGGAATACCAGCATGCAATTGCCCTGTGGGATGAATTTGACAACGAGCTCGTGGTCATTGACGACGTTGAGCTATCAGTTAAAAAGATTGCTGGAGTCAAGACACCGGTTCTGGAAGAGGTAAAGTTCTCGGTCAAGGATTATAGTATGTTCAACAAACCGACCTGGTACCTCGACGGGGTGAATATTGTAAAAGAGCTGGCAAAAACAGCCCTCGAAAGGGAGGTTTTCTTTCAGAAAATGGCACTTCTGGATCATGCACGCAAGAAGACAACCCAGAAGGTAAACCTTTATGAGAAGGTTCAGATACCCGGGTTTGAAGAGGCCATACTAAAGATTAAACGCTATCTGGAAGACGAGGAGAACCTTTCCAAGGCTGCACAGAAGATTGTAAAAAACAGGTTACAGGAATCGGAGGCAAGCGTATGATAATTCCAATGCATAAATTTTCCTTCCTGGTATTCCATAAGGACTATGAAGCCTTTTTGGATGATGTAAGGGAACTGGGCGTGATCCACATCATTGAGAAGCAGGACGAGGTCTCGGATGAGATCAGGGATCAGTATGATCATATCCGTGAGATACAATGGGTAGTAAAACAACTTGTCAAAAGGGAGGTTGAAACTCCACAAGGCCAGACTATAAAACCCGGCGAAGGCAGGGAGGAGTTTGAGAAGGCAAGTGAGCTTTTTGCAAAACTGGAAGACAAGTTCCAACAGCTGACCCTTCTTCAAAAAGAGATAAGCCAGGTGAGGCCCTGGGGTGATTTCTCAAGGGATACCCTCAGTAAGCTTGCATCAGAGGACATTCACGTGAAGTTTTTCAGCACCCCCGCCAGCAGATTTGAAGAGAACTGGCCGGAAGATTACCCTGTAGAGGTAATAGGTACCCATGCCGGACAGATCTATTTTATAATGGTCTCCAAGGGTGATGAAGCGCCGGATATAGATGCCGACGAAGTACGTACGCCCGAAAGGCCTCTTTCAGAGCTGTTGCATTACCAGAAGGAGATCAAAAAGGAGATAAAAGCCATAAACGACGAGCTTGACAAAATAGCTCGCACAGGCATTGAGCAGATCAAGGGCTATGGTTACCAGGTAAAGGAATCTGTTGACTATAAGAATGTAGTCCGGAACACCGGGCGGGAGGCAGATGAAAAGGTAATGCTGCTGGAAGGCTGGGTGCCTGACGAAAAAAAAGACGGCCTGATAACATACCTCGAGAAGAACAATATACTTTATATTGTGCAAAAGGCACAGGAGAAGGAAGAAGTGCCCATACTTTTAAAGAATAAAAAATTTGCAAGGAAGTTCGAGATGCTCGGCGACCTATATTCGCTCCCCAAATACACAGAGCTTGACCTTACCCCATTCTTCGCACCGTTTTATATGCTCTTTTTCGGGTTCTGCCTTGGAGATGCAGGTTACGGTATTTTGATGGGCCTTACTGCGATCTTCCTTAAAAAGAGGGTCAAAAAAGAGCTCAAGCAGATAATGGGACTGGTTTTTTACCTGGGATTATCCACATTCTTTTTTGGCATCATCTCGGGTGTTTTCTTCGGGATCCCGCTATTCGAAACCGGCCTGCCCGTTTACAGCGACCTGGCTGCAAGGTTTGAGCAGCAGGGCACGGATATAAACATGCTGCTATTTTACCTGGCGCTTATTCTTGGGGGGATACAGATCCTCTTCGGACTTGTGCTCAAGGCCATAAATGAAACAAAGCAGTTCGGATGGAAACACGCCGTCGGAACAGCAGGCTGGATACTCCTGCTTACCGGGAGTATTTCGCTCTACGGCATAAGCCAGCTTACCGGAAAACCATTCGAAGAACTCAACCCTGCACTATACACACTCCTTGGCGTAAGCGGGGTAATGATACTACTGCTGAACAACCTGAACCGCAGCATCCTTATGAATTTCGGACTTGGTCTGTGGAATACATACAATATGGTAACCGGCATACTCGGCGACCTGCTTTCATATATAAGGCTTTTTGCACTTGGCATCTCAAGCGCCATACTCGGCTTTGTGTTTAACAGCCTTGCTGTTTCAATGAGCGGAAACATACCGGTTCTCAACATTATAATTATGACAGTTATCCTCGTGGTAGGGCATGGCATAAATCTTTTCATGTCGGGTTTGGGAGCATTTGTACACCCGATGCGTCTGACATTTGTAGAATTTTATAAAAACGCCGGCTTTACCGGTGGTGGCAAGCAATACAATCCATTTAAAAAAATCACATAACGTTTAACTTTAAATCAATTTGAAATTATGGAACCAATTATTTTAGCTTACATAGGTATCGGACTGATGGTAGGACTTGCCGGTATAGGCAGTGCCTTTGGTGTGTCTATGGGGGGAAATGCCTCTATCGGTGCTTTGAAGAAGAATGATGAAGCATTTGGTAACTACATGGTATTGAGCGCACTTCCCGGTACCCAGGGCCTCTATGGCTTCATGGGTTACTTTATCCTGTCAGGATATCTGACTGCCGGTATGAGCTGGGCAACTGCAGCTGCCATCTTCGGTGCCGGACTGGCGCTTGGATTTGTCGGACTGCTGTCAGGTATACGCCAGGGTCAGGTTTGCGCTAACGGTATAGCGGCAATCGGTTCCGGGCACAACGTGTTCGGCAACACTCTGATCCTTGCCGTTTTCCCGGAGCTTTACGCAATTGTTGCCTTTGCAGCGACATTCCTTATAGCAGGTACACTGCCGTTGTAAGCTGAAGCATGTTATACCCCGCCGGGGGGCTAATGGTTGTTGTATCAGAATCAACAATCAGGCCTCCCTTTTTTTATTGCACCACGCGTTTCCTGGCAAGTTTAATTCTCTCATATATCATCTGGACCAGCAGCATCATACCCATAAGGTAAACAGCATCTTCAACAGGAACCGTAAACAGCCTGATGCCAAGATTTTCCGCATCATTGTACCCTACAACCGGGCTATGTGTGAAAGCCCCGGTAAGGGCACCATTAACAAGCAGAAATGGTATGATAATAATTATATAGGTGAAAAAGAAGTGAGAAAGCCAGCTTTTGTGTGTCCTTAGAAAAGGCTGCAGAAAAAGCAGCATTGAAGTAAAGAGCATGACAGTAGCAGTATAGAGCCTGCCGGTATTCATAATACCAAGTATCAGGAAAACCAAGGCGAGGGCTATATTGACGGCAAGGGCAATTGCAGGGTTTTTCAAATCAGGCATAAAATACCTTATAACCTCGTAGGAAAAGACGATACAATAGGGTATTACCACAAAAAAGAGCCACTCTTCCACCGGCAGCCCCATAATATAATAGCCTGCCACATAATCGTGATTGAAATACCAGACCCCCCTTGCAGTAAATATTATATCCCAGGAGACAAAAACCAGCATCATCATAACAATGGCCGGAAAAAGCGCAGACCACAAACGGAAGAAAGAGATTTTTTTCTCAAAGCTCCATATAAAAGGTACGGCAAAACTGCCGGCAAGAAGTATGAAGTAATAAAGTTTTTCCATGGAAAAGTAACATATAACTGCGGATCTTTGTTTAGCTTCAAATAAAGATTAATTTTATCCTTAAAAAAGGCCAGCGACGTGGGAATAATTGTAGCGACTGCTGTTATATCTCTCTGGGCATTGCACCTGGTGTGGATTTTGTTTAACCTTGATATTTCGATGGTTAACCCCTGGCTGTATTTCCACATTCTTCTGCAGGCATATCTCTATACTGGATTATTTATAACGGCTCATGACGCCATGCACGGCAATATCTCCAACTCCGGGCGGGTTAATGGGTTTTTCGGTTACCTGACATCATTTCTCTTTGCCGGAATGAACTACAACAGGCTTAAGAAAAATCATAAACTCCACCACCGTTTTCCTGCAAGCGAAAAAGATCCTGATTACAGTGTCCGATCGGGAAACTTCTTCGTCTGGTGGGGTGTTTTCATGCTAAGGTATCTTACTCTTGTGCAGATACTTATCATGGCAATAATTTATAACCTTCTTATACTGCATCCTGAATTAAGTGAACAGAGGGTGCTGTTGCTTTGGGTGCTTCCTGCGGTACTAGGCACCTTTCAGCTTTTCGTCACAGGGGTTTACTGGCCACACAGGCTGCCCCATACTACAGGTATGGGGCCGCACAGGGCACGCACACAGCACAAAAACCATTTATGGGCCCTGTTAAGCTGTTATTTCTTTGGATACCACCGTGAACACCACGAGAACCCACGCATCGCCTGGTGGAAGCTTTACAAAACAAAAACTGTCAGCGGGCAAAAGCAGTAAGCCTTGACAGGCATAAAGCAAGGCTGTCGCGCCAATACGGTACATTTATCCCAAAATCCCTCTTTATCCTTGATTTGTCAAGCACACTGTAGTGCGGCCTCCTGGCCCTGGTCTTGACACTGTCTGAAAGCACCGCCTCAACATCGCATTCAAGCCCTGCTATTTCCAAAACCGCCCTGGCAAAGTCATACCAGCTGCAAACGCCTTCATTGCTATAATTATATATCACTCCCCTAGCCTTTGTCGGTATCAGTGGCAGTATCTCCATAATGGCACGGGCCAGATCTGAAGCGTAGGTTGGGCTGCCGACCTGGTCGAAGACTACCTTAAGCCCCTCTTTTTTTTTCGCCCTCTCAAGAATCTTCTTCAAAAAGTTCTCCCCATATACAGAATAGAGCCAGGAAGTTCGGATTATTACCGACCGGCTCGCATTGAATATCACCTCAAGTTCACCCTCCAGTTTGCTTTTGCCGTAAACCGAGCCCGGTCCGGCACTGTCTGTTTCACTATAGGGCTTGCATTTATTGCCATTAAAGACATAATCCGTTGAAACATGTATCATCAAACATGATGATTTCGAGCAAGCTTCTGCCAGTATTCCAGCCCCCTTTGCATTTACAAGCATTGCAGTGCCAATATCATCCTCTGCCTTTTCAACATCAGTGTATCCGGCACAGTTAATCAGAATGTCCGGTTTATGCTTTCTGAAAAAACTCAACACCTGTCCTGACGATGTGATATCAAGCTCCTCCTTGTCTGTAAATAAAAAACTGTAGCCATCATAGTCACCTGACAACTCCTGTAATTCAAGGCCCAGCTGGCCTTTGCCTCCAGTAACCAGAATATTCATATGCGGGCTTTTTCGGTTATAAACACCGGCTAAATTAAAACAAATTTCCAATTAAAGCCTAAATCTGTTAAATTTGAAATAAATCTTTTACTCAGTATCATATGGCTGACAGATTTATAGAGAGGGAAGTATGGGACAGCAACCGCAAGGCTTTGTTCATAAACCTCGACAAGAGCATTTTCGGTTCATTTGCAGAGATAGGAGGCGGCCAGGAGGTAGCAAGATGCTTTTTCCAGTCGGGAGGAGCTTCCGGAACGGTTGCCCGGACCATATCTGCCTATGACATGGCCTTCAGTGATTACCTTTACGGAAAAAGCCCTTCCGGCCGCTACGTCTCGGAAGAGAGGCTGTTGCAGATGCTCGACAGGGAATACCAGAGCCTTGTAAAGCTTCTTAAGGAGGAAAGAGGCCGTGAGACCAGGTTCTTTGCGTTTGCAAACACCGTATCCACCCTCAATTTTCGTAAGGACAATGAAGCACATGGATGGCTGGGCCTCAGATTTCAGCTCAAACCCGACTCAGAGCCCAACGAGGTGGTGCTCCATGTCCGGCTGTTAGAGAACGACAGCCTCAGCCAGCAGCAGACCCTTGGAGTTCTCGGGGTAAACCTTATTTACGCCTGTTATTACAACTACCAGTATCCCAACAGCTTTCTAAGGTCACTCAGCGACGATATCAACGAAGGCAAGATTGAGATAGATATGCTGAGGATGAAAGGTCCGGAACTAAATTACGTTGACAACAGGCTGTTGGCTGTACAAATGGTAAAGAACGGAATGACCCCCGTCAGTCTTTTCGACAGGCACGGAAAGGTACAGCAACCCGCAGATATGCTCTACAGAAAAAACATCATGGTACTCAGGGGCAGCTTCAGGCCGATAACCTATGTGGGGTTTGATATGCTTAAGTCAGGCTTCTCATTATTCAAGGAAGAGGTGGGATACAACAAAGAGAGCAGAAATGCAGCAGTAATCTGTGAAATAACCCTGAATAATCTTATGCGTGAGGATCAGTTCGATGAAAGGGATTTCCTCGACAGGGTTGATATACTGTCAGGTATGGGGCAGAATGTTATGGTCTCAGGTTTCAGGGAGTTTTACCGGCTCGCGGAATGGTTCCACCGGTTCAGGGTCAACAAAATAAGGATGTTAATGGGTGCCCCTACCTTGCGTAATGTGATAAACACAAAATATTACAATAACCTTTCGGGCGGAATAATGGAGGCATTTGGCAAACTTTTCACCCACAGGCTCAAGCTTTATATTTATCCCGGGCTTGAAAACAATGAAGACCCCGTACTTACCAGCAGTAATATCAGAGTTGAAAAGGAGATCGAACTCCTGTACAGTCACCTAAAAGAAAATAAGTATATACTGGACGTCAAAGAGTTCAGGAAAGAAGTGCTGCCGTGGTCATCACACATTGTAATGGAAAAGATAAAATCCGGTGAGGCTGACTGGGAAAATATGCTGCCAAAATATGTATCGGCTTTTATAAAAACAAAGAAGTTGTTCGGTTACCGGGGCAGTTAGCAAGCCGGGAGGGGCTGGCCCCTCCCGGAAATGCACGCCAATAAAAAATC
>SLKR01000099.1 GCA_007134525.1 Bacteroidales bacterium | reverse complement strand
TATTTCCACAGGAACTGCATCAACAAAATGAAGAGGGCGATAAAGAAGGTAACCACAAATGGCCCTATATATGAAGTTATGACTAGTTTATGCAGTTTTTTCATCTGAGCCTGAACAAGTCATTATATATGCTGCAAATGTACACGAATTTTTTTATGTGTTATTGCACAAATAAACATGGAAAGAAAACTCTAAAAGGCACAACTTTTGTCATTCAGTATATTAATTTTGACAGGGCATAAAGTTAAACCCAGGCTGAATATGCGCATATTAATGCTTTCAATAGTGGTCACTTTGGTGATGGTGTCGTGCACGGGCTACCGTCATTCGGTAATTTCTGAGGATGGGGTTTATTACTACCAGAGAGTTGAACTCGGAGGAATAAAGCAGTCGGTGATGATCAGGGGTAAAAGCCTTGCGAATCCTGTAATGTTGTTTCTCCACGGGGGTCCGGGTTTTCCTTTATTCCCCATTGACCAGACAAGCAGGGTAATGCAGGAGCTTGAAGAGGATTTTACAATGGTCTACTGGGAACAGAGGGGGACAGGTGGTTCATTCAGCTGGAGGCTGGCCAGGAAGTCACTTACTGTAGATGATTTTGTTGATGACACATATGAACTGGTAAATTTTATAAGAGAAGTGCTGGGTGTAGACAAGGTTTACCTTTGGGGACATTCATGGGGGAGTAGCATCGGTGCAATTTTTTCCTCTCGCTATCCTGAACTTTTGCATGCATATATTTCAACCGGCCAGAGTGTAAACCCATTCAAAAATGAAAGACTGTGCTATGAGTTTGTACTTGAAAAAGCAACCAGGGATAATGACAAACGGGCTCTAAGGCAGCTGGAAAGGGTTGATACGCTGCATCATAATTACAGCCTGAGGGATGCCCTGCTGGTAAGGAGCTGGGTTTACAAATACGGTGGGGTTATAATGGAACCCGGAGGTGCCGGTTACATTGACCTTCAAACAATAGTTGCCAACCTGAAGTCACCGGAATATGGGCTGTTGGACAGGATTAACATGGTTTTAATGCCCTATTTCTCGGCCGAAGAACTCTGGAGCGACCTCAAGGAGCTGGATATCAGGGACCATGCACCCCGTATAGATGTGCCTGTCTATTTCCTGTTGGGTCGTTTTGATATTATTGTTTCCTCAAGCCTGGCTGAAGAGTATTTTCATGATCTTGAAGCACCGGCCGGAAAGCAACTGGTTTGGTTTGATGAGTCGGCCCACAGGCCGCATCATGAGGAAATGGAAAAATTCCTTGAGGTCATAAGGACTATGGTTCTTCCCTGTGAATAAGCTTTGCTGATGCCTGTGCGGTGGGCATCAGCAGCATGTCGTTCACGTTCACATGATCCGGGAGGTTTGCAACAAAGTATACTGCCTCTGCCACATCTACTCCGCTAAGTGGCCTGAAACCTCTGTAAACTTCTGCAGCTTTTTCCCTGTCTCCGTGAAAGCGTACCAGCGAAAACTCTGTTTCCGTTGCCCCCGGGCAAACCTGGCTGACTTTTATTCCGTGATGCAGCAAATCAATACGCATGGCCTTGCTAAGTGATGCCACCGCATGTTTGGTAGCACAATAGACATTACCTTCTGGATAGGTCTCTACCCCCGCTATTGATCCGATGTTTATAATATGGCCCCTGCCGTACTCCTTCATAAGTGGTATTACTGCACGGCTGACATAAAGGAGCCCCTTTATATTTGTATCTATCATCTGATCCCATTCGCCGGGGTCGCCCCCGTCTATTCCTGAAAGGCCGAGGGCAAGACCTGCATTGTTTACAAGCACATCGATCTTTCTCCAGTGGTAGGGCAGTTTCCCGAGTGCCTTGTCAACTTCCTGTTTCTTTCTTACATCAAAGCATAGCGGCAGCACGGATATACCGCTTTCTTTTTCAATGTTTTTACTTAACTCCTCAAGTCTTTCCTTTCTGCGACCGCAAATTATCAGCTGATCGCCCGAAGATGCGAATTTCTCTGCGCAGGCCTTTCCTATTCCGCTGCTGGCCCCGGTAATCAAAACTGTTCTGGACATGATTAATTGATTTTAATTGGTCTCAAAAGTAAATGATTTTTTTATTTTATTTTTTCAGGGAATGACCTTTGTTGCGTACTTTTGCCATGAATAACAATTGCATCATGGATAAATCGAAAAATACAAAAAGTGTTACATTGGAAACAGCTGAGCAACTTGGACTGCTTCCCGAAGAATTTGAGATGATCAGGGAGTACCTTGGAAGGACCCCTAACTTTACCGAACTGAGCATATATTCCGTTATGTGGTCCGAGCATTGCTCGTATAAGAATTCCATAAAATGGCTAAAGACCCTTCCGCGCAAAGGCAGCCAGTTGCTTGCAGAGGCGGGTGAGGAAAATGCAGGCCTTGTTGATCTGGGCGAAGGTATTGCCTGTGCGTTCAAAATAGAGTCGCACAATCACCCTTCAGCCCTCGAACCCTATCAGGGCGCAGCAACAGGCGTTGGAGGGATCAACAGGGATATATTCACAATGGGTGCCCGCCCGGTTGCACAACTGAACTCACTCAGATTCGGTGACCCGACACTGGAACGGACCAAATGGCTTATGAAGGGGGTTGTAAAGGGTATAGGTGATTACGGCAATGCCTTTGGTGTACCTGTTGTTGGCGGGGAGGTATTTTTTGATGACTGCTACACTACAAATCCATTAGTCAATGCGATGTCGGCGGGGGTGGTAAGAAAGGGAAATACAGTGTCGGCAATATCTTATGGAAAAGGGAATCCTGTGTTTATTGTCGGATCCTCCACCGGAAAGGACGGGATTCATGGTGCAACTTTTGCTTCAGAGGATATAACCGAAGCATCGGCTGATAAAATCCCCGCTGTTCAGGTCGGAGATCCTTTCCAGGAAAAGCTTCTCTTAGAGGCCAGCCTGGAGCTGGTCAAAACGGATGCCCTGGTTGGCATGCAGGATATGGGAGCCGCCGGGATAACCTGTTCCACTTCGGAGATGTCGGCCAAGGGAAAACATGGTATGGTAATTCATCTGGACAAGGTTCCGATGCGGCAGGAAGATATGCAGCCCTTTGAGATTCTTCTGAGTGAATCTCAGGAGAGAATGCTTGTTGTAGCCAAAAAGGGAAGGGAGGATGAAATAAGGCAAATTTTTGAAAAATGGGATCTTAATTGCGTACAGATCGGGGAGGTTATTGAGGGTGATATACTCAAATATTATTTTAAAGGAGAGCTTGTTGCTGAGGTGCCTGCCGACTCACTGGTTCTCGGGGGCGGTGCACCTGTTTATGACAGAGAGTACAGGGAGCCGTCATGGTTCAGGAATAGCATGACCTTTAAAATCGAAACTGTGAAGATGCCCCCGGATCTGAGTGAAGTAGCGCGCTTTCTTCTGGGATCACCAAATATTGCGTCAAAAAAATGGGTGATCGAACAGTACGATACAATGGTCGGGACAAAGAACATGACTACCAATACCATTTCCGATTCAGGTGTGGTAAACCTGAAGGGTACAAATAAGGCACTTGCCCTTACAGTTGATTGTAATTCAAGGTATGTTAACGCAGATCCTGAAAAAGGATGTGCCATTGCTGTTTCAGAAAGTGCCAGGAATATTGTCTGCAGCGGAGGAGAACCCCTGGCTATAACAAATTGCCTGAATTTCGGAAACCCTTATAACCCTGAAGTATACTGGCAGTTTGTCGGTGCCATTAAGGGTATGTCGAAAGCATGCGAAAAGTTCAGTACACCCGTTACAGGGGGCAATGTGAGTTTTTATAACCAGGCCACATCCGGAGATAAAACCGAACCGGTTTTTCCTACACCGGTAATCGGTATGCTTGGAGTGCTCCCCGATAAGAAAAAGCTGACAGGCATAGGGTTCAGGAAGGAAGGCGACCTAATCTACCTTATTGGCAGCTCAAAAAATGATATAGGTTCTTCAGAGTATCTTTACAATTATCATGGGGTAAAACAATCACCCCCTCCCTATTTTGACCTTGAAGAGGAATACAGGATGCAGGAGGTTGTTAAACGGCTTATTTCAAAAGGTATAATAAGCTCTGCACACGATGTTTCGGATGGCGGATTGTTTGTGAGCCTCTTTGAGTCGGCCAGGATTTCATCAATGGGTTTCAGGATAGATACAGATATTGATTTCCGTAAAGATGCATTTCTGTTTGGGGAAGCTCAGGGAAGGGTTGTGGTTTCGGTTGATCCTTCCAAAGAAGAGGACCTGGCCGGGATGCTTGCACAGACTGACGTTGAGTTTACGCTTCTGGGTGAGGTAACAGGCAATGAGGCTGTTATAGACAGTGAAAGCTATGGAAAAATTTCCGAACTTGAATCATTATATGAAAATGTGATACCTTCGTTAATGGGTGATATATAAAAAATATGACGGCAGCTACCGGCAGGATAAATAGCATTCTTACCCAGGCAGGAAATGGTCCGGTAATTCTTTTGGCCCTTTTTGCGCTTATATCCTGTGGCGGAGCATTTGATGAAAAACCCGGACATACAGTTCTGAGATATAATGAGGATCAGAATATTACATCGCTTGACCCGGTCTATGCCCGTAACCAGGCAAATATTTGGGCTGTATCACAGCTATACAACAGCCTTGTTGAGCTTGACGACAGCCTCCGGATAAGACCCTCCATTGCAAGTTCGTGGGAGGTTTCCGCGGATGGGCTAACCTATACATTCTATCTGCGGGATGATGTCTACTTCCACGATGATCCTTGTTTTCCCGGAGGGAGAGGAAGAAGGGTGGTTGCTGATGATTTTGTGTTTAGTTTGTCACGTCTTGTGGATGCCGGACTGAATTCACCCGGGGCATGGATAATGAATCATGTGGCAAGAGGGGAAAAGGGAGGCCTGAGGGTTTTTGCCATTGATGATACTACACTTACAATTGAGTTGCAACAGAGCTTTCCCCCATTTACCGGGCTTCTTAGCATGCAATACTGTTCAGTGGTACCGCACGAAGCAATTAATGAGTACGGAAGGAACTTCAGGAGGAATCCTGTTGGCACAGGCCCCTTCAGCTTTACTTACTGGAAAGAAGGAGTAAAGCTGGTTTTCAGGAAAAACCAGTCTTATTTTGAATTCGAAGGGGATAATCGCCTGCCATACCTTGATGCAGTATCAATTAGTTTTATAGTTGACCGGCAGACGGCATTCCTTGAGTTCATCAGGGGCAATCTGGACCTTCTTACACGGATAGATGCAAGTTATCAGGATGAGTTGCTGGATCCATCCGGTCAGCTTCAGGAAAAGTATAGCGACAGGCTGAAAATGATCACCAAGCCATTTCTGAATTCTGAGTATCTTGGTTTTTTGCTGGACGGAGAAAAGTTGTCCGCTAACTGGCCCCTCAAGGACAAGAGGGTCAGGCAGGCTATAAACTATGGTTTCGACAGGGAGAAAATGCTTGCTTTCATGCGAAATAGTATTGGTACACCTGCACATGCCGGTTTTGTGCCGGTGGGAATTCCCGGATTCAATAAAAATCAGGGGGGGTATTATTATGATCCTGACAGGGCGGCGCAGCTGCTGGAGGAAGCAGGATTTCCGGGCGGGCAAGGCCTGCCTGTTTTGACACTGCATACAGTACAGGCGTATCAGGATATTGCCCAATATGTACAGTTTGAACTTGGGCGTATAGGAATAAGGGTTGAAATTGATGTGATGCCCCCTGCAACACTAAGGGAGATGATGGCAAATGCCGGTGCGGAATTTTTCAGGGGGTCGTGGATAGCTGACTATCCTGATGCAGAGAATTACCTTGCGCTTTTTTACAGCAGGCACAGGTCACCTGCGGGACCCAACTATACTCAGTTTTCCTGCAGTGAGTATGACAGCCTTTATGAAGCATCCCTGTCGGAAACATCGTATAGTGCCAGGATGGAGCTTTACCACAGGATGGACAGTCTTATAATTGAAGAGGCCCCGAAGGTTTTTCTTTACTATGACCAGTCTATGAGATTTGTTCATGAATATGTCAGCAATATGGGCAATAATCCACTAAATCACCTGGATCTAAAAAGAGTAAGGATAAATAAATGAGATTTATTCTTAAGATACTCCCCTGTGCAGCTCTGCTTAGCTGCATTGTTTCCCCTTACCTGCAGGGGAATAATCACCAGTACAGGTTTGTTTCTGCGCAATATCACTACCATTACCTGTGGCCACACCGCTATGAACTAAAGCCCCTGATAGGAGACGCCCCGGTTTCATATGAGTTTAAACTTGGCTGGCGTACTTCATGAGCCCTGCCCTGGCACCGGACTTTCAATATGCCGTCATACGGGCTTGGTTTCGCCTCATGTGACCTTGGCAATCCGGACGAACTGGGTGAGGCAAGTTCTGGGTTTCTTTTTATGGAATTTGATTTAGGGAGCAGGGAGGTTATAAAACGGAAGCTCATTTTTTCACTCGGGCTTTCATACCTCAACAGATATTACCACCCTGAGAGAAACCCGGTAAACAGGTTCATAGGTACGCCATGGAATGTACGTTTCAATGTCAATTATTCCTGGTCAGTTCATTTTCTGGAAAGAATAATTGTGTT
>SLKR01000107.1 GCA_007134525.1 Bacteroidales bacterium | reverse complement strand
GGGGATGTATATGCATGGTTCAGGGAGCTGCTACTGTGGCCGGCATACAATATTGTTGAGAACATTGAAGGGATTGCTGAAGAGCAAAAGAAAAAAGTGGTCGGAGAACTTGAAGACAAAATGCTCATAGAATTGACCAGTGCGGCAGAGAAGATAGATCCCGAGGTCTCCGGTGTACTTGCTGTTGACTGGTTTAATGGCCGCCGGACACCTGATGCGAACCAATACCTCAGGGGTGCTGTAAAGGGGATTAACCTCGGAACCAATGCTCCTGCCATATTCAGGGCACTGGTCGAAGCCACTGCATTTGGCGCAAAGAGTATAGTTGACAGATTCCAGGAGGAAGGTGTACGTATCGATGGAGTTATAGCCCTGGGAGGCATACCCAAGAAATCATCCTTTGTGATGCAGATTGTAACGGATGTGCTGGATATGCCAATAGAGGTTGCAAGGAACGAGCAGACATGTGCACTGGGCTCAGCCATGGCTGCATCAGTTGTTGCCGGCATACACCCCGATTTCGATACTGCCCAGAAGAAGATGGGGCATGGATTCGAGAAGACTTATCAACCAAGGCCTGAATTTGTTGAAAAATACAGGAAACTATACAGGGATTATTGTACTTTCGGTGATAATATTGAAAACAATAACTGAACCACTTAAAAGAGAGATAATTATGAAACGAAAAACAATTCTGCTTGCAGGCATTGCAATTCTTGTTGCTGCCTTTTTCACATCCTGTAAGACCGAGAGTCAGGTTAGGCTGGCTGAGGGTGTTGTGCTGCTGGAGTCTGAAAATTTCTCTGCACAGGTTCAGGGAAAAGATGTCGGGCTCTATACTCTTGAAAACAGTAACGGACTCAGGACTGATATAACCAATTACGGTGGACGTATTGTCAGCCTTCTGGTCCCTGACAAATCTGGTGTATTTGATGATATAGTGACCGGTTACCATACTATTGAAGAGTTCCTTGAGTCGGAGGAGATCTACTTTGGGGCACTTATAGGCAGGTATGGCAACAGGATAGGAAACGCCCGCTTTGTTCTTGACGATGAAACTTACCTGCTTCCTGCCAATGATGGCGAGAACCATCTTCACGGTGGCCCGGGAGGTTTTCATAATGTTGTATGGGATGCCGAACAGATAGATGACCAGACTCTTGTACTTACATATCTCTCCCCGCATATGGAAGAAGGGTATCCCGGAAACCTTAATGTAGAGGTTACATACGAACTCAACAACGATGATGAGCTTGTAATAACCTACAGGGCAACTACTGATCAGAAAACGGTAGTAAATCTTACAAGCCATGCATTCTTTAATCTTGCTGGTGAGGGAAGTACCACAATCAATGATCATTACTTAAGGATAAATGCTGATAATTTCACTCCGGTGGATGAAACCCTTATTCCAACAGGTGTGATTGAACCGGTTGCCGGAACTCCGTTTGACTTCCTTGCATACCAGCGTATTGGTGACAGGGTTGATGAAGAGAATGAGCAACTTAATTATGGAAGGGGATACGATCATAACTTTGTTCTGAATACAGAAGTTGGCACTGAGCCAGCTTTTGCTGCAAGTGTCTATGATCCTGAAAGCATGCGTAAAATGGAAGTTTACACCACAGAACCAGGGCTTCAGTTTTACGGAGGCAATTTCCTGTCGGGACGTGAAGTTGGCAAACGGGGTGAACCATACCTTCACCGTACGTCTTTTTGCCTTGAAACCCAGCACTTCCCGGATTCACCAAATCAGCCGCATTTCCCCTCAACGGTACTCGAACCGGGGGAGGTATACAATACCACTACCATTTACAGGTTCACTGTGAAGGAAGAATAAGAGGATTATATTGCCGCTGATATGCAGGTTTAGCGGCATCGGTGCTGAAGTCTACAAATGTCCACCTGAAATACAGGATCATCCACCAGCTTCAGCACTGATGTCGCTATTTTTATATCCTGATTAACGAATTGGGAATACCTGCGGTTTAAATAAACCAAGAAGGCAAATTGTAAAATTCCAGTCTCATGATGCGAACCAGAATAAAGTATTTTCGTGGCATATACCTTATTGTCTTTATTCTTATTATAATTTTATCAAAATCAGAGGTGTCCGGGCAGAAATCCGATCCCGGCAGCTTCGAGGGTCCTGATTTTTTCGATACTTATCATGAGATATGGAATCAGCAGGATAAATGGAGTATTTATAATGTCCATGACCCGACGGTACTGAAGGCAGGTGACGAATTCGTTATGTATTCCACAGATGTTTCAATGGGTGGAGGCACCCCGGTGGGACTTCATAGAAGAAGATCATCAGACCTGGTAAACTGGACCTTTGAGGGGACTGCTTTTGACGGACCCCCTGACTCCGCAATTGAGTGGATGCTTGAGCAGGAACCGGGCTTTCAGGCTGAATCCCTCTGGGCACCTTATATCATCAAGGTAGATGACCAGTACCGTTTGTATTATTCCCTCTCACTTTTTGGCACCACAACTTCGTTTATGGGTCTGGCGGTGAGTGATTCACCATTCGGGCCATGGACCGATATGGGGGAGGTTCTTACCACGGTTTATTCCAACAACAAGAATGCTATTGACCCTTCAGTTGTAATAGATCAGGAGACCGGCCAGCATTGGATGGCATATGGTTCATATTGGACAGGTATCTATATGGTTGAACTCGACCCTGAAACCGGTTATATCAAAAATCCGGGAGATTACGGTGTAAATGTGGCAAGAAGGGCCGCAAATTCAATAGAAGGCCCTGAGTTGTTCTACAGGGACGGCTGGTATTACCTGTTCGTATCATACGGATGGCTGGAGGATTCCTATAACATAAGGGTAGGAAGGTCAAGGGATCCGCAGGGGCCGTATTATGATTTCAATGGAATAGATATGGTTGAGCCCACAAACAATGTTCCTCTGATAATGAGGCCTTACCGCTTCAACCACCATGTTGGGTGGCAGGGAACAGGGCACTGTGCTGTTTTCAGGGACGGTGACAAATATTTTATGGCCAATCAGGGAAGACCAAGTACCTCAATGTTCAATATGGTATTGCACCTTCGTGAAATGTTCTGGATAGATGGCTGGCCGGTGGTTTCTCCACAGAGATATGCTTCTGTTCCTGACTGGGATATCAGTCCTGAGGATATAGCCGGAGACTGGGAGCATATGACCCTTGATCCAGGAGGTTTCCATGCAAGGCCCGATGTAATAAGTCTGGATGCTGATGGCAGTATTGGCGGGTCAAGCCAGAATACTTGGTCACTGGAAGAGGACACTCTATATGTGAGCTGGAATGGAGGCGAATATGTCGACAGGCTCATATTGCACTGGGGCTGGGACTGGGAGAACCGTTTCGCAACCCTGCTGTATACGGGAATGAACCAGAACGGCCTTAATATATGGGGTAAGAGGACCGACCATGAGATTATCGAGGCATGGACGGTTCCGGCTCATGGATCAACTTACCTTATAAGGAACCATCACAGCAATAAACTTGCTGAGGCACAGGCAACCCAGATTGATGCAAATATCAGGCAGAGGCAAGACACCGGATCGAAAGACCAGGAATGGGTGCTTATAGATGTGGGTGACGATTATTATCAGCTATCACCCGTAAACAGCCAGGGTCTGGTAATGGAGGTTGCAAATGCCAATCCCGGCAACTTTGCAAATATACGCCTGGGCCATAATGAGATAGCAGACCACCAGATGTGGATGCTCCGCTATCTTGACAACGGATATTTTGCATTGCTGTCAAAGGTAAGTGGTGAAGAACGCTGCGCTGATGTGTCAAATTTCGGAATTCACGACGGTGCGAACATTATGCAGTGGGACTTTTTGGAGGGGATGAACCAGTTATGGCGTCTTGAAAGGCAGCAGAAGGGTCTGGACCCGGACCTTCCGGTATTGGCGGAAACATTAAATGTTCCGGATGCTGCAAGGGTGAGGGCTTTCCCGAATCCGGTAACACATGGTCACATTAACCTTGACCTAAGCAACCTTCAACCTGCTGAAATTGTGGATATAACCGTTACAGATAGCAGGGGCGGGATTGTATACAGAATGTCTGGCTCCGGAGGGGAAGTATACTCAATCGGCATTGAACTGGACCCAGGAATATACATTGTTGGTGTTTCAGGTAAGGGTATCCATGAAAACAAAAGGATAATCGTATTATAAACGGGTGGCAGTGAAAACAAAAAACAAAAGGCTATGAACATAAAAAAGCGTTTATACACAACACTTATAATTATTATAATTATTTCATCTTGCACAGCACCGGATTACATGGACAAAGCAAACCAATTTCGCCTTGACCAGGTTGAACTGCTTGAAGGCCCTTTCAAAAACGCAATGGAAAGAAACAGGGAGTATATCATGCAAATGGATCCTGACCGTTTACTTGCTCCCTATTTGAGGGAAGCGGGACTTCCACCAAAAGCCCAACCATATGGCAATTGGGAGTCCGGTGGCGTGGACGGCCACACAGGAGGGCACTATCTTACTGCTTTGTCCCTTTTATATGCATCGACCGGCGACCTGGAGGCACTTGACCGGCTGAACTATATGCTTGATGAGCTTGAAAACTGCCAGCAGCAGTATCCTGATGGTTATATTGGTGGCATTCCCGGGGGCTATGAAATGTGGCAGGAGATAGCCGTTGGCGATATCAGTGCGGCTCCATTTTCGCTAAATGGGAAATGGGTGCCCTGGTACAATATTCACAAATTATTCGCCGGCCTTTATGATGCATATTTTTATACCGGCAGTACCCAGGCACGGGATATGCTTCTAAGGCTTACAGTGTGGGCTGAGGAACTGGTTTCGGAGCTTGACGATGATCAGCTTCAGGATATGCTTCGGTCGGAACACGGTGGAATAAACGAGGTTTTTGCCAATATTTATGCTATAAGCGGAGATGACAATCATCTTGAACTTGCAGAAAGGTTTTCAGACAGAAGGGTGCTGGACCCATTACTGGAAGGGCGGGATGAACTTGATGGCATGCACGCCAATACTCAGATTCCCAAAGTGGTTGGATTCAAACGGATTGGAGATATCTCAGGGTATGAGCCCTGGCAGGAGGCTGCTGACTTTTTCTGGGAGGCAGTTGTAGAACACCGTTCGGTTTCCATAGGCGGACACAGTGTAAGGGAGCATTTCCATCCAAGGGATGACTTTTCGGTGATGATAACCGACAGGGAAGGTCCGGAGACATGCAATACCTACAATATGCTCAAACTTACTTCCTTGTTGTTTTTATCAAGTGCAGACCCATCGTACATGGATTATTACGAGAGGGCACTTTATAACCACATACTCTCTTCCCAGCACCCTGAACACGGTGGGCTTGTCTACTTTACTTCCATGCGCCCGCGTCATTACAGGGTATACTCACAGCCCGAGGAGAATTTCTGGTGCTGCGTGGGTACTGGCATTGAAAACCATATGAAATACGGTGAAATGATATATGCCCACACCGGCAGCAGGCTTCTGGTAAATCTTTATATACCCTCCAGGCTGAACTGGGAGGAAAAGGGTGTTATTATTGAACAGCAGACACTGTTTCCTGATGAAGAGACTATGAGTTTTGTTATAGAAACTGAAGAGCCCGTCAGTTTTGAGATTTCAGTGCGCATTCCCGGATGGCTGGCCGGTGATATTCCGGTTTTATACATAAATGGTGAGTTTTATGAGAATGCTGTTTTGAGCGGAGGTTATGTCAATGCAGATCGCTTGTGGGAAAATGGTGACAAACTCGACGTTTATCTTCCGATGGATACCTATTTTGAACAGCTTCCTGATGATTCACCATATTATTCAATTTTACACGGTCCCGTAGTTATGGCAGCCAAAACAGATACGACAGACCTGACCGGACTGATAGCTGATGACAGCCGCATGGGACATGTTGCCTGGGGGACGCTTTACCCCCTTTATGAGTCTCCCACTCTGGTTGGCAGCAGTGAGACATTTTTAGCCGGCATACAGCAGGGCGGTAATGGAAAATTGTCGCTGCAGATACCGGACAACATATATCCTCAGCGGTACAGAGGTATAGAGTTAGAACCTTTCTTCCGCGTTCACGATGCAAGATATGTAGTTTACTGGCCTATGGCAGACCAGGAGGAACTGGAAAGGATGATAGCTGCCAGAGCTGAATTGGAAAGGATTGATATTGAACTCGAAGTAAGGACCATAGACCAGGTAGCCGCAGGTGAGCAGCAACCTGAGTCGGAACACGGTTTCAGGGGACATCTTACAGAAACCGGTATACACCAGAACCGCTTATGGAGGCATGCTCATGGATGGTTCAGCTATGATCTCAGGGATGAAGATGGAGAGGCATCTGAATTAAAGGTTACCTATTATGGGGGAGATTCTGACAGGAACTTTGATATTCTGATAAATGATGTCAGGATTGCACAGGTTGTTCTGGACGGCAGCAAAGGTGATAAATTCTTCCGCGTCAGTTATCCTGTACCGGAAGATATTGTAAGGGAGGCCAAAGATGGTGTTTTAACTGTAAAGTTTGAGGCTCATGAAGGTTCGATTGCTGGTGGAGTATATCACGCGAGACTGCTCAGGGCTGAACAG
>SLKR01000126.1 GCA_007134525.1 Bacteroidales bacterium | reverse complement strand
CTTCGGATATTACAACCTAATACGCTTTTTATCATCATTTTACACAAGCCAAAACAGTTTTGGCACACATATTGGTGAAAACTATAAAGTTCTTTTAGTTTTTTGTGTTCTTTTTATGCAGAACTAATAAATTTTATATAATTAGAAAAATATGCCACAATACAGTGAAAGAGCGGGTTTTATTGAAGAAACCGGCTTGTTATTCGAAAATATGGGTATGACGAGAATGGCCGGCAGGATACTCGGTTACCTGATGGTAAGCGACAAGGAGATGGTTTCATTTGACGAAATCACAAAGGTGCTGCAGGCCTCAAAGAGCTCCATAAGCACCAATCTAAAGGCACTGATACAGATACACTTTGTAAAGCCGGTTAGCAAGCCTGGCGACCGCAAGACATATTACATGCTCGCCCCGGATATTGACTGGAAAGAGTATTATGATCAGAAACTGATCTCTATTAAGTACCTGAAACAATTGTTTGAGAAGGCACTTGAACTCAGGGTCAGCAAGGAGGATGAAACCAGCCTTTGGCTGAACAATGCCATAGACTTTTATGGCTGGCTTGTTAAGGAGCTGCCTGCGCTTATGGTTCGCTGGAAAGAGGAGAAAAAGGCAAGGGAGGGTAACAAATAATTTTTTCTTTCACGGGTTCTTTTACTACCGAACATGCTAAACTTTCTGAATTTTCAACATATAAACATCAGACCAATGAAAGCCCAAACAAAAACCATCCGAAAGACAATCTTCTTATCAATTATTGTTTTAATCGCCTCAAATGCTGCTGCCCGGGATCCAAGGGAGATCATAGGCCGTATGGAAGAGAACATGAGGGGTGATGCTTCCTACAGTGAAATGTCCATGGAAGTGGTAAGGCCCCGGTATACAAGGGAGGTGTCAATGAGGTCATGGTCACTTGGCGATGACTATTCACTGATATATGTAACTGCCCCGGCCCGCGATGAGGGTACGGCATTTCTGAAAAGGGGCAACGAAATATGGAACTACCAGCCAAATATCGACCGTACTGTCAAAATGCCTCCATCCATGATGTCGCAGTCCTGGATGGGCTCAGACTTTACAAATGATGACCTGGTTAACGCAAGCTCCCTCACCAATGATTATTCTCATGAATACCTTGGAGAGGAAGAGATTGACGGACATATGTGCCACATAATTGAGCTGGTGCCCAACCCGGATAATCCGATAGTATACGAAAGGGTCGTGCAATATGTAACCCAGGAACATTACCTTCCGGTTCGAACAGAGAACTTCGACGAGAGGGGTGGCCTTGTGAACACCATACATTTCCATGAAATAAAGTCAATGGGCGGAAGGCTAATGCCCACAAGGATGGAGATAATACCTGAAGAGCAGTCAAACAGGAAAACTGTAATAATTACGCATAATGCTGATTTCGGTATTGATATTTCGGAGTCGTTCTTCAGTATTGAAAACCTTACGGAGATAAACTAGCAGACTTATGAAAATATTGTTAATACTCGCCTGGCGAAACCTCTGGCGAAAGAAACGACGAACTTTTATAACGATCAGCTCAGTATTGTTTGCAACTGTTCTGGCCATAACACTGATGTCTATGTTAAGCGGCATGCAGGAGCAGATGGTCAGTTCAATTGTAAGGAATACAACCGGCTACCTGCAGATCCAGGATGTAATGTATCATGATGAGCCATCAATGGACCACGCACTGGAATACGGTGATGAGGTTAAAAAAGCCGTTGAGCAACACAGAGACTATATTGAATATACCGTTCCGCGCATACAGGGCTTTTCGCTTGCGGCAAAGGATATGGGTTCAAGAGGAGTTATGGTAAAGGGAATAGACCCGGAAATGGAAGACAGGATGAACGGCCTTTCATCGAATATGGTTAAAGGGGATATGTTCGGTGATGGTGATGAGTTTGCAGTAATTGCAGAGGGGCTTGCCGGATTGCTGGAAACAGAAATTGGTGACTCCCTGGTGCTGCTGGGGCAGGGATTTCAGGGAATGACCGCCGTCGGCACTTACCGTATCGGGGGAATAATCAGCTTCCCCGTGCCCGAACAAAACAATACCATGGTTTACCTCCCGCTTGACCAGGCACAGTACTTCTTTGCTGCACCTGACCGCCTGACCGGGCTGATCATAATGGTAGCTGAAGAGGAGATTGTGCCGGAGCTGGCAGAAAAACTGCAGGAAGAGCTTGATAAGGAGTGGTATACGGTCAGAACCTGGGAAGAGCTAATGCCAGACATGCTTGAAGCCTTCAAGGCCAGGGAGGCACAGGTTGCCATATTTGCATGGGTGCTTTATATCGTTGTAGGCTTTGGTATTTTCGGCACCATAATGACAATGCTGTTTGAACGTCTCAGAGAGTTTGGAATTCTACTCTCAATAGGCCTTAAACGCATGCAGCTTGCCGCAATTTGCCTGATTGAAACTATACTGATAGGTTTTGCCGGTGTACTAGCAGGTGTTGCAGCGGGATTTGCAATAGTATATAACCTATACATCAACCCTGTGAGGCTCAGCGGTGAGCTTGGCGAGGTAATGCTGGATATGGGGATAGAACCTGTCATATCCTTCTCAATAGCACCAGGGGTATTCCTTTACCAGGGGTTGGTGATATTTGTTCTGGCCCTGATAATCGGACTGTATCCGGTAAGGAAGGTTTTCAGGCTTGATATGGTAAGTTCTTCAAGAAAGTAATCCAAAAAATCAACAGCAATGCTTTTAAAAATCAGCTGGAGAAACATATGGAGAAACCGGGCAAGAAGCCTGGTGATAATAATCGCAATAATCCTTGGTGTTACAGGGGGGAACTTTTCTGCATCGGTCAGGCTCGGAGTAGAGCAGCAAAACTTCAGGGAAACCGTTGAAAACCAGGTATCACACATACAAATACACCATCCGGAATTCATTGCAAACCCTGAAGCCCGCTTCAGGATTCCGGGAGGAAACAATAAGGCGGAGGAGATCAGCGAACACCCTGGTGTGAGCTCTGTTTCGGCACGTACAGTGGTGGAGGGCATGGCCGCTTCGGCAAATATGAATTCAGGTGTTATGATAAAGGGCGTTGACCCTGAAAGCGAAGCTAATACAAGCGGACTTGACGGACTGGTAACCGAGGGCAGCTATTTTGAGCAGGAAGGAAGGCTGCCACCGGCAATTGTCGGCAGAGAGCTTGCCGAAACCCTGCTCTCGGACCTAGGTTCGCGGATTGTGCTGACGTTCCAGGATATAAACGGAGAGATGATAAGCGCCTCTTTCAGGATAGAAGGCCTTTTTGAGGTAAGCTCGCTGGCTTTCGAGAAAAGTAAACTGTTCGTGCGTTCAGACCACCTTAATGAACTCATTGGTGATACCTCTGCAGTAACTGAAATTGCAGTATTGCTGAGCGATAATGACCGTTACCGCGAGATCACGGATGAGCTCCAGGGGTTATATCCTGAATCAAAGGTAAGGCACTGGGCCGATATGCGGCCTGCACTTTTCTATTCGCTTGAGTTTTTGAACCAGAACCTGATATGGCTTGTGGCGATAATTATCATGGGGGTATCCTTTGGCCTTCTCAATACCATTTTGATGTCGGTCCTTGAAAGGATCAGGGAGCTTGGGATACTTATGGCTATCGGAATGAAAAAGATCAGGCTGTTTGGTATGATAGTACTTGAAACAACGATGCTTGCAGCTATCGGCGGAATCGCTGGTCTGTTTTCGTCGTGGGCCCTGATAAGTTATCTTGGTAGAAGGGGGCTCGACCTCTCGGGTACAGGGGGCGAAGGTATGGGAGAGTTCGGTTATGCCTCGGTAATTTACCCTGCGCTCGAACCGGCATTTTACTTTCAGGTGGCAGTTGTTGTATTCGTTTTTGCGATTATCGCCGCGGTTTATCCGGCATGGAAGGCTATTCGCCTTGTACCTGCCGAAGCGGTCAGGGAAGAATAATAGTATAATTTAATCATAATAAAATCCAGACAAATGAAAACTGTTATCAAGACAAACGGGCTGTCAAAAACATATACAAATACAGCCGTTCCAGTAAAAGCTCTCAAAAACATTAACCTTGAGTTCCGGGAAGGGGAGTTCACAGCCATTGTGGGGCCATCAGGCAGCGGAAAGACCACATTCCTTAACGTTATCGGCGGGCTTGACAAACCAACGGAGGGCAGTGTGGCAATAGACGATGTTGATATATCATCCATGAAAGAGAGCCAGTTGTTCGACTTCCGCCTCAATCATATCGGCTTCGTGTTCCAGGCATATAACCTGATACCTGTGCTGACGGCAATGGAAAATACCTCTTTTATCATGTTGCTTCAAAAGCGGCCCAAAAAAGAGATGGAAGAAAGGGCAAGGGAGATGCTGGAGCAGGTCGGTCTGTCAGACAAGATGAACGTCAGACCATCGCAGCTTTCCGGCGGGCAACAGCAAAGGGTTGCAGTAGCCAGGGCGCTGGCTTCAAAGCCCGATTTCGTCCTTGCCGACGAGCCTACTGCCAACCTCGATACTGAATCTGCCTTTAACCTTCTTGATATCATGGCAAGGCTCAACAAGGAGGAAAACATAACACTCATCTTCTCTACTCACGACCAAAGGGTAATTGAAAGGGCAAGGAGGGTCATTACCCTTGTTGACGGGGAGGTGAGTAAAGACGAACAGTTTGAAAGAGATTAGGCTATGAGCTTATTGCTTACACTTGCCTGGCGAAATCTCTGGCGCAACAAAAGGCGGACGCTTATAACCTCCAGCTCGGTCTTTTTTGCTTTTCTCCTTGCAACCGCCCTTATATCATTTGCAAAGGGGTTTCAGCAACAACTAACGGAGTCGCTTATAAGACAGGAAACCGGCTATATGCAGGTTCAGGACGCCATGTACCTGGAAGAGCCTTCGATGGATCACATATTTGAGTACGGTGAAGAGCTGAAGAAAGCCATTGGAGAAATTGGCAGCGATATAGACTACACAGTGCCCCGTATAAGCGGCTTTTCGCTTGCGGCAAGGGACATTACAACCAAGCCGGCAATGGTAAACGGGATAGACCCGGAAATGGAGGATCGTCTGAGGAATCTTTCCTCAAACATAACGGAGGGAGAGATGTTTTCTGCCGGGGATGATTATGCCGTTATAGCTAAAGGCCTGGCCGACATGCTCCATATCCGGACCGGCGACACATTGATCCTTATCGGGCAGGGTTTCCAGGCCATTACAGCAACTGCAATGTTCAGGGTTGGAGGTATTATAGATTTCACCATCCCCGAGCTGAACAACAGAATGGTTTTCCTGCCACTGGGAGAGGCCCAGAACTATTTTGCGGCCGGCAACAGGCTTACGAGCCTGATAATAATGCCTGAACATGATGAAAAAATTTGTAAGGTCGCTGAAAGGCTGCAGGAAATGCTAGACAGCGAATGGTATGCGGTAAGAACGTGGGGCGAGCTTATGCCTGACATGGTGGAACTGATGCAGATGCAGGACACAGTATACAGGCTTATTACCTGGGTGTTTTATGTGATAGTGGGCTTTGGTATTTTCGGCACCATTGTTACAATGCTCTATGAAAGGATGCGTGAGTTCGGAATTATGCTTTCATTGGGTATGAAAAGATCCCGGCTCGCTATTGTGGGACTTGTTGAAACAATCTTTATTGGAATAATCGGAATTACTGCCGGTTTTGTGGCAGGGATACCTTTGGTTCTGTTCTTTAGAATGTTTCCTGTACGTTTTACCGGCGGGAGTGCAGAATATATAATGAACTTCGGGATGGAGCCGGTTTTCCCTTTTGCATTTGACCCGATGATTTTTCTTGAACAGGCCATGGCTGTGTTTTTGATCACGGTATTGATTGGGTTTTATGCTATGCGGAAGATATACAGAACAGATATGCTGGATGCGTCACGGCAGTAAAGTCGTACAGAAGCATGGCGAGTGATAATAACTGCAATAAAAATTACCAGACATGAAAGTTTTGCTTAAGATAGCCTGGCGCAATATATGGAGGAACAAGAAAAGAAGCCTGATACTGATAATTGCTATTGCCATCGGGATCACAGGCGGTAACTTTATTTCATCAGCATACATGGGCCTGATGAACCAGACGATAGAAGAGAGTATTGAGAAGCAGATATCGCATATTCAGATACACAATCCATCCTTCATTGCCGACAGGGAGATGCGCTACAGTATTGAAGGGGCAGACAGTATTGTGAACCAACTCCGTATCAATCAGTCTGTTAAGTCTGTAACCTCAAGAACAAAGCTTGACGGAATGGCCGCATCCCCGCATCTGACTGCCGGTGTCAGCATAATTGGTATTGAGCCCGCCTGGGAAGCAAAAACCACAGGTATTGACAAGCAGATAGAGGAAGGTGACTACTTTTCTGAAGAGGGCAGGCTACCCCAGGTAATTATAGGTAAAGAGCTGGCAGATGAACTTCAGAGCAGGCCGGGGTCCCGCATAGTACTCACCTTTCAGGATGATGAGTCTGAAATAATCAGTGCTTCTTTTAGAGTAGAGGGTCTTTTCAGGTCGGCTTCAGCCGCATTTGAGAAAGGTACTGTATTTGTGAGAAAGTCCGATCTGAGATCATTGACAGGCAATGATGGACCAATAACGGAAATAGCAATTTTGCTGGAAGATAAGCGCAGTACCCGTATGCTGCGTGATAACTTAAGAGAGGCCCACCCGGAGTTGAGCATACGCGAATGGAGGGAGATCTCCCCTGAGCTTGAATACCTTGCAGAGATCACTGAAGTAAGTCTTTTGGGGATTATGGTAGTTATTTTGCTGGGTGTGGCTTTCGGAATTTTGAACACTACCCTGATGTCGGTGCTTGAACGGACCAGGGAGCTTGGAATGCTGATGTCGGTCGGTATGGGAAAGGCAAGGGTTTTTATTATGGTAATGGCAGAAACGGTACTGCTGTCACTCACCGGAGGGGCTGCAGGTTTTACGGTTTCT
>SLKR01000026.1 GCA_007134525.1 Bacteroidales bacterium | reverse complement strand
CGCTCAAGGCTGTAGGAGTATCGGTTAAAATCATCTCCGTCAACCCTAATAGTAAGCTCCACTTCCTCAAGGCCGGTTACATCAACATTTTCAATCACCACCGCATCCAGTTCGGGCCAGTCAAAATCACCCTCCACAGTATTGGAATAAGAATACCTTCTGGTTAAATCAGGATTGGCACTGTCAATGGCTCGTACACGGATTACGTTATTTCCCGGCTCTTCAAGTGTTATTACCATTTCCTGCTGGTCTGTACTGTCATCATATCCGACAATTTCTGTCTCCTGGTCATTGTGAATTATCTGGTAATGCGTAAAAAGATATTCTGACGGACCAGTGTCTCCTCCAGGCTTAGGATCTGTTATGTAATGATCCCAGCTTAATGTTAATTCGTGCGTGCAATTATCATAAGAAAACTGATGTTGCAGAATAGTACCATGAATGTATGTATAGTCTCTTGCACCATCAATATCAAGAGCAAGATAATAACGGTAAGGAGACGATTCGGGATTAATGTCCCGAAACACATACCAGTTATTCTCCTCATCGTAAGGCTCAAGATCATCAATTTCAAGTTTTTCAAATTCGTTGAAAGTAAATTGGGAAATATCCGGATCAAATCTTTCCCTGTGAAACAACACTTCACCTGTTACCACAGCTTCATCAAGCCAGAAAACGATTTCAACCGCACTGTTGTCTTCGGTGATGCTGAGCTGGATTATCTCAATTATATAATCCTGTTTTGATGAAGCTTCATATGTGTGAAAAGCCATTATTGCCGGTATTGATATCAATGCCAGTATAAGGGTTCTAAGTTTTATATAGGGCCTTTCGTTCATCTGCATTCTATTTCCCGGCAACCACCTCCATCATACCATCCTCATTGAGATAGTCCTTTGCGGTCTCCATGATAATTTCAGGGGTAATGTTCCTGAGGGTTTCCAGGTAATCGTCGTAATGCGAGTAGTCAAGTCCGAACACAAGAAGCTCCCTGAACCGCTCACTCTGTGCAAACGGGCCGTCGAAAGAGCGCAGGAAACTCCCGCCGAGGTAATTTTTAAGGCTCTCGAGTTCAGTACCGGATGCCGGCCTGCTCCTGAGTTCCCTGATTTCACGGTAGATCTCTTCCAGGGCCGGGGTTCTTACATCTGCCCCAACCTGTGTTGAAATAAAAAAGAATCCGCTCCTTTTCAATGAGACGATATTCGAGAAGACCCCGTAGGTGTACCCTTTTTCCTGCCTTATGTTCTGCATCAGGCGTGAGCCGAAATAACCCCCGAAGAGTGCATTTGTTATCTTAAGCCGGTGATATGCAGGATGGGTGCGGTTAAAGAGTTGTTTGCCTATGCGTATTGCTGACTGTACTGCTTCGGGCATTTCCAGAAAAGCCTTGCGGCTGCCGGAACTTAGCATTGGGTACTCAGGCGGCTGTGGCTTATTGCTGTCTTGCCAGCCACTTCCTCCTAGCTGTCCTGATATCAATGCCTCCAGGTTTTCGGGTATGCGCCCGGATACTATACAGAAGGCATTGCAGGGACAGAACCAGCTGCGGTGAAATGCTGCAAGGTCATCCCGGGAGGGCTTGTCAAAATCTTCAGGTTTTACCCTGTATCCGTATGGGTGTTGCTCTCCGTAAACAAGCTCTGAAAAGTAGGTCCTTGCAAGATGCTGAACCTTTTTCTGGTTAATAAGGTGAAGTTGTTTCTGGTTCTTCAGGAAGCTTCTCATCTCATCCTCAGGGAAAGTAGGCCTTAGAACCAACTCCGCCAGCAGTTCGAGAGCAGGCTCAAGGTGCTTGTTGAGCACAAAAATGCTTACCGAAACAAAATCCTTGAATGCTTCCACCTGCAGGTGGGCGCTGTAAAAATCTAACAGTTCATTTATTTCCCGGCGACTGTGGCTTAAACTTCCTGTGCGCAGAAGGTTGGCTGTTGAAAAAGAGATAAGGGGTTTTGGCTGATGATAGCTGCCGGCGAAGAAAATTAACTCGACCTTAACAAAATCTTCAGTGCCACCCTCAAGATAATACACACGAAGGCCATTGTCAAGATTGGCTTCCTTTGGCTTTATATATGGGATACCCTGGATATACTTTCTTGGTGGCGGGTTTTTCCGGTTAAGCATACTGGGACTTTTGAACTGTTTATAATTATACCAGGCCATAATGAAGCACCGACATATTTTCCTCCCTTATTATCTCCCGGGCGAGCCTCCTGAGCCCTTCCTGACTAACCGCAGAATATGCATCTTTCTGGTAGTTATACAGTGAGGCATCTCCCTGCAGTTCATAATAGGCCAGGTTCATGGCCTTGGCCATTACATTACTGTCGGAGAATGTCTGTGTGGCTTCCACACGGTTTTTCACCTTATCCAGCTCCCTTTTGCTGGCCAGGTTATGAACAAGATCTGATATCTCTTTCCAAAGCATGTCTTCGGCCTTTTCAATATCGACACCATTATGCGGTTTGCCGGCAACCACCAGCAGGCCAGGATCCAAATTGCCCGTAACAAAGGCATTGACCTCGCTGAACACCTTGGAGTCATGTACAAGCCTTGAAGGCAGACGTGCAGATTCGCCATTCGATAGTATGTCGCTGATCAGATCGGCAGTATGAAAATCAGGATGGCTGCGTTCGCACATATGAAATGCCATGAATATCTGGTGCTGAGGCACATCCCTCCTTACACTGCTGCGCTTTGTTCCATCCTGTTCGGGCTCCCGGGGCAGATTCCTTACATGCGGAGTTCCTGCCGGAATATCACCGAACCATTTTTCGGCAAGAGAGAATATCTTTTCCGGTTGAACATTCCCTGCAACAGACAGTATTGCATTTGAAGGCCGGTAAAAGGTGCTGAAGAATTTTTTTACATCCCCCAGACTTGCCTCCTGTATATGCTCAATGTTCTTACCTATGGTTGCCCAGCGGTAAGGATGCACTCTGTAGGCCAGCGGCCTCAGAAGCAGCCAGGAGTCGCCGTAGGGCTGGTTAAGGTATGATTGCCTGTATTCCTCCGTTACAACATTCTTCTGGGTTTTAAGTTTTTCTTCTGAGAAGCCAAGGCCGAGCATGCGGTCTGATTCAAGCCAGAATGCAGTTTCAATATTTTGCGCCGGCAGAGAAATATAATAATTTGTTATATCATTGGTGGTAAATGCATTGTTCTCTCCGCCGGCATTCTGCAGGTTCTGGTCAAAACGGTCAACATTTACAGAACCCTCGAACATAAGGTGTTCAAAGAGATGAGCAAAGCCGGTTCTTTCGGGCTCTTCATCCCTTGCCCCAACGTCATACAATATGTTTACCGCTGCCATGGGAGTGGTGCCATCGGAGTGAACTATAACCCTTAACCCGTTATCCAGAGTGTGTTTCTTGTAACTAACCATACTGACTACCTCCATTCAAAAATATCATCCCTGTTCCTCGGACGCCTGTGATCAAGCCACCTGAACCCCCTCAGCAGTCTTTCATCTCCCGGAAGATCCTCAGGGGGGAAAAGAGTTGCCTCGGGTTGTCTGATAAACTGAATACCTGTGATCTCAGTGCCATCAACAAAAATAATTATATTGGATGAAACTGCCTTGTTTATTCCAACCAGATCGCCCTCTGACTCCCTTATATAGAAAATTGTTTCACCATTACCATCTACATCCACCCTCCAGAGCGAATTATCCCTGAAGTAACCTGTCATCTGCCGCCCTTTCATCTGATTATATCCGACTGTGTCCTCTTCTGAAATTATAAAGGCAGCATCATGGAGTTTTACCCACTGCACCTGGTCTTCTGTTGTCTTTATCTCAACACGGTCAGCTGTTAGCTGGTAAGCATCAGACCAAAGCACGGGTTGGTGATACATATGTATTATCGAATCAGTCATAAGATACACAATTGAATCACTTAGCCCCTGCATGTCCTGCCTGTAAAACCTGGCACGATTGTAGGCAAATACCTGCCTGTCATCTCTTTCCTGATCATATACTGATTTAAGGGTGTCGGCATGCAGAAACAGACTGTCTCCTTCTGCAATAACGGTCATAACGGCTTCACGGGTCACGACAGATAAGCCCTCATCCTCAAAGTGTTCTGCAAGCTGGCCTGTAATAATTACATTCTCTATACTATCCCTTATTACCACATTGCTCTCAGCCCTGCCGTAGGCCCTGTTCCTGTCGTAAAAGACCGAATCACCTGTCATCGACTGTTCCCTGTTGGTAAAGAAGGCATCCCTGCTGAACCTTGCTATATCCTGTTGTGTATCATACCAGCCATTTTTGCAGAATATTACATTCTCGTCGCTGGTTATCGTCGTGGGGCCGAAAAAATATGCTATTTCGGTGGAGGTATTGTACCTCATAGTATCAGTTTCCATTATATAATCAGGGTTTACCAGCAAAACATCGTCGCGGAAAAAGAACTCCTTATCGTCTGCATAGTAAAAACCCCACAGGCTCTGAAGTTCATTTGAAGCATCAATAATACGTCCGCCATCTATATATGTGGCTGTATTTCTTTCAAGATCATATTCAAGATAATCTGTGTAAAGGGTCATCTGGGGATCGGTCATCCTGACATTTCCTGTGAGTTCCGCCCACCTCCTGTTCCCATCATAAAAAAGCCTGTCGCCAAAGATTGTAACAGTATCGCTGACCTCAATTACTATATTACTGAAAGCCCTGAGACTGTTTGCTTCCGAGTACAGGTATGCGCTGTCGCAAAACATCCTGGTATCTTCATGGTTGAATATAACATCTCCCAGCAGCCTCCTTACATCTTCCCCGATTCGGCGGTCAAACTCAAAGCTTGAAGCTTCCCAGTCGATAGGGGTTCTTTCGTCCTGCGGCAGCGTCAGGGAAGTCAGGACAAGAAAGATTATTATAAGAATGGGGGCTTTTGTCACGGACAAAACAGTTTGCTGCAAAGTTAAGAGGTTTTTTATCTATTCTCTGTACAAAAGACTGATCCCCGGCATGCATTCACACCGGGGATCATTAACGCAATTCTGTTACCGTTTATTATCAGCTCCTCTGGTTATAGTCAGGCATGCTGAAATAGTCGTTTATCTCCCTCTTAATTACCGGAGTCAGAAGCAGAATGGCTATAAGGTTGGGGATAGTCATAAATGTGATAACCATATCGACAAAATTCCAGACAAGTTCCAGACCCCATATCGAACCAAGGAAAACAAATACGGCATATACGTAATAGTATTTCTTTATCGCTTTGAAACCGAACAGGTACTGAGCTGCCCTTGACCCATAGTATGACCAGGAAATAATGGTTGAGAAGGCAAAAAGCATCAGCCCTACAGCTATTATATGTGACGCCATAAATCCGAGGCTGATCTTGTCCAGCCCAAGTTCAAAAGCAAGCACCGTAAGTGATACGCCAGCCTCAGCTGAATCGTGCGACCATGCACCTGTCATGATAATAACTATCGCTGTAAGTGTACATATAAAAAGAGTATCTATAAACGGTTCAAGACTTGCTACCAGGCCTTCTCGCATAGGATAGCGGGTTTTTGCAGCAGCATGGGCCATTGCTGCAGATCCCTGCCCGGCCTCGTTGGAAAACAGACCCCTTCTTACACCCATTGTGAGGGTTAGAATAAAAGCCGAACCGACAAAACCGCCCGCCGCGGCAGTACCTGTAAAGGCATCGGTAAATATCAGGTTTATAGCCGGTCCGAGGTTCTCTATATTCAGGATCACCACCACCACGGCTGCAATAAAGTATATGACAGCCATAAATGGGACCAGGCGGGATGTAACTTCAGCAATTCGCTTAAGACCGCCAACAATAATAAGCAGCACCAGTCCGGTTATAACAAGACCGCTTAACCATTGCGGAATACTGTATGTGGAGTTGAGTATATCTGTCATTGAATTGCTCTGGGCCATATTACCCGTACCCATGGAGCAAAGCACTGCAGCTCCGGCAAAGATCAGGGCCAGGGTCTTCGCATGCTTGCCCAGTTTGTCCTTAAGACCGTATTCCATGTAGTACATCGGTCCTCCCGAAACCGTGCCATCAGGATTAAACCTTCTGTACTTAAGGCCAAGGGTGCATTCCACCATTTTAAGCATCATACCGAAAAAACCGGTTACCCACATCCAGAATACCGCACCGGGGCCTCCCCAGTAGATCGCAAGCGCCACACCTACTATATTACCGGTACCTACAGTCGCCGATAGTGCTGTGGTAAGGGCCTTGAAGTGATTAACATCACCTGACTCACCCTTCTTTGTATACCGGCCTGCGAGTATTGCAAAAGAGTGCCAGAACTTCCTGACATGCAGAAACCTGAACTTGAATGCAAAGTATACTCCTGCAGGTACAAGAATGAACAGCAGGAGGTAGCCTCCCACATATTCATTATACATCGATATTACATTGTTAATGCTATCCAGGAAAGATGACCCGGCAGAGCTAATCGTTTCCTCAATTCCGGCAGTTGTTTGTTCCTGTGTGTCAATCATTTGCAAATAGATTATTTAGATTATTCCTAAACTGTCGAAAAGCACAATTGCTATTGCCACCGGTGCTATAAACTTCAGTACAAACATCAGTGCTTTGAATAGATAAACCTTAAGGCTGCCGGAATTTGACAACTCATCCAATACATCCGGGCGTTTCATATACCATCCCACAAACAGCACTATCAGAAGGCCTCCGAGAGGCAGTAAAAGGTTGGAAGCAGTAAAGTCAAGCAGGGCAAATACGTGTAGTTCCCAGAAAGTGAACCCCTCAAGAGCCCCGAAAGAAAGCGTGCAAAAAACTCCGGCTACAGCTGCGGCAACCGTTGCCAGAATTGTGGCTGTTCTCCTGCTAAGTTTAAGCTCTTCCGTTACATATGCAACCACAACTTCAAGAATGCTGATAGAAGAGGTCAGAGCGGCAATGGCAAGGAGAATGAAGAAAATGATACTGAAAAAGTACCCCCCCGGCATTTGCTGGAAAATATTCG
>SLKR01000073.1 GCA_007134525.1 Bacteroidales bacterium | reverse complement strand
TTCTCTGACATTGAAAAAATCGAGGCCGAAGAGAATAAAGTTATTCTGGACGGAGGAAGGGTGCTGCAATATGACTACCTGATAGTTGCCACCGGAGCCCACAGCCGGCCGGATGAAACCCCGGGACTGGCAGGACCGAACTGGTACAAAAACATTTTTGATTTTTATACCCTGGAGGGTGCCCTTGCACTGAAGCAATATCTTAGATCATGGGAGGGCGGCAAGCTTGTGGTTGCAATCACCGAAATCCCATTTAAGTGCCCGGTTGCACCGTTGGAGTTCGTGTTCCTGGCAGAGGCATTTTTCTCAGAAAAGGGGATTCGCGACAAAGTGGATATTACACTTGTAACACCTTTACCGGGAGCTTTCACTAAACCAATTGCGACAAAAATGCTCAGTCAGCTTCTGACTGAAAAGAATATCAAGGTAGTGACTGATTTCTATATCGAAAAAGTTGACAACGAGAAAAACGCCCTTGTATCTTATGATGAACAGGAAGTCCCTTTTGACTTACTAACCATCGTTCCGATGAATATGGGATCAGAAATGATCCGCCGTAGCGGCCTGGGAGATGATTTGAATTATATCCCCACAGATAAACATACACTTCAATCCAAAGCTTACAAAAACATTTTCGTTCTCGGAGATGCGGCTGACCTGCCCACTTCCAAAGCAGGCTCTGTGGCACATTTCTCAGCAGATATTGTTTATGAAAACCTCCTTAGCGTCATCGAGGGACGCCGGATGACTGCCAGCTTTGATGGTCATGCCAACTGTTACATTGAGACCGGTTACGGCAAGGGCGCCCTGATCGATTTCAACTACGAGACCGAACCCCTTCCCGGTACTTTCCCCCTGCCAGGTATCGGGCCATTTGATCTGCTTAAAAACACAAGCTTCAATCACTATGGGAAAATTATGTTCAGATGGATTTACTGGCATATACTGCTTAAGGGGAAGGAACTACCAGTTGAATCAGAGATGACAATGGCAGGAAAACGAAAGGTGGTAAGCTGAAGGGAACCCCAAAATATTAATTCTTATGGATGAAAAAAATATAATCAAAAGAATGGACACCCTGGAACAAAAGCTGGACCAGGTACTTGACCATGTAAACCAACAAAGGCTCAGGGCGGAGGCCACCGATGACCTGGTTGCCGACCTATCTCTGATAGGGAAAGAGGTATATAACGACTCGGTAATAGAACTGGAAAAGCAGGATATTGAGATTGATCCTGACCAGCTCAGACAATTGGGTGTAAACCTGTTGAAAAACATCCGGAATTTCAATGAAATGCTGGCCCTGGTTGATAGTATGATGGACCTGAAACAGGATGCTTCTCCCATTTTAAACGACCTCATCATTGAGTTTACCAAAAATCTCCACCTGCTCGAAAAGAAAGGATACTTTGAGTTTGCGAGGGAAATGGGAGTACTGGCAGACAATATCGTTACCGGATTCACCCCGGAAGACCTCCGGATCCTCTCCCGGAATATTGTTCCTCTAATGCATACATTGAAAAACTTAACCCGCCCTGAATTGCTCAAAACGGTAAACAACGCAGTGCAGGCAATGGACGAAAGTCAACAGGGGGACCCGCCGTCTTATTCCCTGTTCAAAGTAATGAAGGAGATGAACAGCCGGGAAATGAAGTCTGCCATGGGCTTTATGATCACTTTTCTGAAGAACTTTTCAAAAATCAATAATCATTCAAACAATTAAAATGTAAACAATTATGGTTCAAAAAACGATTGCAGGAAATACTGTTGATGTAGACCAGGAGGGGTATCTTGAAAACCCCGAACAATGGACAAAGGAAATTGCCGGGGAAATAGCCAATGAAATTGGCATAGATCTTACTGATAAACATTTTGAAGTAATCGACTATCTGCGTGAACAGCACGCACAAGGCACCCAGCTAACTATCAGGAAGGTTGGCAAATCAGGCATTACTGATATCAAGGGACTGTATAAACTGTTTCCCGGAGGCCCATTGAAATATTCTTCCAAAATAGCCGGCATACCAAAACCATCAAGTTGTGTATAACCCTAAACAATTAAACCGATGAACAAAGAAATCAATGAAAAACCCCTGAAGAAGGTTTGCATAATATGTGCCAAAGGGACCATCGAGGATGTATATGCCACACTGGTTATGGCAAATGGTGCAGTCATGGAGGGGATAGAAGCCAAAGTATTCTTTACTTTTTTCGGGCTGGATGCCATTACCCGAAAACAAATGAATAAAATCCATACAGCCACCGTTGGGAACCCTGCCATGCGCATGCCCGGCGGACTGCCCTTTCCCTCCATCCTGGGGATGCTGCCTGGTGTTGAGGCCGGTGTTTCAGCCATGATGAAACAACAAATGGAAAAACTGGATATTCCGCCCGTGGATGAGTTTCTTGAAATGATCACGGCCGGTGGCGGTGAAATATATGCATGTAAGCTTGCTATGGATATGTTCAAACTCAAAAAGGAAGACCTGTGGGAAGACTGCAGCGGTGTATTGACCATTGGTGATTTTTACGGTCATTGCGGTGGAGAAAATACACAGATCATTTTTACCTGATGCCAAATTCAGAGATAACAGTGACATTGACTTCTTAGTATCATTTGACGATAGTATATCACCTAATTTGGCACATTGGAGAGTGATGAGGCTGATATTCTAGGCTTGCTGACAGATGAATATGAGAAGAAGCATTACCCTGTTGACACCCCTGATCCAATAGAAGCGATAAAGATAAGGATGAAGGAGATGGGATTAAAGCAAGTAGATTTGGCAGATACAATAGGCGGAAAAAGCAGGGTTTCAGAGATTCTAAATCGGAAACGAAGATTAACAGTTGAGATGATTCGAAAATTAACTACACGCCTGAACATACCAACGAGGGTATTAATAACTGATTATCAACTAAAGAGATAATATTTGCCTGCGAATTGTATTAAAGGAATCAGATTGGCATATTATGGCAGGAAAACCAAAACCCATGATGTGATCTTTTTGATCAGATCTTTCCTTAGCTTCCAGGACTGACCCAGGCAAGTATTTGGATTTTTTATTCCATGAGAAATCGAACCACCCGTAGTGGCACACCTTCTGCTCCTTTTTTCTTTGCAAGTGCATATATATAGCCGTCATGAAAAACCATTTTAGACGGCTTGATCTCCAACTCATAGTCTTGTACCCGAAAGCTGCTCTGTGCCACAAATTGCCCACCATTACTGTATATCCAGACATTAAAGCTGTTGACGCCCTCTTCTTTGGGGAATTCAAAGAACAACAGGTTATCATCAGAATCTTTAATGAGCGTTGAAAATAATGGCATTGGTATGGGCTGGTTGATGTCTGCAAGGTCTTTCTCCATCTCCCTCACGAAATAATCACGGGCCGCTCGATTTTCTTCAGGTGATGCCCAGGCAGCAAACCGGGGTTCTGTTATATTCCGGTACCGCTCAATCGCTTTACGCTGAATCTCTTTTTGCTCCTCCACAGGAACATGGTTCTTCGCCCAGTCTATGGTTTGGCTGGAAACAAGCCTCCCATTAAGATCATATGTTAGTATCTGTCCGGTTTCTGGAACGGTTACAATCAGTTTGTCAGCTACACTGGCGATAATTGGCGGGTGAGACATCCCTGCAGCCCTTATAAAAGGCATTGTGGAACAACTGACCATACCGCCCTCACTGAATGAATATTCGTAGTGAAACATGTGCCTTGCCGCTCCCGGTGAAAACGACTTCGGGTCAAAATGGTCCCAGATAATTTGTTCCTCATTGGTTTCATAATCAACAATGGCAACAAACTCCCTTACTCTGTCACTCCATAAAACCCATCCTACCAGTGCAAGTTTCTCGCCGGGCAGCGGAATGATCTGCCGGGCTGCATAATCAAGGTGCAGGGTTTTGATCAAATCCCCATCCCGGTTAAAACACAACATCTTACCCATCTTATCCAATCCGGAATACAGGATACGGCCATCCAAAACACCATGCAAGTGCGGTAGGCTTCGATAAGGCCGTCCTTGTTGGTTTTTCACCTGCATTTCGCCGGTAAAGTCTCCCCCGGGAGAAAACACCGTATAGAAATCACGAAAATGATGGCTTACAATAGCTGAGCCATCCGGTGTTACCGTTAGTGACTTCCGGTCGCCAACCCACCGTCCGAGCATTGTATCATTCCAGCTTTTAAGGGCCCTGTCCCAATCAACTCCATGGGCATAATCCGGGTCAGGTACAAGGTTTATAGTTCCTGATCTGTATTTATCAAGCATAGTCTGAGAATGCGATAATGCAGTGGACGTTAGCATAATGGCAAGAACAATTATTATTTTTTTCATGATTGCGGTTTTTTTGTGTGAATGTTTTAACCCGGACTCTTTAGCTCTATCTGGCAATGTGCTCAGAAACTATCCCATCGGGTGAGATAACCGTAAAACTGAATTCCTGCTCATCTATAGGTTTATTGGCATCCAGTTCTGAAATGAAACAGGTATGCAGCATTTGGTCACCAGATATGTTGTTCTTTTCTTTTTTATTAAAAACCAAAATAAACAGCAATAAGCTGGCAGCAGCCAGTAATGGTAAGAGGTATTTCCGGCGAAATGAGATATGTTCTCTTGCGGATTCGTGAAGTTTCACAGGTGGTATTTCTATGGCCTCAGGGCATAACCTATTTAATGAACTTTTAATTGCCTTTACCCTGCTTTGCAGCTGTTCATACCTTTGCCGGCAATCCGGGCAGGTACTCATATGCAGCCCTACCCTTTGGGCTTCTTCATGCAGGCATTCGCCATCATGAAAGCATTGCAGAAGCTCATTATCTATACATTTCATAACCTTTTTCCTTGAGTTTGTTTTCCAGTTTGTTTAATGTGCGCGATAAAGTTTTTCCTATGGATGAAAATGGAATCCCGGTTATTTTGGCCATTTCTTTATAACTCACCCCCTCACTGTATAACACGCATAATTCTCTTTCATGTGGCTTTAATGCAGAAAGACACTCTGCAATCAATGCCTTTTCTTCGTTGTTTTCCAATTGATTGCACTCAATTGAAGTTTCCATTGATGCCTCTGAATCCGCGAACCTGTTATTTTTGCGCAGCAGATCCACACATTTGTTGAGTGTTACGCGATACAGCCAACTCCCCGGGTGTTTTATTTGGTCTCCACTTCTCGACTTGTCAAGGAAATCAATAAATACCTCTTGGATAATATCTGTCACATCATAGCCATTGCCCAGCATTTTTTTTGCCGTTCTGTATAAAGAGATATAATTGCCCCGATAAATTTCCCTGAAATCTTCCAAAGATTATATGCTTTATTTATATGTCGTAGCAGGTGTGTTTTTTGTGACAAGTATAAGCAAATTGCCAACTGGGAAAACGGACACTCCAAAACACCAGTATTTACAGGGTATACATAAAAAAGAAAAGTTGTAACTGACCGTTTAACTCTTGTTTATAAGGGATTTCTCGCCACAAATCGTTATATTGCATAGTCAAGTCAATGTAACCGCTTTAAAAAACATCCCAATGAATAAAAGACGGACAAACAGCTTTCTCCTCTTATTGATTGCTTTTTTGATTCTCCCTGCCTGCGCGATCAATCCGGTGACCGGCAAGCGACAATTGATGCTTGTTTCTGAGCGGCAGGAAATTCAGATGGGTTTGGAGTATGACCCCCAGATTATTAGCGTATTCGGAGAGTATGAGAATGAAGCCCTGCTGGCATTCATTGAAGAAAAAGGCAATGAAATGGGCAAGATCTCGCACCGCCCTGATCTTGAGTACCATTTCCGTATCCTGGATACCCATGTGGTGAATGCCTTTGCTGTGCCGGGAGGGTATGTATATTTTACCAGGGGTATACTGGCGCATTTTAACAATGAAGCCGAACTGATCGGAGTACTTGGCCACGAAATGGGTCACATTACCGCCAGGCATTCCGTGAGCAGGCAATCAAAGCAGCAGCTTGCCCAGGTATTGCTGGTCGGCGGAATGATTGCTTTTGAGGAGTTCCGTGAGTATGGGGCCTATGCCATGGCGGGAATGCAACTCTTGTTCCTGAAATACAGCCGCGATGATGAGCGGGAATCCGATGCCCTCGGGGTTGAATATGCCTCTAAAATTGGCTATGACAGTGAAAAATTTGCGGAATTTTTTACCCTGCTGGAAAGCATGCAAATAGCCAGTGAACAGGCTGGAATACCCACCTTGCTCTCCACTCACCCCAACCCCGGCGACCGACACAACACGGTGACCCATATGGCCAGGGAGTGGAAGGACAGCCTTGATCGTCCTGACTGGAAAGTAAACAGGAATAGTTATCTTGAGATGATCGACGGCATGGTTTACGGGGAAGATCCCCGCCAGGGCTACGTGGAAGGGAATACATTCTATCATCCTGAGCTCGAATTTTTCTTTTCTTTTCCGGCAAGCTGGAAACTGGAAAACTCCCCCCTGCAGGTCACCATCTCCCCTGAGGACGGAGAGGCCCTGATGATATTTACTTTTGCGGAAGGTCCCTCGCTGGAAGAGGCGGCCCGGGAAACCCTTCAGCGTCTTAACCTTAACGTGGAGGAAAGCTCAGGAAGAACTATAAACGGTCTGCCGGTTTTTGTAACACGCTCCACCCAGGAGTCTCAGAACCAGCAAACCGGGGCAAAACAAACCATTTCGGTTTTGTCTTATTTCTATGATGATAATGGCACTTATTATGCATTCCACGGATTGTCACTTCGGGAACATTTTGACACCTACCGCCGACGCTTTGAAGAGAGCATGAATGGTTTTTCAAAACTAACCGATCGTGATAAAACTGAAGTTTATCCCAGGAGGATCAGGATCAGGGAAGTTGCACAGACCGGAACCCTGGCCGATGCGCTTCGCCACTTTGGTATCGGAGAGGCTGAAATGCAGGAGTTCGCTTTTCTGAATAACATGAGCCTGAATGACAGGGTAGAAGCCGGTGATTTGATCAAAATTGTGGCGGATGATGCCCGTTAAGGCTGCTTTATACTAAAAGAAT
>SLKR01000055.1 GCA_007134525.1 Bacteroidales bacterium | reverse complement strand
TTTCCGGTTAATCCTGTAAATATCCATAATGTCCCTTAGTATTCCCTCAAAATCAATCTCAAGGTCAATAATATGACCTCTGCTTATATCGAAAACCCAGCCATACACATTAAGCTTCCTGTCATAGTAAGCTTCCTGTACCACGGCAGTTTTTATCACGTTTATGCATTGTTCCGTTACATTTAGCTCAGCTAGCCTTCTGTATCTGGCTTCCGTATTTTTTATCGAATCGAGCTCACTTTTATGCAGGCGGTAAACATCCCTTATATTCCTGAGCCATGGGTTCAGTATGCCCATGTCTTCCTGCATCATAGCAGCATGTATGCCTCCGCACTTATAATGGCCGCATACTACAATTGAACTTACCTTCAGGTATCTTACAGCGTAATTTATTACCGACATTACATTAAGGTCGGTATTTGGAACCATATTGGCAATGTTGCGGTGCACAAAGACCTCGCCGGGATGAAGGCCCATCATCTCCTCTGCCGATACCCTGCTGTCGGAACATCCTATATAAAGTATATCCGGGTTCTGTCCCCTGGCAAGTCTATTGAAATAATCCCCGTCAGTACTGGCCATCTTCTCTGCCCACTTCCTATTGTTTCTGAAAATCCTTTCAACTTCCATTTGAATTATCTTTTGTATTACTTTTTCGCCCTAATTATCAAATTTAATGAAAAACCTTATTTGTCTGAAAATTCACTTTCTTTGCATCCTGTTAATGCTCAGGGGTTGATACAATTATTTTCTTTTTAGGATGAACCGGCGCATACTGCAGCTTGCAGTCCCCAATATAATAAGCAATGTAACGGTGCCACTTCTTGGAGCGGTTGACCTGGCTCTGATGGGACACCTTGATAATAAGGTGTATATAGGTGCAGTAGCCCTTGGAAGTATGATTTTTAACTTTATTTACTGGGGCTTTGGGTTTCTCAGGATGAGCACCAGTGGTTTTGTAGCCCAGGAATTTGGAAGAAGGAATTTTGCACAGGTTATGATAAACCTTGCAAGACCACTGACACTTGCTTTTTCAGCAGGCCTTTTGCTTATAATTCTGCAGTTCCCGGTGTCATCAATCGCATTCTGGCTGGTGGACAGCGGTCAGGAGGTCGAAACATATGCACGGCAATATTTTCATATAAGGATATATGCCGCCCCTGCTACCATTGCTCTTTATGCCCTTACAGGATGGTTCATTGGGATGCAGAACACCCGTATCCCAATGATAATTGCAGTTTGCGTAAATATGGCCAATATCATACTTAGCCTGGTCTTTGTGCGGTGGCTTGGAATGCACTCCGAAGGTGTCGCTCTGGGAACACTCCTTGCCCAATATACAGGCCTTTTGCTGGCATTGTTTTTGCTGCACAGATATTATGGCCGTTTCTTCAGATTTTATGACGGTCGCATTTTCTGGAACAGTCTGGCTCTGTCAAGGTTTTTCAGCGTTAACCGGGACATTTTCATAAGGACACTATGCCTTATAGCGGCCTTGTCATTCTTTACCGCCAAATCTGCTTCAATGGGAGATACGTTACTGGCGGTTAACTCCCTGCTTCTTCAGTTTTTTATGTTTTTCTCTTACCTGGTCGACGGTTATGCTCATGCTGCGGAGGCCCTGACCGGAAGGTTTACGGGGTCGGGAAACAGCGGTGCACTGAGAACTGCCGTTCGCTACCTGTTCGCCTGGGGTGGTGGTATAGCTGTGTTGTTTACCATTGTATACCTTTTATGGGCAGAGGCAATACTCGGGCTGATGACAAGCAATCCCGAGGTGCTTTCTGCTTCAGAGCCCTATCTGTTCTGGATAGTGCTTATACCCATAATTTCCTTCTCGGCTTTTATCTGGGACGGGATATTCATCGGAGCTACTGCATCGGTACAGATGCGCAATTCAATGCTGATATCCACGGTACTGATTTATTTCCCTGTTTACTATTTAAGCCTTCCTTTTCTCGGAAATAACTCACTCTGGCTTGCACTGATTCTGTTTTTATTTTCCAGGGGGGTAAGCCTTGGGCTTATGGCTCCTGGTGCAATTCTGAAAAAAAAGGCATAAATATGTTTACCTTTGCACCATGTCAAGACTTCCCGGCTATTCAGATATTATAAAGGCCCAAAAACAGCTGAAGGGTATCGTAAAGAATACCCCTTTTGAGCACAGTAAATCATTCTCGGCTATATCGGGCGCGAATGTTTTCATGAAGCTCGAGAATATGCAATCTACTGGCTCATTTAAAGTAAGGGGAGCGTATAACAGGATTGCCGGCCTCGACAAGCAGGGGCTAAAGGACGGGGTGGTCTGTGCCTCAGCCGGAAATCATGCCCAGGGGGTTGCTTTTGCGGCCCGTATGCTGGGGGTAAAGGCAACAGTGTTTATGCCTGTATTTACCCCTCCCCTGAAGGTTATTGCTACACGGGGCTACGGTGCCGAAGTTGTGCTTGAGGGAGATACCTTCGACGATGCGATGAGTGCAGCAGCGGAATTTGCCGCAAAAAGCGGTGCTGTGATAGTACACGCATTTAATGATCCTGATGTAATTGCCGGACAGGGAACTATCGGGCTGGAGCTTTTCCAGTCAAGCGATACCCTGGATGATGTGCTGGTTCCGGTGGGTGGTGGTGGCTTAATTACAGGTGTTGCCATAGCCCTCAAAGAGATGAATCCGGATATCAGGATAATAGGAGTTGAGGCCGAGGGTGCCCAGTCAATGAAAAGATCACTGGAGAAAGGCAGGCCCGACAGGCTTACCAGTATGCAGACCATAGCCGACGGAATAGCTGTAAAGACTCCAGGGGATCTTACATTTGAGGGGGTCAGGAAATATGTTGATGATATCCTGGTAGTAAATGATACCGAGATAGCACATGCTACATACCTTATCCTTCAGCGTGCAAAACTGCTTGCAGAGCCTGCTGGCGCTGCTGCAATGGCTGCAGTGCTTCACAGAAAGGCCGGTTTTGAAGACAGGAATGTAGGTGTTATTATAAGCGGCGGTAATATCTATATGGGGCTTCTGGAGCAGATTCTGGAGAAAGGCATGATGGAGGAGGGCCTCAGGGCAAGGATAGCTGTACTTATACCTGATATAGCGGGCGAGCTGAAATCGATTATCGGTATTCTTGTAAGGCTTGGCGCGAGTATCAATGACATTGCACATGAGCGTTCCATAACTACAGTACCAGTTGGCTTTGTTCTGGTGACAATTACATTCAACCTGCGCGAAAGCAGCCAGCTTGATAATATTTGTAAGGCACTTGAAGAAAAAAAGAAAAGTTTTGAAGTTTTAAAATAGGTTATAACTATATGAGAAAGTTACTTCTGATTTTGATTTTACTGGCGGGTCATAACTGCCTATACTCGCAGCAGAGGGTAGTGGATGCGATATTTTCAAATGCCCTTTCATCTGATGTTGCATATGAAAACCTCAGGGTTTTGTGTGAGACCACTGAAGGCAGGATAAGCGGTTCTCCCGAAGCAGCAGCAGCCGTAGAATTTACCCGGCAGATAATGACAGGAATGGACCTTGACACTGTTTACCTTCAGGAGGTAATGGTGCCAAACTGGAAAAGGGGAGAACCTGAAATAGCCAGGATAGTTTCCTCAAAATATGGTAATACTCAGCTGAATGTGATAGCATTGGGGCTATCGGTCGGCACCGGACCCGACGGAGTTTCGGCACCGGTTGTTGAAGTTTCAAATATTCAGGAACTTGAAGAGCTTGGTGAAGAGGGGGTCAGGGATAAGATAGTCTTCTTCAACCGGAAGCCGAATCATGCCCATTACAATACTTTTGATGTATACAGCGACCTTGTCGGACTGCGTTTCAGGGGCCCGGCTGCGGCTGCTTCTTTCGGAGCTGTGGCTGCCATTGTCAGGTCGGCCACAACAGCCGGGCATGACTATCCTCATACAGGCGTTACCAGATATGAGGTAGGAGGCAGGAACATCCCTTCTGTGGCAGTTAGCCCTGCAGGCGCAGAGGTCCTCCGCAGGCAGCTTGCAGGTGACTCCGGACTGAGTATTTATCTGCGGACTACTCCATACCGCCGGCCTGATGTTTTGTCATACAATGTAATTGGTGAAATATGGGGTTCAGAGTTACCCGGACAGATAATTACAGTAGGTGGGCACCTGGACTCATGGGACAACAGCCCGGGTGCACACGATGACGGAGCCGGATGCATGCAGTCAATTGATGTGCTTAGGATATTCAGGGAGGAAGGAATACGTCCTAAGCGCACAATAAGGGCAGTGATGTTCATGGACGAGGAGATCTCACAGAGAGGTGGAAACAAGTATGCCGACCTGGCCTATCTGAATGGCGAGGAGCACTATTTCGCAATAGAGTCAGACCGCGGAGCTTTTACTCCAAGGGGATTCTCTGTGGATGCAAGCCCTGAAAAACTGAAGGCACTGCAAAGCCTGCTGCCCTATTTCACTCCATGGGGCATGCATGAAATATTTGCAGGCGGAAGCGGGGTCGACATAGCACCCCTGAAAAATTATTATGATATGGCCCTGGCAGGGCTTATAACTGACACCCAAAGGTATTTTGACCTGCACCACTCAGCAAATGATACCTTCGACCAGGTAAACCGTCGTGAGATGCAGCTTGGAAGTGGGGCTATGGCCGCAATAATATACCTGGTAGACTACCTGGACATACTAGGACCCGGTCAATAATTCAGCTTCCAGGGATATCTCTGTTCCTGTCAGGGCTTTTGAAACAGGACAGCCTTTTTTTGCCTGCCCGGCAATTTCCAGGAACTTTTCCTTATCTATACCGTCTACCTTGCCTTTGGTCTTCAGCAGAACACCTGATATTTTAAAGCCTCCCTCAACTTTGGAAAGAGTTACCTCGGCCGCTGTTTCAATTTTTTCGGGGCTGAAACCTGCCTGGTCAAGGGCATGCGCCAGGGCCATTGAGAAACAACTTGCGTGTGCTGCTCCTATCAACTCTTCCGGGCTGGATGCACTCTTATCATCCTCGAAACGTGAGGAGAACTTAAGTGAGCCTTCATAACCGCTTGTTTTAAGGGTATACTTTCCATTACCTTTCGGGAGATTGCCTTCCCAGTATGCAAATGCAAAATGCTTGCTCATTTTCCTATTGTTTTGTGTTAATAAATCCTTTTCTAACCTTTAAACCGTTGTAAAGTGGATTTGTTCATACATTGATGATTTTGCTTAGAAAAACAAAGGGCTTAAGGAAAAATTATTTAACTTTATCTGAGATCAGTGTATTATTAAAATTCATTATAATGAAAGCACTACTGTTTCTATTACTTGTGGTCATGCTATCCTCATGCAGTGAGAGAGCAGCAAATGAGGCCGCCGCCAAGGAGTTTCATGAAGTTTACAGCGAATCAATGGACAGGACACTTGGGGTTACGGTTGTACTGCCTGGCAGCTATCAGGCCGGACAGGCAGATTATCCGGTCATATACCTCCTGCACGGGGCTACAGGTAATAACCGCAGCTGGACAGAGGATCCCGTGAGGGATAGCCTAATCCATGACCTTTCTGACCAGTATGGTATTATATTCGTTATGCCCGACGGGGATCCTTTCAGTTTCTATATTGACAGCCCATGGAACCCTGAGAGCCAGTTTGAAACCTTTGTATCGTACGAAGTTGTTTCATTCATTGATGACAATTTTCGTACTGTGGCAGGGCGGGACGGAAGGGCCATCACAGGATTGTCAATGGGCGGTCATGGCGCCCTCTATCTTTCGGCAAGAAATCCGGGTTTGTACTCGGTTGCCGGTAGTATGAGCGGGGCGGTTGATATTGATGCGGGCAGATGGAACATGCCGGAGGAGAACATCAGGGGTTTTATGGAAAGGATATCAGAAGTTCTTGGCAGTGAACACACTGATCCGGATTTTTTAAGTGAGCATTCTGTTTCAAATATGACGGGCCTGATGAAGGAAAACGGGATACCACTGATAATTGACTGCGGCATTGACGACTTTTTACTGGAGGCCAACCGGATGATGAACAGTAATCTTAGTGATGACGGTGTTCCGCATGATTACATAGAAAGGCCGGGCAGACACGACTGGCCCTACTGGACAAATGCGATCTTGTATCAGGTGCTTTTCATTTCAGAGGTTTTCCGTCAGAACGGGGTCCTGAACTGAACAACAGAATTGATATTATGTTAAACCTTAAAACTAACTGTTAGTTATGAGAAAAATACTTCTTTCATTATGGGCAATTGCACTTTTGCTGTTAATTTCAATTAACCCTGCAAATGGCCAGGCAAACTTTCAGCCTGGGCAGTTCGGGATCAATGCCGGCTTGTCATACGGGCTTGACCTGGAGGAGCCAGGGCTAAGAGCAGGGTTTACATACTTCCTTGGTGAAAGCACCAGGCTGGGTGCTGACCTTACATACTGGATCATTGAAGACAAATGGGTAATGGAGGAGGAACTCTCATCTACAGGGATGGAAATAAATGCAAATCTGCATTTTCTGTTCCACAAGGGCCGGAATCTGATTTTTTATGCTATTGGTGCGGGAGGGCTTCATTATGCAAGTGTTTCAGGAGACCTGCCTGAACTTGACACTTCCGATTCTGAGTTTGGGTTTGGACTTGGCCCAGGTGCAGAGTTCAACATGGGTTTTATTTCAATCTTTGCGGAAGGCAAGGTCTTTTTCAGCGGATTTGACCAGATAAAGCTAAATGGAGGTGTGAGGCTCTATTTATAAGAGAGAATCTTAAGTGCATCCTCGATTATTTTTCTGTGGTCGAATGCGATTTGATGATCCTGCCAGTTCTTTACCAGTTCGGCCTCGGCAGCGTCGTCGCCTGCCTTAAGCTTAGACAGGTCGGCTTCTGCCATAAATGCAATTGACACTGTGCGTCCCCTGGGGTCGCGTCCGGGATTTGAGTAGGCACCAATCACGGTAAGATTACTAACCTCAAGACCGGTTTCTTCCCGTGCTTCTCTAATGCAGGCTGATTCAGCAGTTTCGCCTTCGTCAACAAATCCGCCAGGCAATGCATATTGTCCGCGAAACGGTGGGTTTTTGCGTTTTATAAGTACAATACTGTCATTTTTGAATACCACACAATCAACCGTAAGTGCACAATTATATTTCATAAGTTTTTTTACTAATACATTTACCCATATCAGCCACCGAATTTCTCCTTGTAAAGCTCCAGGCTGTCAAGCAGTATCTGAAGGGCAGTCTCCTTGTTCATGAAGTTCTCTACCTCCACAGTTTTGTTCTGAAGCTTCTTGTAGTCCTCAAAAAAGTTCTCCAGCTCCAAAAGCAGATGTTCGGGAAGCTCAGAAATGTCATTTATGTGATTTACACTCGGGTCGCCGTCACTTACGGCTATTATCTTGTCATCCTCTTCCCCGTTGTCGAGCATCCTCATTACGCCGATAACCTTTGCCGGCACTATACACAGAGGTACGACATCCACCTGTGCCAGTATCAGTATATCAAGAGGGTCTTTGTCGGCGCAGTAGCTTTGAGGTATGAAACCATAGTTTGCCGGATAGTACATTGAAGAGTAAATGACCCTGTCAAGTCGAAGCAGTCCGCTTTCCTTGTCAAGTTCGTACTTTGCCCTTATGCCTTTTGGTATTTCAATTATACCGTTCACCAGTTCAGGTACGCCTTCTCCCGGGGAGACGTTATGCCATGGGTTAAAGCTGTAGTTCATATTTTTATAGGTTTAATGTTTCAAGCTGTCCGTCTGGTCAGTATGAAATCTGGGCTTAGTTCCGGCTAAAATAGGAAATATTATTGATTAACGGTCCCTTAAAGGGCTTAATGTCAATTTGCATATCTTTGTAAATCGAAAATTCTACTTCAAATTACTGAATAAATGGCAAAAGGAAGAGAATCAAAACCACACATAGGCATATTCGGAAGACGTAATAATGGCAAGAGTTCCCTTATTAATGCCCTTGCCCAGCAGGACATTGCAATTGTATCGGGCATCCCGGGTACAACAACCGACCCGGTGAGGAAATCGATGGAAATATTCGGGATAGGGCCGGCCATAATTGTTGATACTGCCGGGATGGACGACAGCGGTGAACTTGGGCAAAAAAGGGTTGACAGATCGCTGGCGGCTCTCAAGACAGTCGATCTGGCCATTTTGGTTGTCACTGATAACCTGTTTGAAGATGAGGAGAAAAAGATAATTGAGGCCTTTGAAAAACAGGAAGTACCCTTTATAATAATACACAACAAATCCGACCAGGTACCCCTTGATATTAGGTTGAAAGAAAGGCTTAATAAGGATTATGGAGTCGATGTGCTTGAGTTTTGCGCTATTGAGCCATCAAATCTGGAGGATGTAATTGACTCACTTAAAAGGGCGATGCCCGAAACTGCCTGGGTTGCTGATTCACTTTTAGGTGGCATAGTCAAAAAGGATGATGTTGTCGTACTGGTAACACCAATAGATAATGAGGCACCTGAAGGCAGGCTTATACTTCCCCAGGTTCAGGCCATAAGGGATATAATTGATAATGATGCAGTAGCTCTTGTTCTGAAGGAAACCGAACTGAAGGGTATCATAAATATCCTTCGCCCAAGGCCCAAACTTGTGATTACCGACAGCCAGATGTTCAGAAAGGTTGACGCTTTAGTTCCCCGGGAAGTTCAGCTTACGGGTTTCAGCATCATGCTTGCAAGGCATAAGGGTGATTTCGATGTGTACTTAAAGGGTACACCCATGATCGACGAACTGAAAGACGGCGACAGGGTTTTAATGCTTGAGTCGTGCACACACCAGGTTGCGTGTGACGACATAGGCAGGTATAAGATCCCAATGTGGATCAGGGATTACACCAGGCGCAAGGTGGAGTTTGACGTTGTTGCCGGGCTCAATGAGCTGCCAAGACCAATAACTGATTATTCTCTGATAATTCAGTGCGGCGCCTGTATGATAACGCGCAAACAGCTTGCAGGAAGAATCAGGCCTGCAATTGACGCCGGTGTGCCGGTTACCAATTATGGGATGGCTATTGCCTGGCTGCATGGTATTTATCAGAGAGCCATTGAGCCATTTATGGTTTTAAAAAGGGATAATGTCACAAACGGTAAATAGAATACTTGAAAAAAAGAGGCTTAACAAGTCGGATCTTGTTAGTTTACTGGCAACCGGAGAGGAAGAGCGCAAGCTGGTTTTTCAGGAGGCTGCCAGTATTAAGGCACAGTATGTGGGCAACAAGGTCTTTTACAGGGGGCTGATTGAGTTTTCAAACCTTTGCGGGAAAAACTGCCTTTACTGCGGAATAAGATCCGGAAATAAGAGTGCGCACAGGTACGAGCTTTCGGAGGATGAAGTGATGCAGGCGGCCAGGTATGCCTGGGAAAACAGGTTCGGAAGCCTGGTTATACAGGCCGGAGAGAGGAGCGGGGCAAACTTTGTCGGCCGCATTGAGCGTTTGGTCGGAAGGATCAAGGATATGAGCAAGGGTGAACTTGGTATAACACTTTCTTTGGGAGAACAGAGTGAACAGACATACCGAAGGTGGTTCGACGCAGGAGCACACCGTTACCTGCTGAGGATAGAAGTATCTAACCCTGAACTCTACCACAGATATCATCCCCGCAACAAAACACATGATTACCAGGCTCGCCTCAACTCACTTTATCTGCTTCGCAAGCTTGGCTATCAGGTTGGGTCTGGTGTAATGATAGGCTTGCCATTCCAGACACTGGAAGACCTTGCTGAAGACCTTCTGTTTTTTAAAAAACACGATATTGACATGGTCGGAATGGGTCCGTACATCGAACATGAGAATACACCGATGTATCGCTACAGGGACAAGCTGATTCCGAAAACTGAACGTTTCATCCTGAGTTTGAAAATGGTGGCCGTACTTCGTATACTTATGAAGGATATTAATATTGCTGCTACTACTGCAATGCAGGCTATCGACCCTATGGGGAGGGAGAAATCAATAAAGGTCGGTGCGAATATTATAATGCCTAACCTTACCCCGTCTCTATACCGCGAAGACTATCTTTTGTATGAAGACAAGCCCTGTACTGACGAGGACGCCGAAGAATGCAAAAGATGCCTTGAAGCCCGTATCCACATGGCTGGAGGTGAAATTGGCTATGGTGAATGGGGGGATTCAAAACATTTTAAAAAGCGAAGGAAGTAAGAAACAAAGCGCCATTTTAGACGTTATCTTTATGACAAAAAAATAGTGAACTTATGACAGGAAAAAGAAGGCCGGACAGCGAAGTGCTTAGCATCAGGGACGGAGTAAAATGGGTTGGTGTAATCGATTACGATATAGTTACTTTTGATGTGGTGATGGAAACCAAATACGGAACCACATACAATTCCTATTATATCGAAGCAGACAGGCCAGCACTGATAGAAACCTCAAAGCAGAAGTTCTGGGATGTTTATCTGAAAAAACTAAAACAGGCAGGAGATCCATCAAAGATAGAGTACGTCATACTGAATCATACAGAACCAGACCATAGCGGCAATCTTGCAAATGTCCTTGATATTGCCCCGAAGGCAACAGTAGTCGGCAGCCGTCTGGCAATACAGTACCTGAAGGATTTCCTGGGGAAGGATTTCAGACATAAGGTTGTCAAGGATGGTGATATCATTGACCTTGGAAACAAGACCCTTCGTTTTATAAGTGCCCCGAATCTGCACTGGCCTGACAGTATGTATACCTACCTTGAAGAAGATAAGCTTTTGTTTACATGCGACTCTTTTGGTTGCCACTATGCTCACCCGGATATGTTTGACGACAGGGTGGGAGACTTCAGTGATGCATTCAGGTATTACTTTGACGTGATCCTGAAACCCTTCAGTAAGTTTATGCTTAAAGCCATTGAAAAGATACGCCCGCTTGAGATAGATGCAGTACTGACCGGTCACGGACCCTTGCTCACAAGCAACTGGAAAAAGTGGGTTGACCTTTCTGAGAAATACGCAACTGAGGCATTGCAGACACCCCAGGATAATTTCGTTTTTATTCCTTATGTTTCGGCATACCATAATACCGGCAGTATGGCAGAGGCCATCAGGGATGGTATAAAAAGTGCCGGAGATTTTGAGGTCGAAGTTGCAGACATAGAAACCATGTCGCTCGGTGACCTTGATATGAGAGTTGCCAGAAGCAGCGCTTTGGTTGTTGGCTGTCCCACAATAAACCAAAATATTCTTCTTCCTGTATACAAGCTTTTTGCAGTAGTGAGCCCTATCCGCGACAGAAAAAAGATCGCGGGCTCTTTTGGCTCTTTCGGTTGGAGCGGCGAGGCAGGAAAGATAATTAACTCAGCACTCTCCAACCTTAAGCTGGATGTTGCTGACGAGGGAGTTTTTGTAAAATTCACCCCGCATGAGGATGAATTAAGTAAGTGTTATGAGTACGGCAGGGATATTGCAGGAAGGGTTAAAACGGAAAAGCAATAAATAAGGGTATTTTGAGGTTTTTCAGGTATATAGTGTTTGCTTTCACTGCTGCCCTCCTTCTCCAGGCATGCACAACCAGTTTGTACCTTGCAAACCGCTTTGTGGTGCAGGAAACCGAAATCCCTGTGCTGATAATCCCTCCGCCGGAGCTTATGCTTACTTACTCGCAGGTACATCCTGACAGCATACCTTCCGACAGTTTACTGCAGATTGACCCCCGGGAGTCAGATTTTTTGACGGTTATTGATGATTCAGTTTTTGTTCAGCATTTTATGAACTCACTGCGCAACCGTCTGGACCTGCTTTATGTAAATCATTACGGGCCTGACGAGCTCGATGAGTTCTTTGAGCTGGAGCAACCTGCGTATATTTTCATTATTGCACAAATGGAGCTTGTTGAGTTCAGGGAAATAGAATACTTTGAAGGCCGGAGTGGATCAGACAGATATATAGCCCGGGAAGAGATAAGGGTACTTGAGAATAATATCTGGTTTGAGTTCATGAAACTGCATGATCCTGATTTTGACATGCAGGTGCTTTTTAATGTGCATGCCACCAGCGATTATGTTGATGGAAGATTCCTGAGGCTAAGCGACGGAAATGTAGTGTTCGACCCGGAGAGGTATCCCTTAAACATCAGTGATGTCTATGATCTTGCCTGGTATTCAGGAGAAGTTAATGCAGATAAGATATTTAACCACATTTTAAACCAGCACGTAAAGAGGGAGTATGGCAGGGATATCCCATATTATTTCAGGTATGATATGGAGTCTCATTCCATTTTTGAGGTGGATGAGCCGCCATTTATCATGATCACCACACCTGCCCGGGATGACTAGGTGTTATTCCTTGTACCTGGTAAATGGCGATATGCTTTGGGAGGCAAAATCACCCCTGAGATACTTGAAGTAACCTGTAATAGCTATCATAGCTGCATTATCGGTGCAATATTCAAATGGGGGTATGTAAACTTCCCACTCTCCTGACCTCTGTTTCTGCATGAAGGCATCCCTGAGGCCCGAGTTTGCAGATACGCCACCCGCAAGTGCCACGTGATTTATCCCTGTTTGCCTTACGGCTTCAATTACTTTCCTCATCAGGATATCAACTATGTTCTTCTGTATGGATGCCGAAAGGTCGCTGATATTGAGGCTGATAAAATCGGGGTCTCGTTTTAGCTGGTCTCTCAAAAAATAGAGTATTGAGGTTTTAAGACCGCTGAAGCTGTAATCAAGGCCCGGAACCTTCGGGTGCGGAAACTTGAATGCATCCGGGTTTCCATCCTTTGAATATTTATCAACAAGGGGTCCGCCCGGATAGGGGAGCCCCATAATCTTGGCTGCCTTGTCAAATGCCTCACCCGCTGCATCATCAATTGTCTGACCTATAACTTGCATGTCGTAATAGCTGTCAACTCTTACTATCTGTGTATGTCCTCCCGAAACTGTCAGGCAGAGGAAGGGGAAGGGCGGATGTTTATCTTTTCCCTCATCTTCGATAAAGTGGGCAAGAATATGTGCATGCATATGGTTGACGCTGATAAGTGGAACACCAAGTGCCAGCGCAAAGGATTTTGCAAAGGATGTGCCTACCAGTAATGACCCAAGTAAGCCGGGGCCGTTGGTAAAAGCCACTGCATTGATCTGATTTTTGCCTATATTTGCCTTTTTCAAGGCATTATCAATTACTGGTATTATATTTTGCTGATGGGCTCTGGAAGCCAGTTCCGGCACAACTCCCCCGAATTTTTCATGGACATCCTGGTTTGCTATCAGGTTGGCAAGGATTTTGCGCTCTTTTATAACTGCAGCAGATGTGTCGTCGCATGACGATTCGATTCCCAGAATGTAAATGCTCATGACCAGTTGATAAGCAGAATGATTAATTTTTAAAACGAAGGGCAAAGGTATCAAAAAAAGGCGAAAAATATTTCTGACCATTATCCTGGTAGTATTGCTGTTGCCGCTGTTTCTCTTAGCTGTTTTGCAAAACAGCAGGGTTCAGTCATACCTCGTTGGTCACTTAACCTCATATCTCTCGGCAGAGCTCCGAACAGAGGTCAGTGTTGGATCTGTTGATATAAGGCTCTTCCGTTCAGTAATACTGGAGGATGTTATAGTCAGGGATCAGATGGGAGGCGATTTACTGGAGGTTAAACAAATGGATGTTGAAATCGGTAGTCTTGGCCTGAGGTCGCGCCGGCTGGCCATAAATCACCTTTATTTACTAAATCCTGAACTTGAGCTAAGGCGCAATGATGGCGAGGATTTGTACAATTACCAATTCTTAATTGATTATTTCTCAGAAAGGGATATCAATGAAAGGGGAAATAACTGGCAGATAAGATGCCCTGCCTTTGAAATCATGGGCGGCAAGTTAAGCTATGCGGACCATAGCAAGGGAATATCTGCTGTAAGGGGTTTTAATCAGTCGGAGTTCCTTGTTGATGATCTGGAACTATACATAAATGGGATAGAGCTTAATAGAGGCAGGGCCGATTTTGATGTCGCATTCCTATCGTTTGTAGAGTCGGATAGATTCAGGCTGAATCATGCATCAGGAATCTTTTCCGTAGAACAGGGCCGTGCAGGTATCAGTGAACTTGTTGTAAGAACAGATAGCAGCGACTTATTAGCTGATCTGGATGCCAGTTTTGATGCTGATACAGATTCTTTTGCCGGTTTTTTCAATAGTCTTACCTATAATATTAATTTCGGGCGTTCGGTGCTTGACCTTTCGGATATTGCATACTTTGCTCCCTCAACAAGGGGCATTAATGATATTATTTACATAGAGGGTGATATCTCAGGTAACGCCGGGGATATAAATGCTTCACCTATAAGCCTTGGATACGGTACGAGTACTTCATTCATAGGAAGGGTGGCAATCCGTAACATTCTTGATTTTCCTGAAACAACACTCGAGGTGAGTGTGGAGGAGTTTAACAGCAACCGGGCAGATATTGAATCATTCAGTCTGCCGGAAAGTTTTGCCTCTGAGGAGCCTGTCCTGCCTTTGTATATTGCCAGGCTCGGTGACTTCAGTTTCTCAGGTATGTTCAGCGGAACTCCGGCAGACTTCTCTGCCAGTGGCGAGCTGATAACTGCAATAGGTTATCTGAGTGCTGAAGTGATTATCAGAAAATATGAAGGAGATGAGCTTCACACATACGGAGGTACCCTGCAAACCCGGAATTTTGACCTGGGCAGCCTTTTAGAGAATGAATTTATCGGAGGGCTTACCATGAGTTCCGGTATATACGGAAAGGGGTTCACCATTGAAGGGCTTGATCTTGACATAGATGGCCAGGTGCAGAGCTTTGAGGTGCTTGGCAAAGAATATAACAATCTCAGGCTCGCAGGAGATTTCCTTAACCGCAGGTTCAGTGGTTCCTTCCAGGTTGAAGATGACGATCTGCTGCTTGACTTCAACGGGGTGGTTGACCTTGAAAGCGAAAAGCCGGTATTTGATTTTACTGCGGATATTAACATGGCCAACCTGAGTAAAATGAATATATTCAGGCGGGACAGCCTTTATGACTCTGTAGTCTCAGCCAGGATTGAGATCAATGCAGCAGCATCGGCCATTGATGACCTCGAAGGAGAGGTCGTGTTACGTGATATTGAATACCTGGAGTATCCGGTATTACCTGCAGTGGAAATGGTCTGGCAACCCCTCTATTCAACTGACAGTATTTACATCAGAAATACCGAATGGTCGGCCGATAATAAGCATCTGAGCCTACGCTCGGATATTGTTGATGCTGACCTGCATGGAGAGATACACCATGCACAACTTTTCAGGTCCTTACGGAGGTTTGCAGGTGCTTTCCTTCCCTCTCTCGGGTTATCAGACAGCCATGCCATGGTTGTCGGGGAGGAGAAACAGAATTTTTACTTTTCCTACCGCTTTAAGGACACAGAGACAATTGCTGAATTATTCCTGCCATCACTAAGGATCTCAGAAGGAAGCTGGCTGAACGGAAATTTTGACTCAGCAGAAGGCAGGCTTGACTTCGATTCAAGCTCTGATATGCTTTCATTGTTCGGTCGCCGCTTTGCCGGGTGGCAGATGTCGGGTTCCAGAGAAAGGGATCTTTATTATATTAAACTGGAAAGCGAGGTCCTGATGTTATCAGATAACTCACATATGGAGAACCTGGAGGTAAGTACCATCTGGGGCAATGATTCAGTGATGCTTGGGCTGGAATGGATCCAGAGTGGCGACAATGATTCCGGTGGGGGTGTATTAGAGGGATTGGCCAATATATACGAGAGGGATCATTTCGACTTCAGCTTCCTTCGTACAGAGGCATATGTTGACGGTGACCTCTGGAGAATAAATCCTGATAACCTGGTTATTTACGACGGAGGCCGTGTAGAGGTTTATAACCTGATGGCCTATCACGAGCAACAGCACATAATGGCTGACGGTGTTTTGAGCAATAGTCCGGAGGATGAGGTAGAGCTGCAGTTCAGCAGTTTTGATATGGCATATACTGATATTCTGCTTGGAGACAGTAATTTTGAATTTTGGGGAATGATAGATGGTTATGTTACATTGTCGGCACTCTCAGGGAATCCCAGAATTGGGGCAGAGATATTCATCAGTGATTTTGCCTTCAACAGGGAGGTACTGGGGGACTTTAAGCTTAGCAGTGTATGGAACAATGAGCAGCAGGCTTTTATTGTAGATGGAAGGATCGTGAACATTGATCCGGACGAGGACTACCACCCACTGGTAGTTGGTGGTAGTCTGATTGCAGGGGATAATGGTCAGCATTTCGACCTTGATCTTGAGCTGCATGACCTCAGTATGTCGTTGTGGAACCGATACCTGGGAGGTTTTGCTACTGATTTTAAGGGAAGGGCAAGAGGCAGGCTGCACCTTGTGGGTCCTTTCAGCAGGCCTGAGCTTACCGGTGATATCCGGCTGTTCGATACCTCACTCCATATTCCATTCCTGAATATAACCTACAGTTTCGAACATGATGTGGAATTCACCGAAAACTCTTTCCGTTTTGAAAACCTCATGCTGACCGACTCACTTGGCAATCAGGCAGCTGCTGGCGGATCGGTGTTTCATGAGAGTTTTTCAAACTTTGGTCTTGATGTTGAGATAATGCCTGATGAAACAATAATTTTCAACACTACGGCTGCCCATAACGAGTTGTTCCATGGTGCGGCTTTCCTCAGTGGGGTTGCACATATACACGGTCCGGTAAATGATATAACAATGGATATATCGGCCCGCACAAACCGCGGAACAAGGGTAATACTGCCACTGAACTACACTGGTGATATAAGGGAGAACCACTTTATACAGTTTGTTGAGAGAAACCGGGAGGAGGAGCATGAAGGTTTTGTGCCCCCTGAACTGCCCGGCTACATAAGCCTGAATTTTGACCTGGAAGTAACACCCGAAGCAGAAGTTCAGCTGATGTTCGACACTCAGTTTGGCGATATAATAAGAGGCAGGGGCAGCGGGGCCCTCAGACTTGAGGTATCGCCCGAGGGCGCGTTCAACATATATGGTGACTATATAATTCAGGACGGAGAGTATCTTTTTTCCCTGCAGAATATTATCAATAAACGCTTCCGTATTGAGCAGGGAAGCAACATCAGGTGGACAGGCGACCTTAATGATGCGGATGTTGCTCTCAGAGCAGCCTATCGTTTGAGAACCAGCCTTTATGATCTGTTTGCAGGAGGGCTTGGTGAAGCTGAAGCAGCCGATGCCTACCGCAGAAGGATACCTGTTGAGACTGTTCTTGTTCTGGAAGAAAAACTTTTCAACCCCTCCATATCCTTTGAGATTGTTGTCCCGGGCGGAGATGAACAAACCCGTGAAATGATAGAAACTGCAATTACAACCGATCAGGAAATGAACCGCCAGGTGTTCTCACTTCTTGTCCTGAACCGTTTTATGCCGGCTACTGCCGATCAGTACAACACAGCGCTAGGATATGGCGTTGGTACAACTTCTTCAGAGTTGCTGTCTAATCAGTTAAGTAACTGGCTTTCGCAGATAAGTTCTGAATTTGATATAGGTGTAAATTACCGTCCGGGGGATGCCATCAGCAGCCAGGAGCTTGAGTTAGCTCTTTCTACACAGCTGTTTGACGACAGGGTAATAATCGACGGAAACTTCGGGGTTGCCGGGAACAGTTCCACCATGGGGCAGCAGGCACAGGCTGCAAATCAGATAATAGGTGATGTTAATATAGAAGTTATGCTCAGTCCGGAGGGCAAGTTCAGGGTCAAGGCATTTAACAGGTCAAATACTTTTGATATAATTAATGTAAATGCACCTTATACACAGGGCATAGGATTTTTCTACCGGAGGGAGTTCGACAACCTGGGCGATTTGTTTAATTGGCGAAGAGATGAAGAAGAAGGGTTCTAGAATATATGCCCAAGCTTTCTCTTTTTGGTTTCAATGTAAATCTTGCAGTGCTCAGAGGTGGGCACTATTATCGGCACATTGCTTGTTATTTCAATGCCATACCCGGTAAGGCCGGTTTTCTTTCCAGGGTTATTTGTAATAAGCCTTATCTTGTTTGCTCCCAGATCCCTTAGTATCTGTGCCCCTATTCCGTAGTCCCTCTCATCTGCCTTGAATCCAAGTTCAATGTTTGCCTCAACTGTATCCATACCCTGCTCCTGCAAGTGGTATGCCCTTAATTTGTTGAGCAAGCCAATGCCCCGCCCTTCCTGGTTCATGTATAGTACAACGCCCTTACCCTCCTTTTCTACCATATGCATGGCCATGTGGAGCTGCCCCCCGCAGTCGCATTTGCAGGAGCCGAATATATCGCCTGTGATACATGATGAGTGAACCCTTACTAGTATTTCTTCACCGGAAGTCCAGCTTCCTTTTGTAAGAGCAAGGTGAATCTTGTCATTGGTTGTCTGCTTGTAGGCCGAAAGCTTAAAACTGCCCCATTTGGTCGGCAGGTCGACCGTAATCTCTTTTGATATCAGGCTTTCATTGGTTACCCTGTAAGCAATAAGATCTTCGATTGAGATGATCTTCAGGTTAAAGTTTTTTGCAATCCTGAAAAGATCAGGGAGCCTGGCCATGCTTCCGTCTTCATTCATTATCTCTACCAGTGCACCCGCAGGCTGCAGACCGGCGAGCCTGGCCAGGTCAATGGATGCTTCGGTATGGCCGGCTCTTTGAAGAACACCGCCTTCACGGGCACGCAGTGGGAATATATGTCCCGGGCGGGCAAGGTCTCCTGGTTTTGTTTCCTGAACAGCGAGGGCATTAACGGTTTTTGCCCTGTCTGATGCTGATATACCTGTTGTACATCCTTTCCCCTTTAAGTCAACAGAGACTGTAAAAGGGGTTTCATGCAGGGCTGTGTTCTTGGGGACCATAAGGTCCAGGTCAAGCTGTTCACATTTCTGCCTTGTAATGGGAGCACATATCAGACCCCGCCCATGTGTAGCCATGAAATTGATTATCTCGGGAGTGACCGTTTCAGCGGCGGCAATAAAATCACCTTCATTCTCTCTGTCTTCGTCATCAACTACGATCACTACCTTGCCGGACCTGATATCGTCAATGGCCTCTTCAATTGTGTTAAATTTATAATGCATTATCTTTATTTGTGTTATTATCCCGTTATGACCGACTCCAGTTTACCAGATGTACTTTTCCAGTTGAAGCCGTCAAGGACGAAGGAATATCCTTCTTCGCCCAGGTATCTGCCAAGATCCTTATCTTTCAGCAAAGATAATATATGTTGTGCATACTCGCCTTTATCTGAACCTATCAATACCTGTTTGCCGTCTTTAGCCCTAAGTGCGGCATTCGCAAGTGGCGATGTAATGCATGGCAGCCTGGTTGCCATGGCCTCCAGTACTTTATTCTGCAAACCTGTACCAATTCTCATAGGTGCAACAAAGATCCTGGATCTCCAGTAATACTCCCTGATATCATCAACCCAACCGGTTATAATTACATTCCTGCCCTCAAGCGCCCTTACCCCCGGGGCTGGATTTGCCCCTGCAATGACCACACGTGTTTCCGGAAAGTCACGCCAAACAAGGGGCATTATTTCTTTTACCAGAAACTCAGCACCGTCAACATTCGGGGGATATGCCATATTTCCGGTAAATAGAATATCAAACTCCTTATCCAAATTTTCAGGCCTGAAAAAATTTGTATCAACCCCGTTGGGAATAACTGTTATTGAATCCCTTCCGGGATGCGGTATTTTATCCCTGTCGGGGTAGGATATTATCGTTTTTTTGTCGAACAAATCAAATACTGTCCTTTCGTATCTTTTTACCCTTCTGAACTCGGCACTGAGCAATGGCTTTAGATACCAGGGTGCAAACTCCAGCCTTCTTCTAAGACCTTCAGAGAATACGTCCTGGTAGTCAATTGTTTTATCAATGTTTACTCCGGTGGCATATTCTGCTGTTCTTATCAGCTGGCAGAAAATGTGGTCGGGTTTATGTTTATCTATTAGAGAAATTATATTCCGTCGTATCCTTTTACTGAAGAAATAGGCAGTCTGAAAAGGTTTTCCGGAGAAGACAGCCCCCCCCAGACTGAAAATGATCCCGCAACGCCTGAGCCTGAAGAAATAAATATTTTTTGAGTATTTCCCCAACTCCCTGTGTGCCAGAATGTGGGGCTTCTCGTCACTTAGTGCGCAAATAATTAGTTCATGATGCCTTGATAGCTCCCGTATCTGATAAAAGGCCCTTAGTTTATCACCCTTTTCCAGGGGGTAGGGTATTCTGGAAAGTATAACAAATATAGTCTTTCTCAAATCCCGGGTGTTTTATAAAAAATAATCAGATGTGTTATCAGAGCCTGCTGGTATGGCAAAGGTATCAAATATTATAAATCAGTTTTCTAAAAAAGTACTGTAAAAGCCGGTAAGTTTTTCAATGATGGGCTCAATCAAATGGTTTTCCAGGGCGAATACCCTTGCACTTTTGCCAAGTGTCTTTATGAAGGCCGGATTGGAAAAACAGTAGAGTACTGATTCAGCCATTTCCATTGGAGTGTCGGCAAGCAGAATATTCTCCCCGTGTGTGCAATCTATACCTTCAGCTCCTATACTTGTAGATACTATAGCTTTTCCTGCAGCCATCCCCTCCACTATCTTTACACGCATTCCCCCTCCTGAGCGCAGTGGTACCACCATTAATGCGTGTTCTTGCATGAACTTGGCTGCATCCGGAACCTCACCTGCTACAATGATGTTTCCCCCATGATAATTATAAAACTGTTCAGGGATGTTCTTGCCTGCAAGCACAAACCTTATTTCCGGGTTGCGCTGTTTAATAATTGGCCACACCTTTTCTATGAACCAACTGATCCCGTCCTGGTTAGGCCGCCAGTCCATGCTGCCGAGATGAAATATTGTATTTGCTTCCGGTACTGTTTCCTCAAAAGCTGCCATGTCAGATCCTATGCCGACCGGTATGGTAACTGCCGGGTGCGAGAATCCGTTTTTCTCGAAGAAGCGCATGTCAACAGGTGAAATTGCTATAAGTCCGTCAACCTGGTGCACGGTTCTCATTTCGTACTTTCTGAGCCTGGCCGTAAGGATTTTCAGATAGAGTCGCTTTAAGGGGTTTCTAGCGGAAGCTGCCATCCTTTCCCAGATAAAGTGTTCAATATTATGTGACCTGAAAAGAAGGGGCGCTCCCGTATGCTGTCTGATCACATGGATATATGGTGTAAGATAGAGGCCTTCAAGCTGGATGATGTCAAAAGATTCCTGTTTTAAAAGCTCTGCAAGTCGGGTTGCCAGCTTACTGCAGTAAAAACGGGTAATGTTGTATGATTTTCCCGAAAAGAGGTTGAAAAATGCAGATACGGGTCTTACCCTGGTGTTTACGGGAAAAAACTCAAATCCGGTCTCCTTTATGTAATTCCGGGTTACCTTCCCTAGAGTGGATTCAGATCCGCTTGGAGCTATTGCCATCACTTTTACACTTATACCCCTGTCAAGCAGACCGCGGGTTATCTGGTTCATAGCAATGGATCCTCCATCTGACGGAGGGAAAGGTGGTTTATGACATAACTGCAGTATACGCATGGCTGTTACTGGGATCGTGTTTTTGATCTGCGGAATATATTGAAGAACTTTTCAAAATACTGTAGATAGCTGTCGGTATCGAGCAGGGAGGAATCTGTTGTTGCCTTGATTGTAAGTAAAATGCCCACAGGCAGCAGCAGCAGGGATGAAAGCCACATGCCCTGATGGGCTTCGAGTACCCCCTCCCTGACAAATTTTTCACCCGTCATCGATGTAACATGAAAAACCACGAACAGCAGTACCGAAATCACCAGAGGCAAACCGAACCCTCCTTTACGTATAATCGCACCCAGTGGCGCTCCTATCAGGAACAGGACCACACATGCGAATGAAAGGGTGAACTTACGGTGAAATTCGATCTGGTATCTTGCAAGCGTTCTTTCCCTCTGCCTGAAATCTTCATGTGCATTTCTTGTATGTTCACGATTCTCCCTGATAGTGCCCATAGTTCTGTTTATAACAACCTGCTCGTGTATCTGCGGTTTGTTGCGGATATAATCCACATCTATCAGTGGAGGATCTTTGTCTTTATAAATTTGATCCAATGCAGTAAGTTCCTCCGGAAAAAAATTAAATCTTCTTATGTATGTTGAAACAAGTTGTCTCTTGCGTTCCTCAAGTTGAGATGACAGGGAGTCTTCAAATAAGATCAGCTGGTTGATGTTCAACATCCTGAAATTACCCTTGAACAGTTCTTCATCGGTACGCTCCAGTTCAAACATACTCAGGTCGAATTTACGTACCTGCTCTTCGAAGTGCATCCGCTGAAATGGTCTGTCTGACTGCAGAGGCCCGCCATCTCCGGCTTCCTGGTAATTTGTACCATTGTGGAGGGTAAGCAGCATATAGCGTTTATCGGGGGTCAGGGCCATACTTCCCCACTCGGCAAGGGTTAGGTTTACATTCCCCACCCTGTCGGTATGGTCGTATATCTTTATCCCCCTGAGAATATTTCCGCTGTTCTCTTTGTCATCTACCCTGATTACGAAGTTGTCTATACCGTGATAGTAAATCCCCTCGGTTATGTTCAGGGCCGGTCGCTGTTGCCGTATGTCATACAAAAGCGACAAACTCTTTAGATTTGCAACCGGAAGTACGTTGTTGGAAAAGAAAAAGGCTGCCATGGCCAGCACGCATGAGATCATTACGATAGGCCACATTATCTTTCTTATTGATATCCCTGCCGATTTAAAGGCAACCAGCTCGTAGTGTTCCCCCATTTTACCCATGGTCATGATGGACGACAGCAATACAGCCAGGGGCAGTGCCAGAGGGACAAAAGTAGCTGACATGTAAAAAAGAAGTTCTGTTATTATAT